>JAAURB010000094.1 GCA_012033335.1 Oscillatoriales cyanobacterium RM2_1_1
CTCTGTCCGAACGGAGGATTTGGGGCGCTCAGCCGAAAGGGTAGTCAGATTTCTCAAAGTCCCTCAAAATTGGGGGAGTTAGGGGGTAGGTCAGTCGAAAAGGGCAGTCAGATTTCTTAAAAGTCCCTCAAAATTGGGGGATTAGGGGGTAGGAAAATCCCCTAAGCTTGGTGGACTTTGGGTATAGTGGACTTAGGGTGCAGTGTAGAGTTACAAAGTCATTTAAAACTTACCAGAGTTCAAGTGTCGTGTCAATCGATTGTATTTAAACTTTGCTTAAATAGTTGTAAATACTATTAGTAATAGTAAACACGATTAACAATGGTAAAGGGGCGATCGCCGCTCCAGATCAACCCGTTACAGCGATTGAATGGACAGAAGGAATGAGGAGAACTTGAGGCCATGCTCACAACTGCACCCCTCCTCTAAGGCTGAAAGGTGAGGATGTTTTACTGGGGTTGGTAGTGGAATAGGCGGAGACTTGCCCCGCTCTCTCGCCTTGAGTTCAATGGGGGTTTGAAGCATGATCAGGTTGATTGCACGAGCATGATTCAAGTTGATTGCAACTCCTATCCGCGTTGATCTTGCTCTAAACCCGACGGTTTGAATTGCAACTCCTATCCGCATTGATCTCATACCAAACCCGCGTTGATCACAACTCCTATCCGCGTTGATCTCATACCAAACCCGCGTTGATCACAACTCCTATCCGCATTGATCTCATACCAAACCCGCGTTGATCTTTATATAGTATCCGCGTTGATCTTGATTATTACTAAGTTGTGTTGTGAAGTGCGGCTATACATTTCCTAGACCTCCCTCACCCTAAATCCCTCTCCCAGAGGGGGGAGAGGGACTTTGAGCAATTCTTGTTCCCCCAGAATTGGGGGTTGGGGCTGATAGATTGGCAATGCCCAACATTTATCCTCTGTTCAGCAACGCCCAAATCTTCAAACCAGAGTGAATTTTTAAACCAGAGTGAATTGTTGATAGAGTTCACTAGGCCCACCAGAAACATTAGTGGGCGTTAAGGTCAATCCAGCCCCGCCTTCAATCACTGCTAAGGTATCGCCAGCCACAGACAGGACTAAATCCGCCCCTGAGGGAGATAATTCATAGGTTTCAAAACTTTCGATCACAACTTTGATGCCGTCGTTATCGGCCTGACTAAAGTTCTGAATCCGAGCTTCTCCTTCGCCCTTGTAGTAAGTTACAGATTCATATAAAAAAGTAGAAGGGTTTTGAACTGTAGTTCCCAGAATAAATGTATCTTGGCCGCCAGAACTGCCAATAAGAACGTCAAATTCATCTCTACCACTGCTTTCAGAAACTGTCGGTCTGTAGTAGTAGTAGTAATAGTCGTATCCTCCATTCGTGAGTGAAATCTCCACTCCAGCAATTTGATTGTTGCCTAGACCGAAAGCCTCAACTACATCATCTTCACGGGTTCCAACAAAAGTTGCGAACCGGGCTGGGTCAAATTGACCAACTTGTTCATAATGATCGCGCCCTGTGCGGAAGGTTCCGGCATCAACGGGGACAGCAACATCAAAATAATAATTTCCCAGATATTCGGGCTCAAAGAAAGAACTACTAAATCGTCCTTCCTTGGCCCCAAATTGAGCAAAATGCTGCAAGCCATTGCTAAAACTGCCATTCTCAACAAAGGGCACAATATCTGGATTGCTGGCCAGATAAAAGGACTCATCGTAATCCGAAGAGATTAAAGTCCGACCTTCTTCATAGCCAAACTGGAGGTAGTGATCCAATCCTGAGACAAATTGGCCCGCATCAACTGCAGCTTGAATTCCTGGATTATTTTCTAAATAAAAGTCTTCATCAAAGTAGCGAGAAATTTCGGTCAGCCCCGCCGCTTGACCGAACCGTTGGAAGTGATCCAATCCGGATGAAACTATTCCTTGTTCAATGGCAGGAACGAGAAAAGAATGGCGTTTAAGATAGTAACCTTCATCAAAAATCTCGAAGTTCATAGGGGAGTCCTCTAATTGGAAATCTATAAAATTCATAGGTTATCCAAGATTGAGTTATGCAGGTTAACAGCTCATCATTGCTAATATTTCAAATCAGATTGCTGCAGCAATTCAATTTAAATCGTGAACGTTGGGTCAGGAATTTTACCTGAGCAGGCTTTAGACTACAAATCTTCACCAAGAACCTTGATCAAGAGCTTTTACAAATCATTGGGGATTGCCCTAGAGTATCGCTATAACTTTGTGAAGTCACTTTGTGAAGTCACTTTGTGAAGTTCTGAAGAATTGCTTTAGCCGTCCCCTTGTACTAAAAGTCTGTTAACATTCAGCTAATCTCTCCGGCTGTATGTCTTCAGTCTTGGTTTCTGTCTTTATAGATCTTCAGTTTTGGGTTAATCACGAGTTACAATCCGAGCAAGCTGTATTCAATGAGGCTGTGTTTGGTTAAGTCAGGTTCAGTTCAACACTATTCAAGTCTTGGAGTGCTGTTTTCGTTGATTCCAGCCTTTCTCCTCAGTTCTTCCCCTGGTCTGGCCCAGTCGCCGTTGCCCATGAGTAACCGTTAGGATAAAGGGGAGCAGCGCTCCCCCAACTCAAGCTTAGGGCCCAGGAATATGGATCAAATCTATTGAATCCATTATCCTAAGCGGCCCAGCGATCGCGCCATTTGACTAATCCCTCGCTAGCAATGACCCAACGACGAGAGACCAGATTTTCCCGCAAGGGAGACTGTCCCTCTCGTAGGAGGGCATATTTATAGTTAACTAATTTTCCCGCACTTTCCTCAAAGGGAATTTCGGCGAACCAGGTATTTTGATTGATATATTCCAGGGGATAGGCTTGGGCAATATCCCAATTGCCCAGTTCTGGACAATCTCCAATAATCACCACCGTCTCACCGGGTAAAGTCTGAACTCCGTTAAGCTGGATTCGCACAACGGTTTGGGCTTTGATCCGCTCTCCAACATGACTCAAAACTACAATTTGTTTGGACTCGAGCCGGAAATTGTGAAGCTTGCCCTCTCTGACTTCAAACCGATCAGACGACATAATGTCGGAATGTTCCCCATCAGGTAATTCTGTCTCCATTTCATCCAAGGTGATCCCATCTCCTCGGTTCATCGCCACAAAAAGTCTGGAGTCTCGATACCGTCTGACATAGCAATAGACATCGGGGGTAATATACTTTTGCCACTGACTTCCCATGGAGACCGCCGGATTCAATCGTCGCACCCCCGATAAGAGGCGGATATCGCGATAAATTGGCATGTCAGCGTCCCACTGCGCCATCATCGGACGATTATAGGGATCGTTGTTGCCGTAGGGATTTTGATCGCCATTGGTGCTGTTATTGAGATGTTGTTCCGTTCCATAGTAAATGCAGGGAATCCTCGAGAAGTCATAATCAGAGCGATCGCCAATCGCAGATTATTCGGATCAGGATTCAGGGTCAAAAATCGATGCATGTCGTGGTTATCCACAAAAGTCACCAATTCCGTGGCCCCGTCATAGCGATAGTCTTGATCTAGGACATCTTGAATGAGATAAAATCCTGACTCTTCACAGGTGGCTAAAGCCCGTCGAATTGCCACACACAAGCCAAAATCCAGAATGGACATGCCAGAGTGATTGGTAAATTCCACCGATTGAGCGTCTTCTGGACTGGAATAAATCCACTCGCCAAAAATAAAAACATCTGGTCGATAAGTGGTAATCTCCGCATTAAATTCCTGCCAGAACCAGATGGGCATGTGCTTTACGGTATCAACTCGCAGGGCATCCACTCCCCGATCCAGCCATTGTTTGATTGCGGAGGTAATATATTGGCGATATTCAGTATTATTCTCATTAAATGAAGCTAGCCCAGCCAATTCACAGTTGTGAACTTGCCACTCATCCTGCCAATCTGTGACTTCACCGTAATGGTGATACCAGTACTTTTCATCATTGTGAAAATCAGCAATTTTCACCCCATCATCGTAGAGTTCGCCCTTCTTTCCTTCAACATCAGGACTACTGTGGTTGCAAACAATATCTAGAATTAACTTCATATTACGCTGATGCAAGGCTTCAATCAGGCGGTCAAAGGTGGTATTTCGAGTGTCTTGAGTCGCATTCAACGAAGGATTTTCATCTTTACCAATAAACCGAGGATTCAATCGTTTAAAATCCTTTGTCCAGTAGCCATGAACTGCGGCAGTTTCAAAAAATAATCCTTCCACCTGTTCAAACAAGGGAGTCAACCAGAGAGCCGTAACTCCCAGGTTTTTTAGATAGTCTAGCTTTTCAATAACTCCCTGCAAATCTCCTCCCCAATATTTGCCCCAATCCTGACCTTCTGGGTCATAGAGCTCTGAATTGTCCCCAAGATTGTTGTCTAGATCACCGTCGTAAAATCGATCAACTACAATAAAATAAATAGTCTCTTGACGAAACTCAATGTCTCGCATGAAGATAAAATCTAGATCCAAATCTTGATCTGGAGCAATTTCAGTCGTTTCTGTAATTTTTTGATTGGCTTCTGCTTGAATAGAGGCATCTGAGACGGTTTCTTTTTTAACAGGAAGTTGAGCAGTCATAGAATTAAGTTTAGTTAAGTTAAGTAAAAGTGGAAAGAGCAAAGTAGATGCTAACTTTCTAACCTAGAAGCTTAGAGATCTAACTAAAAGTTGTAAATCTTCCTAAAGATAGATTTGAGTCTAGCCAGAGATGGTTTTCTGTGTTTGATCAGCTTTTGTCGGGTTTGATGCCTCTATCAAAAATCTTGAATGACTTTATGAAAAATTCTTGACAAAAAATTGTAGTGTAGGCTTCTAAAAAACTGATTATAGTCCTAGATGAGTCAAAACTGTTATGGCAACTGAGTTTTCTTGGTGGCCCCCTTTGCTATTCCTCAAGATAGAAGATCTACAAGCTTTAATCTGATTAAATACTCTATGGTCTTTACAGATTAACCGTAATGAGAGAGACCTGAAATTACCTTGGTTAGTTTATAGAATACAGAACTTTAGTCAATTGGAGTTCAGGTCTAACCATCCGGGCTAATTGCAAAGGGTTGATTCTGTCCCAGAGCCGTTCCAGAAACGTCCGGATGAGTGGTTTAAAGTTATTAGATTTATCAGGAGCTTTCATGCAAAGGCCGTTTAAACTGATTAAAGGCTTCGGCTTAGGCGTTGTTCCATTACTCAAGCTACGGGAATCTTTATTAAAGGATGCAAGATTAACTCAAAGTTATATTGTCTTACTGGTTGGATCCTGTTTAATTGCAACCTCAGGACTCCTGATTAATAGTGCAGCAGTGATTATTGGAGCCATGATTATTGCCCCTTTAATCATGCCATTGAGAGGCTTACCCTTTGCGATGCTAGAAGGGGATAGGGAACTACTTTCGACTAGCTTTCTTTCAGTTTTAGTGGGCACGATTCTCTCTATTCTCGTCTCTGGATTAGTAGGATTAATTATTAGCCTGCCTGATTTTGGCACAGAAATTCTCTCCAGAACTCAACCGACTTTAATTGATTTACTCATTGCGATCGCGCTGGGGGAATCAGCGGATATGCCAAGATCCGCCCTGAGATTGGAGATGCGATTTCTGGAACGGCGATCGCCGTTGCCTTGATGCCGCCCCTGTGTGTGATTGGTTTGGGAATTGCCCAAGGAAGCCGCGAGATAGCTCTGGGGGCAAGTTTGCTCTATGTTACCAACCTGATTGGTATCAGTTTGGCTTGCATTATGATCTATGTTTTGGGAGGATATGCTCGGAGCAGTGAACTGGCTCGAACTCTCTCCTGGGGCGTAACTCTGGCCTTGATTGCAATGCTGGCTATGCCTTTGGGCATTAGTTTTTGGCAGTTGACCAATTATTCTAGAGTTGGAGATTCTGTGGAAGAGCTTTTAGTCAGTCAGTCCCTAGTGGATCGCCCGGACATTCAGATCGAAAATATTGAGATTGATTGGCGGAAAAAACCTCCTGTTGCCTTGATTTCAGTGCGGGCGACTCAAACGATTTCTCCTAAAGAAGTTGCCTTGGTGGAACAGAATTTATTGAATGAGCTAAAGATTCCGTTTAAGATAATTTTTGATGTTTCTCCAACAAATTTAGTGGAGTCAGAATAACAGTTTAGGGGGTTAAAAACCCATAACATAAACGTAACCTACGTAATGCTTACTACTCAGGAGTTTCAGAGAAATGGGCGATACTGGACTTGAACCAGTGACTCTCTGCTTGTAAGGCAGATACTCTACCACTGAGTTAATCGCCCTCTTTGGGTACAGAAATTTAATATAGCACAAAGAATGTAGAATAAAAATGCAATTCATTGAGTTTCTTTAAGACTCTCAGGATTTTACCCATGCCCTCTGGTCGTACCCATGATCGGATCACATTGTGGAGCTTACCCCTAGTGGTGGGTGTGACCTATGTGCAAACCCAAAATGAATATTTGTCAGTGCTGGTGGGAACCAGTTTCCTCTTTGGCGGCTTGATGTTTGGCCCGGATTTAGATATTTACTCCAACCAGTTTTGTCGCTGGGGTTGGTTGCGCTGGATCTGGATTCCTTACCAAAAAAGTTTGCGCCATCGGTCATTTATGTCCCATGGCCCCCTAATTGGCACGGCGGTTCGACTGGTTTATCTCCTCACCTGGGTTGCTGTTTT
This sequence comes from Oscillatoriales cyanobacterium RM2_1_1, assembly GCA_012033335.1. Lineage (GTDB taxonomy): Bacteria > Cyanobacteriota > Cyanobacteriia > Cyanobacteriales > Microcoleaceae > JBHJGO01. The sequence continues at coordinate 6,649 of JAAURB010000094.1, forward strand.
CAGCGGGATTGCCCTGCTCCTGACCCGATCCATTTGGCCCGCCCAACTCACTCTACTGCAGAGCATTCAACTGATATTGCGATCGCTTCACAATTACGATACCCAGTGGATTGCCATTTATTGCGGGCTAGAACTGGGAGCGATGAGCCATTACCTGATGGATTGGAGTGAAGCAATGTATAAACGGATTCAGATCGAGGGATTGTCAGCGCTAGTGACCCCAGCCAAGCCCAAAAAACGCCAGCGTTCCGCCAAAAAATCTCAAATCTCTGAGGGATTAACTCATCCTGACCCATTGGCTGAGTCTTTATCAGCAGCAAATGTTAGTTCGCCACAACTTTTATTGCCCTCCGATGCAGCAGAGGTTGTTTCATCCCGGGGATCTTTGTCTGTGGCCCCATTGAAAGAAGCCCCATTGAAAGAAGCCCCATTGAAAGAAGATGAATCAAGCCAGGATCCCCCAAAAACCCCAAGCTCTTCAGAAATCAACGTCTCCGGATTGATCCAGTCCTCGGAAGTTCAGCACTAACTTTAGTTTGTTCGATGAATGTGATCACTCCTGCCTAAAACCTGGGTATGTTCAGAAATGTAGACCTCGTTAACTAGTCATCAAGGCGGTTAGAATGACACAAAACTTTGAAGCAGAGGCAGGCGATCGCCGTAAACGGCTGATTCGGATTTTTACATTCATTTCTTTGGTGGGTTTCCTGGGGCAGGCGAGTTTATCGGGAATTAGCACTTTGAAAACCATTCTGCAACAACCCTCCCCCACAGAACAAACCCAAACCGCAGCCGTTGATCAGCAAACCAAACTGCAAGCCCAGGAACGGGGTTATGAATCCGTCCTGACCCGCGAACCAGCAAACCCTACTGCCTTAGAAGGGCTAGCTAATGTCCGCATCCAGATGAACAATCCCCAGGGGGCCATTGAACCCTTAGAAAAATTGGTGCAGGTGTACCCCAATCGGGAAGACTACAAAACTTTATTGGCCCAAATGAAGGCTCAATAATAATTGACCCTGAATCGTTAAAGTTTTTGCAGGGGATCAAGGCTGGGATTGAGAATTTTAGAGGTCGATTCCTCAAATTTGATGGCCAGGGATATCTTGCGTTTACTGCCAAAATATGGGTGACTTTGCCCATCCCATAGGAGTCATGGAGGACGCGATCACCCACCTGCCAGTCTTCCATCACCGGGGTTTGAGTATTGGCTGGCCGCTGCGGTTGTCCAGAACTGGAGCTAGAAGATCGGCGGGTTGAACTGGAGGAAAAGCCTTCAATTAAATCTTCCGGCAGTTCTTTCAGGAAACTAGAGGGAACGCAGGGTTCCGGGTTGCCCCAGAGTCGCCGCTGACGGGCATGGCTGAGAAAGAGTTGTTCCTGGGCCCGGGTAATGCCGACGTAGCACAGCCGCCGTTCTTCCTCCAGGGCCAGGGGATCATCGAAACTGCGGAAATTGGGGAAGAGTCCCTGTTCCAGACCCACCAAAAACACCACGGGAAATTCCAGCCCTTTGGCTGAGTGCAGAGTCATCAGGGAAATTGCGTTTTGTCCTTCTTTCAGGTCATCGAGGTCGGAGGCCAGGGCGGCGCTGGCCAGGAACCCTTGTAACGTGGTGTCTTCATAATCTTCCTGAAACTGGGAGACGGCGTTGCTGAGTTCTTCCAGGTTTTCCAGGCGGTTTTCAGCTTCGTCAGTGCCCTGGTTCTGATAGTCCTGAATGTAGCTAGAATCCTTGAGAATGCCCTGGAGGATTTCAAAGGCTGAGGCGGTTTCAATCCGATCCTGCCAGGATTTAATCATGGCAGCAAACTGGTTGACGGACTTGGCCGCACGTCCCGCCAGGGTGTTGACAGAATCGCGATCGCTAATAATTTCCCACAGGGGCATACTGAGCTGTTGGGCAGCATTCACCAAGGCATCCAGGGTGGATTTGCCAATACCCCGACGCGGTGTATTGATCACCCGCAGCAAACTCACGGTATCAGCCGGATTGGCGATCGCCCGCAAATAGGACAGGGCATCCTTGATTTCCTTGCGGTCGTAGAACTTCAAGCCCCCAACTATCGTGTAGGGCAGCTCGGTTCTCAGGACATCTTCTAAAGCCCGAGACTGGGCATTTGTCCGATACAAGACGGCAAAATCCCCGGGGCCGAGTTCAGGGTGCTTTTGGATTAAGCCCTGAATCTGGCTGAGAACAAATCGGGCCTCATCCATTTCATCCCCAGAGCGATAGCAATAAATCGGCATTCCTTCCCCCCGGGTGGGACGTAGCACTTTGTCAATCCGCTCGGTATTATTCTGGATTAAATGATTGGCAACTTCGAGAATATTGGCCCGGGAACGGTAGTTTTCCTCCAGCTTCACCATGGTGTGGGTATCTGCATCCCCTAGTCCATCCCCAAAATCATCTTGAAATTCTAGAAGGATTTTATAGTCCGCCATCCGAAAGGAATAAATTGACTGATCCACATCCCCCACGACGAATACGGAGCGGTTATTCCAGTCTTTAAACTGCCGGGGATTTTCCCCATTGGTCACCAGCAGCCGGATCAGGTCATATTGGGTACGATTAGTATCTTGATATTCATCCACCAGAACATGGGAAAACTTTTCATGCCAATAGGTCAACACCTGCTGATTTTGCTGAAATAAATCAACAGTTACTCGAATCAGATCGTCAAAGTCAAAGCCATTATTGGCTGCTAAAGCATCTTGATAGAGTTCATAAACTTCAGCAATGATCCGTCCTTGATAATTGGAGTTTTCTTTTAGGAATTCCTGGGGAGAAAGACCCTGATTTTTGGCATTGCTGATTTTATAGCGAACTTTACGAGGTTCAAACTTTTTGTCGTCTAGATTCAATTGCCGTACAACAATTTGTTTGACTAGGCTATAGACATCAGATTCATCAAAAATCGTAAAATTGCGCTCCCATTGGCGGTTGTTTTCATCCTTGTATTTGTTAATATCAAATCTGAGAATCCGAGCACAGAGACTATGAAATGTCCCCATCCAGAGATGCTTGGTGGTGGAGCGATAAATGTGTGATCGCAGTTTCACCTGTTCCGCCATCGCCAGGGTCGAAAAGGGCTTGCCATATTGCCGTTCTGCCTGTTGCTGACTGAAAATTGACTCAACCCGATCCTTGATTTCTCGGGCGGCTTTGTTGGTGAAGGTGACCGCCAGAATATTCTCCGGATCAACCCGGTGAGTTTGAATCAGATTGGCAATCCGATAGGTCAGGGCTCGGGTTTTCCCTGAGCCCGCTCCCGCTACCACCAGCATCGGCCCACAGAAGTGTTCAACCGCTTGACGTTGGGCTGGGTTGAGATGGCTGAGAAAGTCGGTAGTCTGGGTCATGGTTTGGCGATAGTCGAACGATGGATTCAGGGGAATGGATGAAGCTGCACCCATCCTTTAAGCTATCATATCCATCACGGGACAGGTTTTCTGAGTTTCATGGCACTGCTTGAGGTCGAAAATTTAACCACCCAGTTCTCTACCCCAGATGGGATTGTCCGGGCTGTCAATGGCATCTCTTACCAGATTGACCCCGGGGAAACAGTGGGAATTGTCGGGGAGTCGGGTTCAGGAAAAAGTATCAGTGTGTTATCAATTCTGCAATTGATTCCGACTCCTCCAGGAAAAGTTACCGCTGGAGCAGCGTGGTTTGCAGATCAAGATTTATTGCAGTTAGGCCCTCGAGCGATTCAACGGGTTCGCGGTCGGCAGATCTCAATGATTTTTCAAGATCCCTTAACCGCCCTGAACCCGGTTTTAACCCTGGAAACCCAATTGACAGAAGCCATGAAAGTTCATCTGGGACTGACCCAAGCCCAGGCTAGAAACCAGGCGATTCAACTGTTCAATCAGGTGGGAATCCCCGAGGCCCAACGGCGGATTCGGCAATATCCCCATCAGTTCTCTGGGGGGATGCGGCAGCGGGTGATGATCGCGATCGCCCTAGCCTGTCAGCCTCAATTATTAATCGCCGATGAACCTACCACCGCCCTGGATGTGACGATTCAAGCCCAGGTGGTCGAACTGATCAAACAACTCCGCCGGGATCAGGCCATGGCAATTCTCTGGATCACCCATGACCTAGCACTGTTAGCGGGATTGGCAGATCGGATTCTAGTAATGTATGCCGGACAAATCGTGGAACAAGCCCCGGTCAATCGCCTGTACAAATCCCCCCGCCATCCTTACACCATTGGTTTACTGGCGAGCCTGCCCCGGTTGGATAGTCCTTTGGTATCCCCCCATGAGCGCCCCCAACTTTTAGCCATTCCAGGCAATCCCCCCGATTTGATTGACTATCCCCAAGGTTGTCCCTTCGCTCCTCGTTGCGCCTATGCCTTAGAACAGTGCTTCACCAAATTGCCGCCCCTGGAAACCCTGGAATCCGATCACAAAGTTGCCTGCTGGGTCAAACCCGAGGTAAACGGGCCTGAGGTAAACGGATAAGCTGTGATTAAGCCTGCAATTTAAATCCTATTGCTCCCATGAATCCATCCCTTGCTCCGGTTGAAACCACTGCTCCATCCGATGTTTTGATCAGCATCGAGAACCTTCAGGTTCATTTTCCAGTTTTGGGTGGGGGTTTGTTGCAGCGGCAGACCGGGGTGATTAAGGCTGTTGATGGGGTCTCCCTACAAATTTACGGCGGGGAAACCCTGAGCCTGGTGGGAGAATCCGGTTGTGGAAAAAGCACCCTGGGCCGAGGGATTCTGCAACTTGAGCCCTTGACCCAGGGCAAGATTTTTTTTAAAAATATTGAGCTCACGGCCCTCAAACCCGAAACCCTCAGGCAAATGCGACATCGAATGCAGGTGGTGTTTCAGGATCCTTATGGGTCTTTGAATCCTCGGATGACCGTGGCAAAAATCGTGGGTGAACCCTTAATGATCCATCGGTTGATCGAGCGTCAACAGCTCCGGCAGCGGGTACAAGATCTGCTAGAGCTGGTTGGTTTACATCCCTCCTTTGCGGATCGCTATCCCCATGAATTCTCTGGCGGTCAACGGCAACGGATTGGCATTGCCCGAGCGTTGGCGGCGGATCCAGAGTTCATTCTTTGTGATGAACCGATTGCGGCTCTGGACGTTTCAATTCAGGCCCAAATTATCAACTTGATGCAGTCTTTGCAGCAAAAATTGGGGCTAACTTATCTATTCATTGCCCATGACTTGAGGGTAGTGCGCCATATTTCCCACCGGATTGCAGTGATGTATCTGGGCAGGATTGTAGAATTGTCCAGTTGCTCCGATCTATACGCCAATCCCCTCCATCCTTACACCCAAGCCCTGCTGTCTGCCATTCCGATTCCCGATCCAGAGTCGGAAAAACAACGCCAACCGATGATTCTAACGGGAGATATTCCTAGCCCAATCAACCCACCCCCAGGATGTCATTTTCACCCCCGCTGTCCCTTCGTCATGGAGCAATGCCGCCGTCAGGAACCTGAACTCAGAGCCATTGGTTCAGAACATTGGGTCGCCTGTCATCTAGTTGAATAAACGGGTTAAATAAACAGCCCCACCGCAAGGGCAGGGCTGACGCATGAGAATTTTGGTCTGGGCTTGTGTTTATACTGTTGTGGCGACTTTGCCTTCGTATTGGGCCTGACCGAGTAACTCTTGCAGATCCTTGCCTTCGATCACCTCAACCTCTAAAATCCTTTGGGCAATGGTTTCCAGTAGATCTCGATTAGTGTTGAGGATCTCAAGGGCCTGGTCGTGGGCCTTATCAACAATTCCCTTGACTTCACCATCGATGGCCTTGGCCGTTTCATCACTGACATTCCGGCGGGGTTCATCATGTTGTCCCCCAAGAAGTTATTCTGCTGGCCTTTCTCATAGGCCAATGGCCCCAACACCTGACTCATCCCATAGGTCGTAACCATCCGTTCCGCCAGATCCGTTGCCCGCTGCAAGTCATTGGCGGCTCCGGTCGTAATACTACCAAAGATGATTTCCTCGGCGGAACGCCCCCCCAATAGGGTAGCAATTTCGGCCTGAATTTCCTCGGCACTCAGGAGGAACCGATCTTCTGTGGGCAATTGCAGGGTATATCCCAAGGCAGCCATGCCTCGGGGCACGATAGAAATCTTGGCGATTTTTTCCGGGGCCCCCATGGCCGCCCCCACAAGGGCATGACCGACTTCATGGTAAGCGACAATTTTCTTCTCTTTTTCGTTCAAGACCCGGCTCTTTTTCTCCAGGCCCGCCACAACTCGCTCAATCGCCTCCCCAAAATCAGCCTGACTCACGGTTTCTCGGCGACTCCGAGCCGCCAGTAATGCTGCTTCATTTACCAGGTTTGCCAGATCCGCCCCAGAGAATCCGGGGGTACGGGTAGCTGTTGCCCTTAAATCCACATCCTCTCCCAACTTCACTTTACTGGCATAGATTTCTAAAATCTTGAGCCGACCCGCTAGATCCGGTCGATCCACCAACACTTGCCGGTCAAACCGTCCTGGACGTAATAGAGCTGGGTCAAGGGTTTCCGGGCGGTTCGTGGCCGCTAGCACAATGACCGTTGCACTGCCAGCAGCAAACCCATCCATTTCGGTCAGCAACTGGTTCAGGGTTTGTTCCCGCTCATCGTTGCCCCAAAACTCCGTTGCCTGAACGGGATTTGCCAATGGCATCCAGTTCATCAATAAAAATAATACAGGGGGCTTTTTTCTTGGCCTGTTCAAACAGATCCCGCACCCGGGCTGCCCCGGCCCCAACAAACAGCTCGACAAATTCCGATCCAGAAATACTAAAAAACGGCACCCCAGCTTCCCCAGCAACGGCCTTGGCCAGTAAGGTTTTTCCGGTTCCAGGGGGGCCAACCAGCAATACTCCCCGAGGAATTCGGGCCCCGATCTGAATAAATCGTTCAGGGCTCTTGAGGAATTCGACGACTTCCTCTAGTTCGGCTTTGGCTTCCTCAACTCCCGCCACGTCATTGAAAGTGACTTTTGTCGCTTCATTCTCAACATAGACCTTAGCCCGGCTCTTAGTAATGGAGAGGGCACCCTGAGGCCCTCCCATGCCGCCACCGCGGGCCTGAATAATCCGGCCAATTCCTAACCAGATCCCAACAAAAATCAGTGGGGGAATCACCCAACTCAATAAAGTTGTAAACCAGTTATTCGCCGGGGGAGGAACGGCGGCAAACTGAACGCCTTTATCCTCTAAGCGCTTGGGCAATTCCAGATCAAAAATTGGTGTAGTAGAGAGTACCTGGCCCTGCTGATCCTCGGCTTCAGCTTTTAGTTTGTAGCGAATTTGATCCTGTCCAATATAGGCTTGTTCAACTTTGCCATCCTGAACCTGGTCAATAAATAAACTATAGGGAACCCTGGGAATTTGCGGCCCAAATAAGTTGGGAAGAAAAATATTAACCAGAAAAATTAAACCAGCAACCCATAACAAAACACTCCCGACTGGAATATTCCCTGGAAATCTTGGTTTCTCATCTTTAACTGCCATAAAAATTTGTCCTGATATTTCAAGTTGTGCTTTACAAACTGTTTTTCACAAACCGTTCTTTCAAGTGGCTCTTTCAAGTTATTTACAAACATCCCTGGCTATTGACCATTCATTATTCTCAGGATCATAGAGTAAATGGAGTAGAACAGAGGTCGGTACCCCAAGATTTCTATCGAATTGAGTAAACATTCCTTCAGAGTTACCGTCTAAGTGTTGCCATCTAAATGTTGCCATAAACTGGAACGGCAGCACCACGAATGTCTTGGGCCGCCTCGGAAGCCAGGAAACAAATCACTTCCCCTAGAGATTCTGGTTTGACCCACTGTTCAGCCTGCTCACTACCCATGGATTCTCGATTACTCGGGGTATCAATCACGCTGGGAAGCACCGTGTTAGCCGTAATATTTGTCCCTTTGGTCTCATCGGCGATCGCCTGGGTCAACGCTACAACTCCTGCTTTTGAGGCACAGTAGGCTGCCAATTGTCCCATCGGTTGCACAGCACCTCGGGAACCTACCGTGACAATGCGCCCATAGTCCTGCTGGAGCATTTTTGCAAGACTATGTTTACAGAGAAGAAAGGTAGTATCCAGATTCAGGGTGAAATCCTGTTTCCAGTCCCCATAGCTGTATTCATGAACTTTTCCCATGGAGAACCCCCCCACCAGATGAATCAGCACATCCACCCGCCCCATGTCATTGATCAGCTTTTCTACCGTGGTTTCGTCAGTCAGTTCAGCCTTGACAAAGCGAATGCTTTCAAACTCAGTCGGCGTGAGAATCCCTTTCAGTCGGTCTACTTCTTCACCGCTGCGATAGGGAATGGTCACCTTTGCGCCTCGGGCAACGACCAGGGGAGTCACACCCATGCCCAGCCCCCCTGTACCCCCTGTCAGTAGAACTTGTTTGCCTTTCATACCTGTGCCCTATCAATCCCTAATCTGAGAGATTAGATGAACTTTTATTAATTGTCTTCAGTCTAGCGAGATATGTAGCAGAAACTAGGTGAGGGTTTCTCGTCAGTATTATTACTTAATGATTACCCAAGGACATGTTCAGTCAAGCTTTGACTTTCGTCCACAACCCTTGAGAATCTACCTTGCCCAAATCCGAGAATTGCTGCTTTGCTCTAGGTGGTTATTTGGCTGAAATCTAAACTCTAAAATCTAAACTCTGAAATTTAAACTTAAAACTCTAAAATTTAAATTCTAGAATTTGAAACTGTAAATTCCCCATGGTAACCCTCCGAACTGAAATTGAAATTGTTGCTCCTCCCTCGACGGTCTGGCACACTCTCTATCATCAAGAAGAGTGGGAGCGCTGGAATACTTTTCTGTTTGCTACCGCCATCGAACCGGGATTTCAGGTCAACCAACTGGTTAGACTGGTCGTTTGCCGCAGTGCAGGAGAGGGCAAAGTAGAATTCCAATCCCGGGTAGAGCAGGTGCAGCCGCAGGTTTGTCTGGCATGGGTGAGCCAAACTCGAGGATTTCGCAGTGAATCCCGCTTTGAGCTTGAGGCGGTAAATCCCCAACGTACCCGATACCTTCATACTGAAGCGTTTTCTGGTTGGCTGGCTGGCCTGTTGCTCCCTTTTATGGGTCAGGCTGAACAGGAGGGAATGGAGCGGATGGCGGCGGAATTGAAGCGGTATCTGGAATCTGACTCTAAAGTTCTCGACGGTAAATTCAAGGTCTGAGTTAGAGTTTGAAATGTTATTAGAATTTGCAGCATTATTTGAATTTCAATTCTCCTCCACCTCAATGGTGAGTTGATAGTCCAGAGGCTCTAAGCGATCCGAGACAATCACCAATTCATAGTATCCAGAACTCTGAAGTCGCCCTGACCAATTTAAGCGGCGAGAATCCTCCAGCACTGGCTCCGTTGACCCGGCATTTCCGGGGGGATAAATTGAGACGAAGGTGGATTCTGGTAGGGTTTGTAAGGCCATCTGCAAATCCTGTTCCTGCCTCAGATACAACACATAGGCTTTGCTTCCGCCGGGTTCTAGAGTTCCCTGAAAGACTTGGCGATCTGTTCCCGGCTGAAACTCAATCCGTTCTAGATCCTGGCTATTTTCTAAAGCGTTCAGGCGATCGCGGGTAATCCCATACCAGACCTGACCCAGGGAAGACTCACTCAAGTCATTGGTGCGGGGCTGTTCTGGAAACCAATAATAAAATTGAGCATCCGCCAGGTCATAGAGGGCACGACTGCTGAGATTGAGGCGATTGGCGGTGCGAATCCAGGTTTTCAAATCCCTCTGATCATAGGTGCCAATCAGGCGACTAGAAGCCGGACTAAGGCTCTCTAAGCGGTTCAGCAGTTCATTGGCCGTTTGATCCCAGCGTTTGCGCCAGACTTCATCCTCCGGGGATTGGGTCAGAAGCCGACCCTGTTGCTCCGGATGGCGCAGATAAAACACTTCGTTCACCAAACGGGTGAAAAATGGATAGTCAATTCCTAGATTCTGACTGCGCTCTAGCAAAATCTCCTGACGTTGGGCTTCTGATAAACCACCAAACTGATTTTCGCCAGCCGGGGACAACCGATCCATCAGATAATGGGCTCCAAACCAGCCCAGAAATCCCATAATCACTACCGAGACACCGACTAACATTCCTGTTTTAGGAGCGTTGAACCACCAGGGGTGGGCTGTTCCTGGGGAAGGATTCGGCAAATTGACTACCTGGGTTTGAACTAAACCCAGGGTCGGCGGCGGTACAGGTTCAGTTCCCGGCATTGAACCTGAAACTGAACCTGGAGCTAAATCAGGGACTGAACCTGAATTTGCACCGAGTAGAGAAGCGGAGGATGGAGACGCAGGAGCTTTGGCCACGGCTACGGGCAGCGGTCGAGCTAGGGAGGGCTGGTTTGAGCCAGGTGGGGCTGGATAACCGGGGGCAAGGGACTGGGAAAATGCCGGAGCAAACCCTCGCGGAATACTGTCTAGAACTCTCAGTATCTCCAGGGCAGATTGATAACGCTCTCCCGGTCGCTGGGCCAGCATCTTGTCTAAAATGGCTCCCAATTGGGGCTGAGACTGACTTCCTGTCGCCATTTCCACTGCGATTGGTTGGGGTCAATCAAAGCTTGAGGTTCTTTGCCGGTGAGTAATACCAGGGAAGTGGCAGCCAGACCATATAAGTCGCTGTGGGGATAGACCAAACCCAACTGGATCTGTTCTTCTGGGGCATAGCCCCGTTTACCAATCAGAGTGGCTGGGATGCCTGCCGAGGCCGTTTCCAGCTCCTCGACTTTGACTTTGAGCTGCTTTACCCCACCAAAGTCAATTAACACCGGCAACCCGTCTGATTGGCGCTGAATAATATTGTCTGGAGCAACATCTCGATGAATCACCCCTCGGGAATGGATATAAACCAAGACAGGTAGGAGTTGTTTGAGTAACTGAATCACCTCGGCTTCACTGAAGCGATTGGTTTGACCCTGGCGCGGATAGAGCAACTCTCGATAGGTGGAACCGGCGATGTAATCCTGAACCACAAAGAGATGGATTTGACCGTTCAGGGTTTCTCGAAACAACTCTCGAAACTGAGGAATTTGGGGATGCTGAAGCTGATAGAGGGTTTTGGCTTCCCGTTCAAATAACTCCTGGGCTTTTTGCCAGACGGATTGACTCTGCAATTGCGGGGCAAATTCCTTGAGGACACAGAGTTCCTCAAACCGATAGAGATCCTTTGCCAGATAGGTTCGCCCGAACCCGCCTTGCCCAAGCTGACGGATGATGCTGTATTGATTTCTGAGAATGGTGCCGGACGAGATCGGAATACCCATGGATTCGTGTGATTGATCTGTAATCAGTGATGTTCAATAACCTGAAAGCGCATCAGCCGAGCTGTACCAGATAGCTTTGCTGGCCCAAACTGACGCGATCGCCCTCCACTAATTTGCGGCCCCGGCGAGTTTCAACCTGATCATTGACCTTGACTTCCCCCGACTGAATCAAGACCTTGGCATGGCCTCCAGTTTGGACGCAGCCTGCGAGTTTGAGAAACTGATCAAGTTTAATGGTATCTGGTTTTTCAGATTTCATCGGTTTTTTTTAGTTCAAAGGTTGGTAGAGATTCTAGGGGTGATTTCTCCGTTCTTTGCCATTAACATCATGCCGTCAACGTCTGCCGCTAACCATTGTAGAAATCATCCTAAGGGGGTGGTTGCAATGAATTGTCAAATGGCAGGGGGTCTGGGGCTTCACCCCAGGCAGGGGGTACTACCCCCTTCATCCCCAGATCAATCTTCTAATTAATTGTGCCTAGCCCTTATCGACTTAATACTGACAGAATGGCTACATTTTCAGAACAAACCAAAAAATCTACCCTTGATTTGCTACAATCTACAGGGTTGTTTTACTAGAGACTGAGAACATCCTTGAGCCAATCTATCAATCTACCGAGAGTAGATGAGTTTTTACAAGAACTTGCGGCAATTCAGCAAACTAGCTCTAAGCGAATTGCGATCCTAGGATCGCGTCACGTCCCCCTAACCCATCAGAACTTGATTGAGCTTTTGAGTTATGCCTTGGTGCTAGGGGGAAATCAGGTGATTACCTCAGGAGCTACCGGGACTAATTCAGCAGCCATTCGGGGAGCAATGCGGGCTGACCCCAATTTGCTGACAGTGATTCTACCCCAGAGCCTCGATCGTCAACCCCGGGAATCTCGGGAACAGCTTGAACAGGTGATTCACCTGGTTGAAAATCCCAAGGGAGATATGTTGTCTCTGGCTGAGGCTAGCTCCCTATGCAATCAGGAAATCGTTGTGCGTTGTCAGCAATTGATCTGTTTTGCCTTTCATGATAGCGTCACTCTGCTGCAAACCTGTGAGGACGCTGAGAACCAGCGGAAAGTGGTCACTTTATTTTATTTTGATTGATTTCCAGTTCAAGACATCCGATTGAGGGTTCCAATCCTGGAATTTTCAGTCCTGGAGCTTAAAGGGTGAGGAGAGTCAATATTCCTCAGTACTCAGAGATTTATGGTGTTAGAAGTCCTATTAGTCCATTGGTGAGTAGAGATAATTAGAATCACCAAATTAGAATCACTAGAAACATCCCCAGAAACCATTATCAAAACTACCAAAACCTATGTTGGGACTATCAACAGCAACAATTCTAGTGGGGGCGATCGCCCTAGCTACTGTTCTGATTTATGTACCATTTACCCTGGTGGCTTACAATCGATTTGCCCTGGGTTATGACCTGAGTGCCCCTCGCTCCATGTTTGATAAGCTACCGCCCTATGCTCAGCGGGCAATGTGGGCCCACCAAAATGCCCTCGAAACCTTTGCCCCCTTTGTCGCCGCTGCTATTCTGGCCTATCTGATTCAACCTGAAAACTCGGCTTGGGTTGTTGGGAGTGCGGTTGCCTTTGTGGTGGCTCGACTGCTGTACTCGATCTTTTATATTGCGGATTTGCCCCTGTTGCGATCGCTGATGTTTGGGATTGGTTCAATTTCTACGGGAACCTTGTTGATTCTAAGCTTGCTGAGTGTGGCCTCCATCCGCTAGTCTAAAGCAAAAACGAAATATGGCTTCAAATTCATCTTTTGATATTGTCAGCGATTTTGATCGGCAGGAACTGGTCAATGCATTGGATCAAACCCAGCGAGAGATCATTACCCGCTACGACTTGAAGGACACAAATACAACCCTTGATCTGGGGGAGGGTACTATTACCATCAATACCGCCAGTGAGTTTGTGCTCGATGCCATTCATACGATCCTGCAGACTAAGGCGGCCAAGCGTAATCTCTCGTTGAAAATTTTCGACTATGGCAAGATTGAGGCGGCTAGTGGCAACCGAGTTCGGCAGGAAATCAAGCTCAGAAAAGGCATTGACAAAGAGATTGCCAAGCAAATCACGAAGATCATCAAGGACGACTTCAAAAAGCTACAAGCTTCAATTCAGGGAGATGCCGTGCGTGTGACCGGGAAATCCAAAGATGAGCTACAAGAAGTGATGCAACGATTAAAACAGGAAGATTTCCCAGTCGCCTTACAATTTGATAACTATCGCTAATCCTGATTGATGGATTTGATTGATAGGGCGATCGCAAATTAATCATGAGCAACCGGTTAATCATGAGGAACCTGAAGAGGGATCTGGGAACTTCTTAAAAATTAATTACAACCACCTACTAGAGTACAGAAGTTGGTAGCGCAGGGCGCTACCAACTTCAAATCCTAATATCAAATTCGGATGAAGAGTCATAATGTTGTCAGAAGAGTTGTTGAAATACAATGGCTAGACGGCTCAAAATTAGGGCTCACCTGAGTCTGGAAGAACTCGAAGAACGATATCGTCAAGCGA
>JAAURB010000012.1 GCA_012033335.1 Oscillatoriales cyanobacterium RM2_1_1
GCCCCATTTGCCTAAAGTTTGCGGCGGCTTGGCGGCAAAACTCTATCAGCCCAACACTGCGTGAATTTTTAAAGATTATGCGCGAAAAGCTTGACTAAGTTATCTGTTCTGAATTTGTGCCGTAATTGGTGTCTGTGCGTTCGGCTTTGCCGTCTCGGAGAGACTCGCCTCATCAATATCCTATATCAACGCTTTACGGGAAACTTTACGATAAACAAACTTTGAACACAGACAGATAATCTTGCTGTGCTGTCCCTACTAAGCTGTTGAGTATCTAAATTGCATTATGACTTCTGCGAAGCCCTTGCTATAAAGCTTTTATAGCATTCGTACTAGCGCAGTTTGAATGACTAACAGCTTAGGATATGAAGCAGCCCAACTAGTTATTAGACTGAAACTTTCCGTCTAATCAGACAATTTGGGCGGGTTATACTGACTTTTTCAATATAACACTCACCCTGGCGCGGATTAGGCTGAAATTTGCGGGCTATTCCACCCAGAGCAGCGGATTAGATCGAAACTTTCCGTATATTTCCGCAGGCTATCCAGGATTTTTCGGCTGAGCATCGATTGATGAAGAGTTTAGACTGAAACTTTCCGTCTATCCCACAATGGAACAACGCCCGAAAAAGCTGCTCGATCAGGTACGCAACGCGATTCGGCTCAAGCATTATTCCTACCGAACTGAGCAAACTTACATCTATTGGCTCAGGTGCTACATAATGTTTCATAACATCCGCCATCCTCAGGAAATGGGGTCTGTTGAAATTGAGACTTTTCTGACTCATTTGGCCGTTGAGGAAAAGGTAGCCGCTTCAACTCAGAATCAGACATTCAGCGCTTAGTTATTTCTATTGAATAACTAAGTAGATGGTTGTAATTAATTATCAAATAGAAGGGGGTCTGGGTCTTTGCCCCAGGAAGGGGCAGCGCCCCCTTCAATCCCCTACATGTATCTTCTGATTAATTGTGCCTAGCTACTTAACTACTGGCTAAAGATATTTCTCCAGCACCGCCGCCGTTTGCTGGCCAGTTTTTTCCCAGCTAAATTGTCGGGCTCTGTGTAAACCCAATTGACGTAGGCGCGATCGCTCCGGTTCATTGCCCGCCAAGAATTTCATGGCTTCAGCGATTTCTTCCACCTGGTAGGGATTGATAGATACCATGGCCTCCCCCCCCACTTCCGTTAGAGAGGAGAGGTTCGAGGCAATCACGGGAGTGCCACAGGCCATGGCTTCGAGAACGGGTAAACCAAAACCCTCCCACAGACTGGGAAAGACGAGGGCCACCGCCTGGTTGAGGATGCGAGGGAGTTCTGTGGCGGAAACGTAATTGAGAAACTGAACCTGGGATTCCAAATTTAAGGCTTTGACTTGAGCTTGAAGTTGGGGAGTGTAGATTTGATCCGTGGGCCCAGCTAGCCAGAGTTGATAATCAGAATCGTTTTTTAGAGAGTTCCGGCAGGAGTTATTCAACTGGGAAAATGCCGTAATTAATCGATTTAGATTTTTGTAGGCATCATGGCGACCAATGTAGAGGAAATAGTTACGGGTAGGCAAGTCCAGAAACTGAAATTGCTCCCGATTGTAAGCCAGGGGAATTGGGGTAATTTTGGCTTCAGGAACTTTAAAAAATCGGGTTAAATCCTCAGCCGTGGCTAGGGAATTACAAACAATATGTTGGGCCTGGTGTAGCACTTGAGGAATGTAGTATTTGAAGTAAGCCGTGAGGCGCGATCCTTTACGGGGAAACCGCAGTGGAATCAAATCGTGAGCCATGACAATGGAACAACAGGGTGAATACAAGGGGGCTTCCGGAAGCGGAGAGAATAGTAAATTTCCCTGGAGATTTTGATAGATAGCTGGCAACTGAAACTGAGTCCAGAGTAATCGCCGGAAATGTCCTGTTGTACCATGGGCCGGAGTCAGATGATCCGGAACCAAATAGCAGGAAAATTCTGGCTTTGGATTCGCAATTAATAACGTGGGATCGAGGGATTTCAAGGAAGGTAAAATCCCATTGGCGTAGACTGAAATTCCTGTAGGTTGAGGAATCAGAACTGATAAATTGACGAGAAGTTTTCCTGACATTAAAGCTGATCTGGATCAAGTCCAGCCCGTCGTAAACGCTCTGCCAAACGTTCGGCCCGTTGTTGAGCGATCGGCTTGCCAGAGATGGCATTCGTCAGGCAAACCGCTTTCCGCCTCAGCCTCACTCGGTAAATCATACATGGTGGGGAGGATCTCTCGCGGTGAACGAGGGGGATCCACCTGTTCAATGGAAGGTTTGATTGGAGACATTGGTCACTTCATCGACTTGGATTGATCTTTTGATTGAGCCATCAATCTATCTTAGCGTTACGCTTTTGACTGAGATACTGCCAAACCCCTCGAAGCTTCACCAGGGCAGTTCGGGGATGAATCCCCAGGCAGATCAAGGAGACGAAAATAATTCTGGCCAGTCGATACAGCAACACCTCCCGCCTGGTATGTTTTTCTAAACTGAGAAGATAACTATACATGCTCTGCTGGATTTTTACCCCCGGAACGGTGTTAGTAATGGAAGAGGTTTGATGGAATACTGAAATCCATTGGTAATCGTAATCCGATGACCTTGCTGTTGATAACGCTGGCAAAATCAAAGTCTTCATAGTATAGAAAATAATCGGGATCGAACTGGGGGCAGGCTTGAAAATTTTTCAAAACAATCACCATGCTACATCCTGAGACCCAAGAGGTGGGAATGTAGGACTTGGAAACAGGGAAGACTTCCAGGTTTGTTTTAGGGGCAATATAACCCGTCTTTGGATTAAATTCTCCCCCACTAAATTCAACCCGGCCCTCAGGGGTATAAATGACTGTTCCTAAAATAGAAACCTCCGGATGAGCGATCGGGAATTCAACGAAATCCTGAATCAGGTCTGAATTGTTACGGCCCTCAGGAAAGTAAGCATCGGGATTGATCAACCAAACCATAGCCTGGGAATTCTGGCGATAAACCCAATCTAGACCCAGATTACAAGCTTTACCGAATCCCAGATTTGCTGGGGAAGTCAAAATCACAACATGGTCTGACTTTAATGCAAAAATCGAGTGATCATCGGCAGAATTATTCACAATGATCACTCGATAGTCAGGCTGGAATTCTTCTGGAATTGAGTCAATCAGTCGCCCAACCAATGCCGAGGAATAATAGTTAACGGTAATCCAGTAAATCAAATTTAGTTAATCAAATCCGATCAATCAAATCCAGTCAATCAATGAATTCATCCGGTTTAGGTGAGCTCCACCTGGCTATCATCGCCTAACATAAATCGTAGGGCTTTTGGGCGGTGGGGAGTGGTCGTCAACTTTGCCCGTCGCCCAACTAACGTGTCCACAATTCGCTGGTGAACATTAGTAATGCTTGCCCCTTGAAGAATCACGCTGTGTTCCAATTCCGCATCAATAATAGTCACTTCATCCGCTACACTGCTGTAGGGGCCAACAAAGCAATCCTCCAGATGACAATTCTCCCCAATTACAACTGGCCCCCGGACACTGCTATTAATCAACTTTGTCCCTGAGCCAATTTGTACTCGCCCAATAATTTGGCTATTGCTATCAACTTCTCCAGCAATAGCAGGTTGAATACACTCATCCAGGATAATCTGATTGGCACTGAGTAAGTCATCTTTTTTTCCGGTATCAAGCCACCAACCATCAAGGGTACAGGCTTCCACATGCCTCTGAGTATTAATCAATTGCTGAATTGCATCGGTAATTTCCAATTCTCCTCGGGCGGAAGGTTTAATTTGAGCGATCGCCTCATGAATCGTTTGGTCAAAGAAATATACTCCAACCAAAGCCAGATTTGAGGGCGGAACCTTGGGCTTTTCAATCAGGTTTAAAACTCGCCCGGTTTCATCAACAACAGCCACCCCAAATGCCGTAGGATTTTCAACCTGACGCAGCAGAATTACCGCATCCAGATGATTTTCTTTAAATCGATTAAGAAATGGAGTCAATCGATTTTGAATCAGGTTATCTCCCAAATACATCACAAACGGAGAATCCCCTAGAAAAGGCTGAGCAATCTTAACGGCATGGGCTAAACCTTCAGGCTTTTCCTGCAAAATATAGGTGATATTTGCCCCGAAGCGATCGCCTGTCCCTGTGATATTTTTAACTTCTATTCCAGTTTCAGGGCTGATAATAATTCCGATATCGGTAATTCCAGCCGCCACAATTCCTTCAATTCCGTACCAGAGAATGGGCTTATTGGCAACAGGAACCAGTTGTTTGGCTCCAGTATAGGTGAGGGGACGTAGTCTTGTTCCTTTGCCGCCAGAAAGAATCAGTGCTTTCATAGATTTATCAGGGATTAAAGGTTAGGTTTTTGAGTCCATTCCCCCTATTTAAAAGGCTTAAAAGGGGAATCAGGGAAGATACATCTCTCAGGGAAATCAGGACAATTTTCAGATCTAGCAATCCCAAATCATGGATGAAAGTTTGTTGTGCAGGCTTCTAATCTGCTCGGGTACGAGACCCGGCTTCCATTCCAGATGCGGATCGGATTCCAGAAGTTTCCAGGATTTTTCAGGGATTTTCCAGGTGACTGCGAACTATTAAAAATCACCGTCAGAACCACCTAGGAACCGGTCTGCAACAATTCTCGCAACATTTTCCGTAAGCCCCGTCGCCAATGAGGCGGCGGTTCCCCCAGAAGTTGTGAGATTTTTTCAGGACTAAGAACGGAGTAGGCAGGGCGACGGGCGGGGGTGGGATATTCCGCCGTTGTAATCGGCAAAACCCGCTGAATTTTCAGCGGAAACCCCAAAGTTTCAGCCTCCTCAAAAATAGCTACGGCAAAATCATACCAGCTACAAACCCCGCTGTTGGTATAGTGATAAATCCCGCAGGTTTCTGGCTTCAACCGGGGAATCAACTGGGCGATCGCCTGGGCCAGATCCCCTGTCCAGGTGGGGCTGCCCACCTGATCCATCACAACTCGTAGCTCTGGCCGTTCTGCCCCGAGCCGTAGCATGGTTTTGACAAAGTTGCCTTTGCCCCCCGCTCCGTAAACCCAGGCAGTTCGAAGAATGGCAAAATCAGCCTGGGTTTCCTGAATTGCCTGTTCCCCAGCCAGTTTGGACTGACCGTAAGCCCCCAGGGGAGCCGTTGGATCGGTGGTGGCGTAGGGATGGCTTTGGGTTCCATCAAATACATAATCGGTGGAAACATGGATCAGAGCTGCCCCCAGTTCCGCTGCCGTTTTTGCCAGGATCCCTGGGGCTTTGCCGTTAATTGTTGTGGCTAGCTCCAGCTCACTTTCTGCTTTGTCCACAGCGGTGTAAGCCGCAGCGTTGACAATTACATCCGGTGCGGCCTGGTTGACAACTTCAGGAATCGTCTCAAGATCCGCCAGATTCAGACTGTCCCGACCCACACTTTTGACGGTTCCGAGGGCCTCCAGCAGAGGCCGGAGTTCTTGGCCCAGTTGGCCATCTTGACCGATCAATAAAATTTGCTTTGGCATCATTGAAACAGATCCGCCGTTTTCAAGGATTGACCCGTTTCATCCTTCTTTGACAGGACGGGAGTAATCCCGTTCAAGGGCCAATCAATGGCCAGGTCAGGATCATTCCACAAAATCGACCGCTCATGTTGGGGAGCATAATAGTCAGTAGTTTTGTACAGCACCTCAGCAATCTCTGAAGTCACCAAAAACCCATGGGCAAACCCTGCCGGTACCCAAAACTGTCGTTTGTTCTCCGCGCTCAAACTACACCCGACCACTTTCCCAAACGTGGGAGAATTTTGACGAATATCAACGGCCACATCAAAAATCTCCCCCAAAACCACGCGCACGAGCTTTCCTTGGGCCTGCTGAATTTGGTAATGCAAGCCCCGTAAAACACCCTGAACTGAACGGGAGTGGTTGTCTTGAACGAACTCTACTGCCAACCCGGTCTTTTCGGCAAAAGCCTGATGGTTAAAACTTTCAAAGAAGAAACCTCGCTCATCGCCGAATACCTTGGGTTCAAAAATCAAAACCTCAGGAATCTCAGTCGGAACAACATTCATGGTGATTGAAACCGTGTTCAGTTCACGTCTAGTCTAGCAAAATCGGGATACCTGCCAACTCATCTCGACGCTGAATCAAAAATTACAGTGGGGGCTTCCCGCTGAATTGCTAAACCTTAACGTTGGAGGTTGGCTCTTCTGATCTAGCTTCTGATCTGGTTTCTGATCTGGCTCTAGAAAACACCTCTTCCAGTCGCTTGTCCCATTTTTGTTGGTTGCGTCCCGAATCTTGAATAAATGGAGATAGGGCAATCAGTTGGACAAATAATCGGTTAATCCAGGAGACCGGAAACCGCAGGGGATGAACAAAGTCAATAAACAGCACCACCCGGGTTTCATCGGTTTCATTCCAGGCTTCATGGGGAAAAGAATCATCAAATAGCAGACATTTCCCCTCTTCCCAATACCGGGTTTCATTGGCTACCCGAATCCGACATAATTCCTGAGGTTGGGGAATTTTTAGCCCCAGCAAGCAGCGCAATACCCCTTTGTAGGGCCCCCGGTGTTCAGCGATGTGCTTTCCAGGCAACAAGATGGAGAAAAATGCTGTTTTTAAACCAGGAATTTTTTCCAGGGCCCGGGCGGTTTCCGGGCAACGGTTGCAGCTATTTTCCACTTTGATGCCATAGCCGTAGAAGAAGTAAGTCTTCCAGAGATTGTCCAGGCTAGTGCTGGCGGCAATGTCGGGGGTAATATCCTGAAAGTTGGGCAGTTCATCCCGATACTTGAGAATTTCATCGAGTTCCTGGCGAATCAAGGGCCAACGGGCTTCCAACTCGGGCACCCAGTCCAGTTGTTCCCGCTCAAAAAACGGGGTATCCCCGAGCAAAGAAAATTTGGGAATCACCTTTTCAAAATTCCAGAGAATCCCCAATCCTACTTTCAATAACAAAAACTTTTTGATCTTGGGTTGAAGATCTTTGACGAAATCTTGGATTGAACTGATGAAAGCCTGCATGATTTTCCTGGTTTTACTGTTGAATGTTATTTTGAATGGTTGCTTTGAATGGTGACCTCGAACCACTCAATTGTATCCATCTGGAAATCTATAACGTCCCTTTCACCAATCATTTAAGATTGCTGAAGATTGCGATAGATTGTGCCAAGGTTGGGTGATCTAACCCCTAGGGGAACTGTATCTCAACCTGCCACAGAATGACTCTTTGAATCCGGTTGGCTAAATCTGGTTGGCCAGATCAACTAGACTACTAGAATCCTGCGAAAGTTGCCATTCTCCCACCCGATGTAATTCCCCTTGGAGGAATTGCGTTCGACAGGCCCGGCGCTGAATCTTACCACTAGAGGTTTTAGGAATGCTACCGGTTTTGATCAGGACGATCCCATAAATCTCCACCGTATGTTGTTCAGCCACGGCCTGACGCATAGCCGCGACAATCTCCTGGATATTCAGCCGTTTGAGCATTTGGCGTTCGACCTCATGGACAATGACCAATCGTTCTTCGCCATCGGCCTCAATTGAGAAGGCCGCCCCACATCCCGAACGTAGGGCAGAATGGCACTGTTCTACAGTGGTTTCAATGTCTTGGGGATAGCGATTGCGACCCCAGAGAATCATCATGTCTTTGATCCGACCCGTAATATACAGTTCCCCATTCCGGAGAAATCCCAAATCCCCGGTTCGCAGGAATGGCCCCTGACCATCAACATATCCTTGAAACATCCGTGCCGTCTCTTCGGCTTGATTCCAGTAGCCAGAACCCATCCCAGAACCCCGGAACCAGATTTCTCCCACCTGGTTTTCAGGGCAGGGGGTGAACTGTTCTGGATCAACGATCCGAATCTCATCCCCCAGCCAACCCTGGCCACAACTGACGAGGCTGCGGGCTTTAGGGTGTTCGGAGGCAACCTCAACCACTTGATTTTGTTCCAGCATTCCCCCATCTACCACCTGAACCGGAGCAAGTTCTGGTTTTAATCCTCCGGCCATGAATAAAGTCGCCTCCGCCATGCCATAGCAGGGATAAAATGCCTCTGGTCGAAATCCGCAGGGGGCAAAGGTTTGGGCAAATCGTTCCAGGGTTTCAGCCCGCACCGGTTCCGCCCCAGAAAACGCCAGATCCCAGGCACTCAGATCCAGGGTGTTTAATAGATCTGGGGTAGCCTGACGACAGGCCAGGTCATAGGCAAAGTTAGGGCCACCGCTGGTGGTGGCGCGATATTTGGATATGGCTTGTAACCAGCGCATTGGCTTCTGAATTAAGGCAACTGGAGACATCAGGGTCACAGGAAACGCCCCATACAAGGGCTGAATCACTCCCCCAATTAATCCCATGTCATGGAATAAGGGCAACCAGATGACCCCCTGACTTTTGGCATGGTGACCAAAACAATGGTGAATCAAGGCTGAATTGTGTAGCACATTGCCATGACTCACCTGCACCCCCTTGGGAGTGCCCGTGGAACCGGAGGTGTATTGCAAGAACGCCAGGGTCTCTGGGGTAATCTCTGGCTCAGTCCAGGCTTCCCCAGGCGGTAACACTCCAGACGACATCAGGGTATCCGTGGCAATCCAGGTGACTTGATTGAAAGCCTTTGCCAATTCCCGGCGCTTGGTAATGAACCCCTGCAACTGACCCAGAAGGGCTTGATGGGTCAGGGCAATCCTGGTTCCAGACGAGGTAATCCGATCTAGAATCTTGTCAATTTCTTTGCTGGAGTGGGGGGGATTGCAGGTGACAGCAGTGATTCCGGCATAGAGACACCCAAAAAAAGTAGCAATGAACTCCAGCCCTGTGGTGTAGGGATAGACAATCAAGGCCCGGGAACCCGGAGGATAAATCGATTGCAAATAAGCGGCGAGGCTCCTGGCTTGGTGATCCAACTGCCCATAGGTGAGGCTGCCGGATGGGGTTTCGCCATCGGGCAGAAAGGTATAGGCGGATTGTTCTGGTCGAGTTTGGGCGCGATCGCGCAGCAAATGCACCAGGGTTGGAATCTTATCTAGCCCATAAGCCGGAGCGCTAGCTGGAGCGTTGATCAGACCGCGAGTTAGAAAGTCAGAATGTTGGGATGGCACCTCAGGCATCTTGATGGAATTTCAGATTAAACAGTTTGAGCATACCAACTCTCTACGCCCGGTTTACCCTCCAATCCTGAAGAAATTGAGTTTTATTTAAGATGGGCTGGATTTTGTAAAGATTCTGGCAGAGGCAGTCGCGTTCCGGTTTCATAGTTGCGCCCTTGAATCAACTCTTGAAGAGACTCAACCCGATCCTTGGAGGATGGATGGGTGTTGAGGAAGGCAAAATCCATTTGACGTTCACGGCTAAGTCGCTCAAAAAAATCCGTTGCCCCGGCAACCTGTCCATAGTGAGCATTCAGCAGAGTCAGACCAAACTCATCAGCTCGTCGTTCCTGGGATTGGGAAAACTGAGCATTGGAAACGGCTAGGGCTGCCGATTCCAGAGAACCTACGTTCGGTAAGATCATCGAGAGAACCGCTTGCAATACCAGGCCCCGGCCAATTCCCCGCAAATGATCCCGATGGGCAAAATGGCCCAACTCATGACCCAGAATCATCATCAACTCATTTTCCGACTCGACTTCCTCCAGCAATCCCTGAAAGATAAGAATGCGATCGCCCGGAATTGCCACTGCATTCACCGTATCCTGGGGAATGTAGAAGATCTGATAATCACGATTCTGACTAGAATCCAGAGGGAGTTGAGTTTCGAGCTGATCCAGGAGTTGATTCAAGGTAGTTTGGGTGTCAGAAGGTTTTGCCATTTGTTGATAGACTGGAACCACCAAACGTCCGAGTTGTTGTTCGACACTGACGGGCAGTTTACCAATAAAAATATCCACCAACACCAGAGGGACAACGATCAGGGTAATAATTAACGTCGCAAAAATTCCCAGAAGGATAATCAACTGGCGATTACTGGCTGGGGCATTTCTTGAGCTAAATTCCTCTTGAGACATAGGATTCACTTGATAGGTTCACTTGCATATTTTCAGGAAGTTGATCGGCTACACTAACTCTGATTAACACTTTGATTGACTTTAACTAACTCTTGACGGGTCGAAAAGGATTGAGAAAATTTAATAGGGGAAACAAGTTACGGGACTGAATCCAGAGCCTACCTCGACCGCGAAACCGACAAACCAATCCCTCTCCTCCAAAAATGCCAGTTTTCAATCCTCTCAGGGACAGACCACCCAACATTTCTGCGCTATAGTTCAGGGTGTCTTCAAAAGCCACAACATAGCCTGTATCAACCAGATAGTCCCCATCTACAGGAACTTCTAGAATCGCCCCATAGGAGCTAAACCACAGATCTCCCTGGCCCGTTGCCCGGATCAAAAATAGGGATTCCCCACTAAAAAATCCCTTAAATCCCTGAAATTTTGTATCAATTTCTACCCCTGTTCCCGAGGCTACAAATCCTGAAGATTGAACCAAAAGTGCATTCCCATTTAGATAATAATGTTGAATGTCTCCAGGAACTCCAGGGGAAAGATACAAATCCCCAGGTCGATCAATGGCAGTAAATTCACTCAGAAATAGGGACTCTCCGGCTAACATTCTACCCACACTTTTCATCAGTCCCCCTTTCATTTTAGACTTCATTTTAATACAGGTATCCATGGCTGCCATAGCTCCTGCTTCCACAACGGCTGTTTGGTTGGGTTGTAGGGTTAATTGTAAGGATGCATAGGAGGGAGTATGACTGGTCTGGTAGGCAATTTTTTGATTCATATTAACTCCTGAAGTTTGATTTTTGAGCCGTTATTTTTGAGCCATTAATGGTTAATAATTAGCTATCGATATTGATAGTCAGCAACTAACCGTTGTGGGAAAGCCAAAAGCTACCGGGCTGGCAGCATCGGCCCCACAGAACGTCCGAAAGCAGCGGGATTATGGGTTTGACAGAAGACTTTTCCGCGCCCCTCAAACCGACAAACAAAACCTTCCCCTCCCAGAAATGTTCCCAACCAACTTGAACCAGGCTTGGTAATTTTAAAGTTCAGGCTTTTTTCAAACGCCACAATATGCCCGGTGTCAACAATATAGGCATCCTCTACATCAATTTCATAAATCGCCCCAAAAGAACTAAGTAAAATATCTCCCTGACCGCTAATGTTTAACCAGAAGATTGATTCCCCAGACAGCAGTGATTTAAACCCTTGAAACCCCAGATCAATATCAACATCAACGCTGCTAGCCAGATAGGAACTAGCCTGAACCACTAAACCTGATTTAGGAACTGGATAATGGACAATATCCCCCAAGAATTTGGGGGCAAGAAAGATTTCTTCCCCCGCCACTGGAGACCGAAATACGCTGAGAAATAGGGACTCCCCCGCCACTAGGCGTTTCAGCCCACCGAGAACGCCGCCGCCTTTTCCCTGTCTCAGGGTCGTGCTAGCGTTGATGTTGTCGCTCATAGCCACCATGGTGCCAGCTTCTGCGATCAATTCTTCCCGTGCTGCCAGTTTAATTTTGGCGATCGCACAGTCAGGACGTTGTAAAATTTCAATTTCCATTGTTAGCTTTGAAGATGAATTCGTTTTAAAGATTGGTTCTAGTTGGGTTTTGTTGGACGTTTCTGACAGATCAATTCCAATAATTCTCATCCACTCTAATGAACAGCTCTAACGAAACTTTGGGCCTAAGAATCGAGCCAATCCTTCTACACTTCGGGACTGTAAATAAATAGTGCCATTGCCCTTAAGGCGGCTAACAAAGCCTTCTCCAGAAGTCAAGGATCCAAATAGACCCCCCGACAAACCAACCCCTAGTTTAACTCCAGGTTCGTAGGCAATTAAATGGCCAGTATCCACAATAAATTCCTGACTAATTTGTTTTTTAGTAATGCCCCCATAGCCCCCAAAGAAGACCACCCCTGGCCCTATAACTTTCAAGCGAAATAGTCCCTCCCCTGAAAACCAACTGGCAAATCCAGCCCAGCTTACCCCCAGTTTGACATTTTTAGAACTGGCAATATAAGCTCCAGATTGAAAACAAAGTTCTTGACCTTTTTGCAGTTCAATCGCTTCAATATCACCAATGGAGGATTGAGAAAATACTCCGGTGAGGGGGGTTTGAGTGTTGTTTTTGAAGGTGTTAACAAATAGGGTTTCTCCTCCCAGAAATTTTTTGACTAAAGCCGGAAAAAAGCCACCAGAAAAGGCCGTAGTCATGGAGAGCTTGGCATCCATACTTGTCATCGCTCCAGCTTCTGAGATGATACTTTCCCCAGGCTTTAATGTAATGAAAATCGTGGCAAATGCAGGTTTATAGTTAATCTGGTACTGCAATTCTTATCTCCTGATTTAGTTGTGAGCTGGAATATTCCTGTTACTACAAGTTTGCCAGAGGTTGTTCCTGAATGTCTGCTAACCTTACAAAAGGTTTACAAGAACCTTGCAAATCTGAGACATGAACCATGGATAAACAATCGTTAATTCTGGTCACTGGCCCTGCCCGATCTGGCAAAAGTGAATGGGCTGAGAACCTAGCTCAGAAATCAGGGCAATCTGTGATTTATATTGCCACCTCCACAGTTGATCCAGAGGATGTAGACTGGCAAAATCGCGTTCAACAACATCAATGCCGTCGCCCTGCAAACTGGCAAACTTTGGCAGTCCCAATTCAGCTAACGGAGGCATTGCAAACCTGTTCACGGTCTGATACTTGTTTGCTGATCGACTCCCTCGGTACCTGGCTAGCCAATCTTTTGGATCAGGATGAAGTCACCTGGGAAAAGACCCTAACTCTACTGATCAATTCCCTGAAGCATCTTCCGGGAACGGTCATTTTTGTGGCTGAAGAAACCGGATGGGGAGTCGTCCCGGCTTACCCTATTGGGAGGGTTTTTCGCGATCGCCTGGGAACGTTGACCCGTCAAATCGGCAGCATGGCTGACATCGTTTATCTGGTTACAGGAGGCCATGTTTTGAATCTTAGTCAGTTAGGTTCACCGCTAATCAATTCTATCAAACCTGATTTATAAGTGATATTTTTGAGATCACTGGAGGAGTTGATAGCAACCCCTCAGGCTGGCATCAACTTCTCCAGTCGAATTCCTCACCTAAAAACTGGATTAATCGCTGATTATGGGGGGCAAAGAAATCTACTAAGGTCTGGCGCAACGGTTGAGGAATGGGTAGATAGGAACCTGTTGTGTATTTAGGATGGGTGGGCAAGGAATAATTGGGCAGGTTGAGAAAATCAAATACGCGATTCAAGGTGGGCTCAGGTTCGGCATAAAATGCCTCACTTTGCAGGATTAAAAACTGCTCCCTGGGTAAAATTGACATCCACTTTTCCAGGAAATAAACATACATTCCCCGGAGCAAATAGCCATATTGGGTCTGCCAGAATTTTTCCCCCGCTAACGTCACATCCTTGAAATCTTGAAGCAGAGCAATTTCATCGGCGATCGCCTGTTCCAAGGAGCGGGATTCAGGATTGACCCAGCGTTTATGGTCTTGATATTGAGAAAATGCTCGATTAACCGGATTTCTTAAAAGCACAATTAATTTAATCCCCGGAAAATTTTCTTTTAACTTTTCAGCGACTTTGAAGTCCAGAATATAACTGGGGCTGGCTTCTCCGGTGATCAAGGCGGCCTCTGCTGAAATAGCTGGAAAATGAGCCAGATACCAGTCTAATCCATGGTGAAATTGCCAGATGAAAAAATCAATTTCTTTTTGCAGCGGCGCTACCACCTGAGGATGTTGACATATATACTGATATAGAGATGTTGTACCAGATTTTTGAGTTCCAATGATCAAAAAAGCGGGTTTGAGGGGAGTTTCTGGATTCCAGAATTGCTGGATCAGTGCCGGACGAGATTGCTGCAAATTTTGATCAGTGCCCCGTTGGTAGCAGTCAATTGCCGCCGAAATATTCCCAGCTTCAGTCCATAAATCTCCCAGGTTAATATAGCTGTCAATCCGGGTTGGATCGTCCTGGATGAGCTGTTGATAACCTGTGATTAATCGAGCCATTTGTTCGGGTTGCAATTGAACCAGATTATAGGTCTGTAAATGCCTGAGTTTTAGATAATTCTCTGAATTTTCAGGGTACAGTTGAAGCGCCGTCAGGTAATGGTCAATTGCCCGATCAACCTGGCAATTGACCAAGAGAGCATCGGCTAATCTGTTGTGGATTTCAGGGACATCAGCATTTAACGCCAGGGCTTGCTCATAGCAATTAATGGCTTGAATCACTTCACCCTGTTGCCAATAGCAGTATCCCAAATTACTATAGGAACCCGAAAAGTCAGGGTTAATTTCAAGGGCTTGAAGATAAGCTAGAATCGCCCCTGACCAATCTTGTTTTTGCTGAAGCCCATAACCCAAACCGTAGTAAGACCAGGAATAATCTGGTTTAATTTCCAGGCTGGATTTATAGGCTTTGATCGCCTGATCCCAATCCTGTCGCTGTAACCAGTAATCCCCATTCAGTTCTGGGGTGGTCAGTAATTCCTGTAAACGTTGCTGGGCTTCGGGCAGGTCGGGATTTAGAATAATGGCTTGACGATAAGAGGCGATCGCCGCCTCTCTATTTTCGAGCTTCAGCAGGGCTTCTCCCCGGTGAAAGTGTGACCAGTAAAATTGAGGATTCAGGGCAATGTCCCGGTCATAGGCGGCTATGGCCTCTGGGTAGCGTTCCTGCCCCAGCAAAGCCGCCGCCAAATGGGTATAAGTCCAGGAAAAGTTGGGATTGAGTCGAATGGCCCATTCATAGGCAGAAATTGCCTGTGGCCATTGCTCTAACCCAGCCCAGGCTCGACCCAAACCTACGTAGTAAATGAAGGCGTTAGCATTGAGTTGAATCGCTGTTTCATAGGCTGCAACCGCTTGACTAAACTCTTGCTCTGCCAGGAACGCTTCCCCCAGCTTAAAGTGGCCATGGGCTATCTGAGGATGGCTAGTCAACACCTGAGTCAAAAGGGCGATCGCTTCTTTTGCTCGTCCTTGAGCTAGATAGTCCTCAGCCCGTTGTTGCAGAGATGTCATGTCCGGAGTCGTCATGAATTGAACCTGGGGAGAATAAAATAATTTTAATTTATGGTCTCTTTGGCAGCGGTTGGATCGAGGTCTTACACAAGGTGGTCTCAACTCTGTAAAAGATTCTATAAAGAGTTCTGTAACGTTGGTGAATCTTGACTTATTTTAGCGAGGGGATCGGATGAAAGCGGGGTTAGCCCTGGAACCTCTGTCTTAGAACGGCTGACCCATGGCAAACCGACGGTGATGTCCTCGACGAGATTGCCCGTTACTTGCGGGCAGCAGAAGCTAAAACAACTGGGCGTAGAAATTGGCTTTGTTGACTAGGTGTTGGATCGACTGACTGCTGTAGCCTAGTACTTGGACGCTGACCCGATTACCTCCATTGCTCGGTTCAAGGAAGAACCCTCAATCAATATCTGTTTTATCCTACGTTACTGCGCCAGTTTTATCAGACTGGAGATATTAAAGACGCTGATTGGGATGGGTTCAAAACTGCATAACACCAAATACCTAAATTTCAGCTACACCAAATACCTAATAGCTTAAAGGGAAAAAATGGGTATTATGTCCTTCTTGAAAGTAACCTAAAAGTCTCTCAGTACTTTCAAAAAAACATCTTAAAAAAAAAGAGAGAGCTGCTTCGCAACTCCCCCTACCATCAGGGTGCATCTAAGTATCTAATATACCGATTTTAGGGTAAGGGGTCAAGCCACTTTCATAAATTCTGGATAAATTTGCAGGGGGTTGGATAAAATCTTTGGGCCTCAAGAACAGAGTTTCAACAGCGCTTGAAAAGTTCTGTTAATTGTCACAAGTTTGTCATTTTTTACGCTTGGCAGCCATTAAAAAAAATCTAAGGAGAAAATATCAAAAAAGAAAAAAAAAGAGAGAGTCGCTGAACAACTCTCCCTACCATCAGGGTGCATCTACGTACTATAATATACCTTGAACAGGGTGAGGGGTCAAGCCCCTCGTTTAAAGATTTTGTAAAGGTTAAGTCCGAACTGACAAAATTTATGTAAAGTTCTGACTTGATCAGATCTTTCACCAAATTCCTGTAGCTATTCAGTCAGAACAGGCAAGCTAAACCAAAACGTTGATCCCCTTTGCGGATGGGCGATCGCCCGATTGATCCATCGTGAGCCGTGATGATCTGTCGGCAGAGGTAAAGCCCCAATCCCAAGCCTTTGATTTTACCAATGTGTTTTCCCCGATAGTACAGGTCAAACAGATTAGCAATTTCCTCAGGGTCAATACCCACGCCATTGTCCGTAACACTATAGCGAAGATAGAGCGTTGAGGCTTCTCGTTCATCCTTGCCTGATTCTGCGTCAAAGGTCAGGGTGATGCCAGGAGGGTTATATTTCACCGCATTAGAGACCAGATTGTCCAGCACCCGCCAGAGTTGGTCAGGATCGGCATTCACTCGGGGAAGTTCAGAGGAGACATGATTTTCTACGGAGACATGACTTTTCTGCAGCAGGGGTTCCCAGGCCGCTAGAAACTGCTGGGTCAATTGGGCTAGATCTAAAGGTTTGCGGTTGAGGGCAAGGCCCTGGGACTCAGAATCACTGGTTTCAATCAGGGAATTGATCAGGTTAAGCTGGCGATCGCAGCCCTCTGCCATCCGCTTCAAAACTGATGCTTCAACTGGAATCTGCCGACTAGAATTAACGGGTTGCTTGAGGGTATTGTGCAAAACCATCAGCATCCCTGTGACCGGGTTGCGAAGGTCATGGGACATGGCATGAATATAAACTCGCAGGGCTGCCTCCGCCTTACGGCGTTCCTGGATTTCCTGTTGAAGCTGTTGATTGCTCTGGATCAATTGTTGCTTTTGTTGCTGGAGGGTCAGTTGAGTTCTAACTCGTACCAGCACCTCCTGCACCTGAAAGGGCTTAGTAATATAATCAACAGCCCCCGCTGCAAAAGCCGAAACCTTATCCGCTGTGTCGCTTAAGGCACTCAAAAAATGATGGGAATATGATCAAATCCGGGCTGGGACTTGAGATATTCAGCCACCTGATAGCCATTCATCTCTGGCATCATCACGTCTAGCAGAATCAAATCCGGGGAAATCAGCTCAATGGCCTGAATGGCCCGCTTGCCGTTCGTGGACTTTCGCACCCGATAGCCCCGATCCTGAAGCATTGAGGCGAGTAGCTTGAGATTCTCTGGGGTATCATCGACAATCAGAATATCAGCTGATCAGGAGTCATAAATAGGGCTCAGGTCAGGCTTCGACTTGAACACCTCGCCAGAAGGCAACGTAGTCCTTGATATTGGCGGCGGCGGACTTGGGTTCAGGATAGTACCAAGCGGCATCTGCATTCACCTGGCCATCGACGACAATACTATAATAACTGGCAACCCCTTTCCAGCCACAGGTTGTATGCTTATCACTGTCCTGAAAGTACTCTTGTTTAATGGAATCTGGGGGGAAATATTGATTGCCTTCGACGACTTCGCACTGATCACTTTCGGCTAAAACGACTCCGTTCCAGGTTGCTCTGGCCATGGTTAATCCTGACTCCCTTAAATGCTATTTGACTACTTGAACCAAACTGTAACATTATTTTGCCAGGGGATTTCTGGCAATTTCAACTTGAATCTCCAGGAATGCTGAGTCAGAAATTCTATAGCAACCCTGCCCATCCAGGAGTCATCCCCCTAAAATAGAGATTGGCATAGGGGTATTTTATGAGATGTTCGCTGAAATTCCCCTACAGCAGGATTAATATTCACCATCTAGAGAAATTGATATGTATCTGACTTGGCTAGACAGTAACTCCTGGTTGCTGGAGATGGGTCAAAAGCGCATTCTGATTGATCCATGGCTCGTTGGCCCATTAGTATTTGGCAACCTTCCCTGGTTGTTTAAAGGGGAGCGCCTGCAACCGCGAGGGATTCCTGAATCCATTGACCTGATTCTGCTGTCCCAGGGACTCGAAGATCATGCCCATCCTCCGACCTTGAAACAGCTCGACAAGTCTATTCCGGTTGTTGGTTCCCCCGGGGCAGCAAAGGTGGCTCGAGAATTGGGCTACTCCCAGGTGACAGCCCTAGAGCATGGCTCCATTTATCCCCTAGAACAGATTGAGATTCGGGCAGTGCCGGGTTCTCCTATTGGCCCAAACCTGGTGGAAAATGGCTATCTATTGCAGGAGCAAGCAACGGGCTACAAGCTCTACTACGAGCCCCATGGTTACCATGCCCAGGAGCTGAAGAATGTGGCCCCGATTGATGTTGTGATTACCCCCATCATTGACCTAGCGTTGCCCTTGGTGGGTTCTATTATCAAAGGTCAAGCGTCAGCTTTGGAAGTGGCTCAGTGGGTACAGCCCCAAGTCATGCTCCCAACCGCCGCCGGAGGAGACATTAAGTTTGAGGGGATATTGCTGTCAGTACTCAAGGCCGTGGGTAGTGTTGAAGATTTTCGGTCGTTACTAGCCCGTCATCAACTATCTATCCGAGTGCTTGATCCAACTCCAGGAGAACGATTTGAAGTTCCTCTAGCCGTTCCTTCAGGAAGCCTCTAAAAAATATGATGCGCCCTACTGGGATCGAACCAGTCTGAAGGCGAATTATGAGTTCGCTGCCTCCCCAATCGGCCAAGGGCGCTCAGTTTACACAAGTTTGAATCAATCTGATGAATTAATTTGATGAATCAGTCTGAACTAATCTATCCGATTGAATCTAAACAATTTGGATCTGTTTGAAACTACGTAGGTTAATCATAGCATTATCAAGACCCAATAATTGATAACTGAATCTATGGGTCGCTCTGCTTGCTCTGATGGGGTTCAAGATCAGTTATGGGGATGGTGCCAATCTGAAGCAGTTACGGTTTACACTTCAAGGACACTCCACTGTTTTTTGAACGAGGGTTCAAGCCATTCCCAGAAGATTGCTCAATTCGGTATTCCAGTAGATTCAGAATATAGCCAGCAGCATTACGTTCCTGATAGGCCCTAGCAATATAGCCCCCTAGACCTTCTGGAATCTTCCGACTGGGAATATTTTTTCGATCCACAGGATAAATCAAATAGTCATAGTCAAAGTTCTGGTCAATCCAGATTTTCAAAGTATGAATTGCTTCTCGGCCCAGACCAGAACCATGGGCCGATTTTTTGAGCCAGATTCCCACCGCAGGAACTCTGGTATCCACTTGATGAACCTCACACATCCCGATGAACTCTAAATTTTGGCGATTCAAGATCGTCAAATGCAAATCAGTGCCTTTTATTTGACCCAGGATAAAGTGCCGGACTTTATTCTCGGTTTGTTTCAGGGTTCTACAGGGTTTAGAACGCAGGAAACGAGTTACTTTTGTATTAAATTCCCGAAAAATGTCCGGGGTATCCTCTAAGGCAACCGGTCTTAGGACGAGCCTTGAACTTTCAATGTGAACAGTTTCCAAGCTTTGCACGGCCTTGATCTGAATTAACGTGATTTCAGTCAGCTAAAAGTCTAGTCCTCAAAATCTGCCAGATTGTGAGAGGTATCCAATTCAGCAATATCCAGTAACTGTTCGAGCTGATCCTTCGACCAGGACTCAATCGAGTAGGCCACTGCCATAATCTCTGAGAGCTTGATCAG
This sequence comes from Oscillatoriales cyanobacterium RM2_1_1, assembly GCA_012033335.1. Classification (GTDB taxonomy): domain Bacteria; phylum Cyanobacteriota; class Cyanobacteriia; order Cyanobacteriales; family Microcoleaceae; genus JBHJGO01. Next base: position 19,650 of record JAAURB010000012.1, read on the forward strand.
CCAGACAGTCCGTTCACAGGAGTGATCGCGCTTGTAAGATCGACCTTCCGGAACATAAAAATTGACCAACTCTAAAAAATCTTCATCCAGGTTGACTGGCATGCCACAAAACTACCGTTAGTCACAACAACTTCGATCTCACTTCCCTGTTGAAGTGCCTCGTCTAGTCGCTGATAGAGCAAACCCGCCTTGGAACTGAGATGTTTGCTGGAGCGATTCACTTTTTTATGGGTAGCCACTGAATATTTAATTTGTAGTGGTTATATTACTTACACTAGCATCAATAGTTTCCCAGATCAATCGCAGGTGAAATACAACCCTACAGGACTCTACAAAAGCCATATCTTTGGATATAAATAAAGATAAAACCTGTTCCCCATGAATTCCCCAAACTCTAATGTCTGGCAAACCCCCCATAGCGGCTATCACTGGGATGGCAGCGATCGCCGCTTCTTTGAGGGCTGGTATTATCGGGTAACCTTGCCAGAAGAGCGCCAGACTTTTGCTTTTATGTATTCGATTGAGGATCCCGTTGGGGGGCATCCCCATAGCGGTGGCGGCGCTCAAGTCCTGGGCCCGGAGGATGGCTATTTATGTGCTTTTTTCCCTGATGTCAATCAATTCTGGGCCGATCCAGAAATATTGGCCCTGGGGCATTGGGGGGAAACGGATCTGAAATCTGCCCCCGGAGTGCTCAATCCCGATTTATTCGATCGCCACATTCAGCAGGGCTATCAAGCCACCGCCACCTGGCAGCAAGGCAGTTTGATAGACCTGGAAACCCAACAAACCTGTCGCTGGCACTATGAAATTCAGCCTGTCTACGGTTGGGGAACTCCCGAACAGACCCAACAATCGACCGCTGGATGGCTATCATTTCTGCCAATTTTTGAGCCCGGTTGGCAAATTCTCATGGCCCATGGTTATGCCCGGGGATGGATTGAATGGCAGGGTCAACGGTATGACTTTGATCAAGCTCCAGCCTATGGGGAAAAAACTGGGGTGGGGCTTTTCCGCAAAAATGGTTTTGGGTGAATTGCAATTGCTTTGAGGGGGAGCCCGATCTAGCTTTGACGGCGGGGGGCGGGCGACGGGGAGTCCTGTGGTGGATGGAATCTGTCGCCTTAGTAGGCATTCACTATCGGGGTCAGTTCTACGAATTTGTCCCTTGGAATTCTACCATTCACTGGCAAATTGATCCCTGGGGCCGATGGCAAGTCCAGGCCCAGAATAACCGTTTCTCAGTCTGTCTAACGGCGACAACCCATCAATCTGGAACCCTGCTGAGAGCCCCAACAGCCCGGGGATTGATCTTCTTTTGTCGGGATACCATGCAAGCAGAAATTACCCTGGAGCTCAAGGCGGGAGACCAGACCATTCTTCAGGCCCGAAGTTCTCTCTGTGGCGTTGAGGTCGGGGGTAGCCCCTGGGATACCATCTGGATAGTTTAAGGGACGGGGTCATGCCGCCGGCCAAAGGCAACCAGACCAAAATCGTAGGGGCGGGGTCATCCCGCCCGTCATCCCGCCTTCAAAGGTTCCCCCGCCCTCACAGGCAACCAGACCAGGAAAGAACCCCAGATTTCCCGGCAGATTTCAATTTGAAATCCATGCCCTGGATACGGTTTATAATGGATAAGTCTGGGGCTGTGGCTCAGTTGGATAGAGCAAGCGCCTCCTGAAAATCGGGCACCCTGCGGGGAAACTCCAGGTGTGAATGTGGTCAAACTCAAGGAAGCCTAAGTTCGGTTTCAGCCTTGGTCTAGGATTAGATCAAAGCCTGGAGCCAATAGGGTAATCTTGAGCCAAGCTCTACAAAACGAGGGGTAGAGAAGGTGCAGAGACTGGTTCGAGGAGTCAAACCCAAATATCTTCTCGAACATAACGGCCACCACCTACAGGTTAATCAGTCTATGAATTAACCCAGGGTGAAGGAATAGTCCAGAGAGTGGGGAAACTCACACCAATCTGAAGCGCTAGGTCGCCGGTTCAAATCCGGCCAGTCCCGTTGGTTTGATTTCTTTGAAAGCTCAAGTTTGTAGGGCTTTCAAGAAAATCTGACCTGTCCCCTAGGAGCAACTATTAGGGACTATCTGCAATCACAACTGGATCTCTCTGAAGATTGATTCGGATCAGGGGGAACCGGATCAAAACCCCCGGGATGGAAGGGATGGCATCGGCCAATCCGGCGGATTGCCAGCCATCCTCCTCGAAGCACACCAAAGCGGGCGATCGCCTCCATGGCATATTCTGAGCAGGTCGGATAAAACCGACAGGCCCGGGGTAACAAGGGAGAAATCAGCAATTTGTAGCCTCGAATCATCAAAATCACTCCCTGTTTGATCACGAGAACCTCTCCACGCAACGCACAAACAATTCAACCCCCATAGCCAGGGCTGTTTCATCGAAGTCAAATCGGGGATGATGATGGGGATAGGCCAGATTCTGCTCAGGATTGGCTGAACCCAAAAAGAAATAACAACCGGGGACTTGCTGGAGGAAAAAGGCCATATCTTCGCCCCCCATGGTCTGGCACTCTGGCACAACCCCCGCCGCCGTTTCAATCACCGTCTCAGCCACACTGCGAACTAGTTCAGCCATGCGAGGATCATTGATCAGAACGGGATAGAGGGAATAGTAGTTGAGTTCATACCGGGCTCCATAACTCTGACAAATCCCGGCAATGATTTGTTCAATTCGTTGGGGAAAGAAGCCGTCATAGCTTGGACTAAAATAGCGAACAGTCCCCTGCATCACTGCTTGTCCAGGAATGACATTATGGGTATGACCGGCGTGGAGGGAGCCGATGGTAACAACGGCTGACTGAATCGGGTCAACATTGCGACTGACAATGCTTTGTAACGCATTCACAATCTGGGCAGATACCACAATTGGATCAACCGTTTGATGGGGGATGGCCCCATGACCTCCTTGGCCAAAAATTTTGCATTCAAATTGCTCCACCGCTGCCATCAAGGCTCCCGTCCGAACGCCAACGGTTCCCAGGGGCAAGTTGTTCCAGAGATGTAAACCAATAATCGCATCGACATTGGGGTTGGTGAGTACCCCGGCCTCAATCATGGGTTTGGCTCCCCCCGGCCCTTCCTCCGCTGGTTGGAAGATGAGTTTAACGATCCCCTTGAGAGCGTGCCGATGTTGAGCCAGATAATAGGCGGTGCCCAGGGCGATCGCCGTATGTCCATCATGACCACAGGCGTGCATAATCCCGTCGTGACGGGACTTGTAGGGCACTTGATTTTCTTCCTGAATGGGCAGGGCATCCATATCCGCTCGAATCGCCAGCACCGGCCCTGGTTGAGCACCTGTTATTGTGGCTACCAACCCCGTTTGAGCAATCCCAGCCTGAAACTCAATCCCCCATTCCTGAAGACGCTCCGCCACAAACTCTGCGGTCAACTGTTCTTTGAATCCCAATTCAGGATACTGGTGCAATCGTCGTCGCCAAGTCACCAGTTGAGGCTGTAGATTGCGAATGTCTGAGCGAATTTGAGCCTGGTTGATTGAATGTTGCAGCGGCAGGGTGGAAACCATTATAAGAATTTACTCGGAGAAACAATTGTTTGAGTCATACTAGACTACTTCCATTATCGGCATGATGGCTGAGTTTGACCTGGAATATCTGGAATACTTGATTTCTCCGCCACTTCTCCGACGGATTAATTTCTCCAATGGATCAAGCCCCAGAACTAAATAGGAAGGGACGGAGTCATCCATCTCCTCTCCAAAAGTCAGGGCATAAAACCTCAATGGGGAGTCTGACCTCTAAACCTCCTTCCCAGACTAATCTCCACAATTCTAATCCGTAAATTCTCGTAATTCCATTTTACATAAGTTCCTTATTTTTACGGAAGATTTATCAGGTTTAAATTGTTACCTTAATTTTAGAAGCCAATTATCGGGTTTGTTAGAGCCACCAGGAAAACTTGTTTTAAGCAAGGTTGCCTTTGGCTAAAACTAATTAGTACATACTAAATAGTTCCGTTCGGATTCTTAGAAATTCAGGGCTGTTAACCAGCTCTTGGGGTTTAATGTCTAAATTTCCGGGAAAGCTCTGACTTGAATGAATTTGAATACTTTTCAAACTGCTTTTTTGGAAAGTATTCTGGCGAGTATTTTGACAATATTTGTAAACTTTTTTGGGACGTTCTCAACCCTTAAAGCCCCGGTTTAGAATCACTCCATCAGGTCACCCACTCAGGCGAAGTCTCAACCCATTCAACCATGGGATATTCAAATTAAAGCAACGGGTTTTGAAGTTCCTCACCGAACTTTTATCAACCCACTCCAGATTAAAGTTATTTACGATTTCTGCCCAGGAGATAGTTATTATGCCAGTTGTAGCCACCCAAGAACTCAAGTCCGATAGCTTAGAATTGCTCCGACAATATCAATATTCCCCCTCCCAAGTCCTCCGTAATCAAATTGTTCAATTAAACCTTGGATTAGCCCGCAAAGAGGTGCATCGTTGGGTGAATCGCTGCGGAGAAAGCTATGACGACCTGCTACAAGTTGGATGTATTGGGCTGATTCGGGCGATTGAGCGGTTCGATGTCTCCAAGGGGAATGCTTTTAGCTCCTTTGCTACCCCTTACATTCGGGGTGAAATTCAACATTATCTCCGCGATAAAAGCCCTTCAGTTCGTTTGCCTCGTACCTGGACAGCCCTGGAGCGGCAGGCTGAGAAAGCCATTCATGAGTTGAGAATTACCCTGGGGCGCTCTCCTAAAGATCTAGAAGTAGCCCAGGCTCTCCACATCCAGGTGGAGGAATGGAGCCAGGTCAAACTGATGAGCCGCAACCGTTCTCTGCTGAGTCTCGATGCCCCTGTGAAAGAGGGGGATGAAGGCACGGTTTGTCTGGGAGACATGATGTTGGATCAAAGTTACTTCGGGTTTCAGTCTGCCCAAGAAGATCAACTCTGCTTGAAACAAGCTCTAGCAAGACTGGAAGAAGGCACTCGTAAAGTTCTGGAATTTGTCTTCTTTGAGGAATTAACCCACAAAGAAGCAGCCAAACGACTGGGAGTCAGCACCGTTACCGTTTCTCGCCGGATCAAGAAAGGGATTGATTGCCTCAGGGAAACCCTGGTAGAAACAGAATGGAGCTTGAATTGCGATCGCAACTAACGCAACTCACCAGAAACTTGGGCAACTCGGTAGATCATCCCTGACTTCTCTGTTGAAAGATATTGCGATGTGAAAAGTAGGACTCAGATTAGGAGATACTGGGGAAGCTTTATTCAAGCCCGCTGTTCCCCATCAATTAATCTCAAGTTGATATGTCTCGATCTGCGACCCAAAGCTCCCGAAATAACCCATTCAATGACTCCCTGCATCATCTCTCCAGTGCAGCACCCCAGATTTCCCCTGACCAAACCCAAAGTCGCAAAGCAGATCATCTCCGGGTTTGCCTGGAGGAAAATGTTCAGTTCTGTCAACAAACTTCCGGTCTGGAACGCTATCAATTTACCCATTGCTGCTTACCAGAACTCAATCGACAGGATATCAACCTGAAAACCAATTTTCTGGGCAAGATTCTGGGAGCGCCCTTGTTGATTTCTTCAATGACGGGAGGGACAGAACAGGCGAAACAAATTAATTCTCGGCTGGCAGAAGCGGCCCAATACTATCAATTACCCATGGGAGTGGGTTCCCAGCGAATAGCCGTTGAAAAGCCGGAAGTGGCAGATACCTTTGCTGTGCGATCGCTGGCTCCTGATATTTTGCTCTTTGCTAACCTGGGGGCTGTCCAGCTCAACTATGGCTATGGTTTGGCCGAATGTCAGCGGGTGGTCGATCTGCTCGAAGCCGATGCCCTGATTCTGCATCTAAATCCTCTACAGGAATGGATTCAAACGGAAGGGGACACTGACTTTCGCGGGCTCCTGGACAAAATCACTCAGCTATCAGCCCAACTGTCGATTCCCATCATTGCTAAAGAAGTCGGCAACGGGATTTCTGCGGTCATGGCCCGGAGATTAATTGAGGCCGGAGTAACCGCAATTGATGTGGCTGGAGCCGGGGGCACCTCCTGGGCAAAAATCGAAGGGGAACGGGCCAGGGATCCACGTCAGCGTCGCTTGGGGCAGACCTTTGCCAATTGGGGCATTCCTACCAGCGAGTGTATTATTAATGTGCGGCAGGTAGCTCCCACCATTCCTCTGATTGCCTCGGGAGGACTCCGAAATGGTCTGGATGTGGCTAAGGCGATCGCCCTTGGTGCAGATTTGGGTGGATTGGCTTGGCCTTTTTTACAGGCAGCGGCGGAGTCAGAGGCGGCGGTTTATGATCTGGTGGAAATTTTGATTGCAGAAATAGCCACAGTTCTGTTTTGTACTGGAAACCCAAGCCTGAATACGTTGCAGCAGTCTGATGCCTTAAAACAGACAAAATAAGCATCTCTAGAAGTCAGACAGAATGTAGGGAGTACTATTATGGGGCCGTGGAGCACCTCTGGTGGAGCGCCCCTGAAATGTTCTGAATTCACGGAGCAATATGGCACTACATTGTTGGTTGGCTCAGGAGATTGCAACGCTGGAGTCTCGTCCTGGCTTGAGGGTGAGAAAATGTCATGACGCATTTATTTTGGCAGGAATCTAAATAGCTCCCAATAGCAATCTGCTTGGAATTATGAGGTGGAGCAACTATTCAACAATTAATTACAACCATCTAAGTAGATGGTTGTAATTAATTATCAAATAGAAGGGAGTCTGGGGCTTTGCCCCAGGAAGGGGGCAGCGCCCCCTTCAACCCCTACATGTATCTTCTGATTAATTGTGCCTAGCTACTTACTTAGAGCCATGATGTCATGCACTTCGCTCAAAATGTCTAGGATCCCGATAGGCTCTTGTACCAAATTCGATCTGTAGCAATAGACGACTTCCCTGTTCTGGGGGTGACCCTTTATGAAATCCATAAATATCTTCAACAAAACCGAACCCAGCATCCCCACAAATGGTCAGTATATTTTCAGAGCCATATTGTTTAGTCAAAACTTCATCTGAAATACTTGCTGTTCTCTGACCCATCAGTTGATGCAAAAGCTTCTTATTCTTATGACTCTTGAGTAAATAAATATGAGGGCCATTTTTTTCTTCGACAGGAGTTAGGTAAAAGAAAAACTTGACACAACCATAGCCATCAATATCATAGTGAAATACCTGAGCCGCTTTTAATTGCTCGTTTAAGGTTGACGGCACTGCAAAACTCCAGGTCAATTCACTGGAAACGTAGACAGCCTGAGTTCCCAGATAACTAGAGGCAATAGAGAGTAGTCCAGGATCGGCAATGATTTGCCGGATTGCCTGACAATAATGATGGGTATCTTTGTAGCTGCCCAAGATTAAAGGCTTGCCAATTTTCGCTTCTAAAGTCGTTTTTTCTGATAGGTTGAATGGCAAGTCGGGTCGCGATCGCCCCAACAGATTTGAGTATGGGCAAAATCCTGAATTTCCTGGACAATTTCTGGAGTCAGGGTCAAACCTGTGTAGCAACCCGATTGATGGAGTTGGTTGGTAATAGCCGCTAGATTGAAGCAGCCAAGCATTGAGGGAGAACTCTTATGGGCTGTGAAGGGTTGAGTTCGTCGATAGATCAATCGCATTAACTGCCGGATGACTTCGAGGCGGGCAGTTTTTCGCATCAAGAAAAATTGCGGATCGTTAATTAAACACCGGTAGTTCTGATCGATATAATTGGCTAGCTTATAAGACAACCCTTGAACAGAGCGCAAGAAAATGAGCATGACTTTAAATTCATAAATTTTTAGCTTAGAAAACTGAACCAGGTTGCAAGTCTGAATACTGCAATCTGATCGAGCTTTGTAGAGCATCGAGGTAAGTATTGTTAGCACAGCTTCAATCCACTATCCTGGTTCTCATAGCACCGGATCAAGAGGTTGAAACACGCTGTAGCTCAAAGCTGTTATCCCTAAGGCAGGATTCTACAAATCTTTCCAGTCAGGCTCACCGGTAAACTGACTGACATCAGGAACAGAAACTTAAAAACGATGCTGAATGGGTACGTAATGCTCAATGTGCCTGGCTTGATGACCAGGCAAGGATCAGTAATGGTAAATGCTACGACACGAGTTGAATGCTAGTTGATTCCGTGAGCCACTCTCTTATTTTTTTTGCTGTCTAACTTAACAAGCTTGTTAAAAAGCTTTCGGTTAGTATTTACAGCTCCTAGGATAATATTAATCGATAAACCCGATTTAGATTAGGTCTGATTTCAGTATTTACAGTAAATTTACAATACTCCGAACAGCTTTAAATAACCAAGGGTAGAATAGGCTTTCGGATACCCTCTCAGGAAAACTAACCCATTGATAGGTATATCGATAGGAGTTAGCCGAGAATATATTCATTTATTTTTAAGGGATTGTCATGATTTGTACAAGCTAGCTTCACTGAAGACTAACAATTGGATGTTAACAATTAGATACTTGAGCAGGTGGTTGTAATTAATTGTTAAATGGAAGGGGGTCTGGGGCTTCGCCCCCACATCAAGCTTCTAATTAATTGCGTCAAGCTACTTATAACTGGATACTCGCAACTGCCCATGAACGACCTTGCCTTACTAACCCGCTTTACCGGTGAAATTGCAGCATTGACGGCTGCTTTTTTATGGTCAATTGCCTCTGTGATTTATAGCAAAGTGGGTCAGAAAATTCCCCCCATTGGCTTGAATCTAATTAAAGGAGTAATTGCCCTGGGATTTCTGGGACTGACTCTTGGGGTTCGGGGGGGAGAGTTTCCCCCGGTGAGTGGCGTGATCATTGGATTGCTACTGATCAGCGGCATGATTGGCATTGGTGTTGGAGACAGTGCCTACTTTGCCACATTGAATTGTTTGGGGCCCCGGCGAGCGCTCCTCATGGAAACCCTGGCCCCTCCTCTGACCGCCATTCTGGCGTTGATCTTTCTTCAAGAACGTCTGTCTACCTGGGCCTGGGGCGGAATCCTATTAACAATTCTGGGGGTAGCCTGGGTGGTGACTGAACGATTCACCCTGGGCACAATTCCCGATTCCCTACAATGGCAGGGATTGGGTTATGGATTGATTGCCGAGCTCTGTCAGGCCGTCGGAGTTACCCTATCTCGCTATGCCCTGACTCAAACCTCAATTAGTCCCCTGTGGAGCACATCTCTGCGGCTATTGGGAGGAGTTTCTATTTTAGTTCTATGGTTAGTGATGTCCCCCGGAAATTCCCAACGGCTACTTCGACCCCTGGGTTCCCGGCCGGTGGTGGGAATCATTACCCTAGCCACCTTTTTAGGGACTTTTCTAGGAATCTGGCTACAACAGACCGCCTTTAAGTTCACTGCTGCCGGAATTGCTCAAGCTTTGAGTTCTACCAGTCCCTTATTTGTCCTGCCAATTGCGATCTCGATGGGGGATCGGGTGAGTCTCAGGGCCTTGCTGGGAGCTTTAGTGGCCATTTTGGGTATTATTCTTCTATTTCAGGGGTAACACTTCACGGATAACACTTCAGAGACGAGAGCCTATCACAAATCCTACAGCAAAGTTACTTCAGCAAAGTTAATGGAGTTGACCCCATCAGTGATAACCTTAAAAATGGCAATCCTAAATTCATGTCAAAGATTCCGAGTAATCAGATAGGGTTACTTTAAAGGATTACTTTAGAGGTTTACTTTATAAAAGGCGTTCATCATGGTTAGCACCGCAGAAGGAACAAGTGTAGGCTATATCACCCAGGTGATTGGGCCTGTTGTCGATGTTAAATTTCCCGAAGGTAAACTTCCTGAAATCTACAATGCCATAAAAATTTCTGGAAAAATGAAGCAGGCCAGGATGTTTCCGTTGTCTGCGAAGTTCAGCAACTTCTGGGAGATAACCAGGTTCGGGCTGTTTCAATGAGCACCACGGACGGTCTGGTTCGGGGCATGGAAGTAGTCAACACGGGTTCTCCCATTAATGTGCCAGTTGGGCCTGCAACCTTGGGACGAATTTTTAATGTGATCGGGGAACCGGTAGATAATCTCGGCCCAGTCAATGCTGAGCAAACCTCCTCAATTCATCGGCCAGCGCCTAGTTTCACGGATCTTGAAACGAAGCCCTCTGTATTTGAAACTGGCATCAAGGTCGTTGACCTGTTGGCTCCCTATCGTCGAGGCGGTAAGGTGGGCTTGTTTGGGGGTGCTGGCGTGGGCAAAACCGTAATCATCATGGAACTGATTAACAACATCGCCAAAGCCCACGGGGGAGTTTCCGTATTTGCTGGGGTGGGAGAACGCACTCGTGAAGGCAATGACCTTTACAGTGAAATGACTGAATCTAAGGTAATCGACGCGGATGACCTGAGCAAGTCCAAGGTAGCCCTGGTCTATGGTCAGATGAATGAACCCCCTGGAGCAAGAATGCGGGTAGGTCTATCGGCATTGACCATGGCGGAGTACTTCCGGGATGTCAGCAAGCAAGACGTATTGCTGTTTGTTGACAATATCTTCCGCTTCGTTCAGGCGGGTTCTGAAGTATCTGCACTCCTGGGCCGAATGCCCTCTGCGGTAGGGTATCAGCCGACCCTTGGGACAGAAATGGGTGAGCTGCAAGAGCGGATTACGTCCACCAAAGAAGGGTCTATCACTTCCATCCAGGCCGTTTATGTCCCTGCGGATGACTTGACTGACCCGGCTCCGGCCACGACCTTCGCGCACCTAGATGCTACAACTGTATTGTCCCGGAGTTTGGCTTCTAAGGGGATTTATCCGGCGGTTGATCCTCTCAACTCCACCTCAACTATGTTGCAACCCAGCGTGGTTGGAGATGATCACTATCAAATTGCCCGTCTAGTGCAGTCTACCCTCCAGCGCTATAAAGAGCTACAGGACATTATTGCTATTTTGGGCCTGGATGAGCTGTCTGAAGAAGATCGCTTGACGGTTGCTCGGGCTCGGAAGATTGAGCGTTTCCTCTCTCAACCGTTCTTCGTGGCAGAGGTATTTACCGGTTCCCCCGGTCAATATGTCACCTTGGATGAAACCATCAAAGGATTCAAGATGATTTTGGGAGGAGAGCTTGATAGTCTTCCGGAGCAAGCATTCTACATGGTGGGTGATATCAATCAAGTGATCGCCAAAGCCGAAAAAATGAAGTCTGACAATAAGTAGAGTTGGAGGAGTTTGGAGTTGGATCGGGTTTCTATCTATTTCCAACTCCAACTTCACACTTAAGATTCAAACTTAAGATTCAAACTTAAGGTCAGGTGATTTCCAGGACTTAAGATACCGGATAGATGGTAATTTATGCGTTGCTAATACACCATAGGTCACGGCTATTTTTCAAGACATCACCTTAAAAATTTGAGTGAGCCATTCTAACTTATTAGTTCTCACCGTTTTCTATGCAACTTTTGTATTCATAACATTCAACCTATGGTACTAACTGTTCGGGTTATTTCTCCCAGCAAAACTGTCTGGGATGGCCAAGCGGATGAAATTATTCTTCCCAGCACAACAGGGCAGGTGGGAATTTTAACTGGTCATGTCCCAATGATGACTGCCCTTGATACAGGTGTAATGCGAGTGCGGGTTCAGAATGAGTGGATTCCGATTGTTTTACTGAGTGGATTTGCCGAGATTGAAGAAGACGAAGTCACGATTTTAGTCAATGGGGCTGAGCCAGGAAATGACATTGACATGGAAACAGCCCGCACAGCCTATACCAATGCCCTAACTGCCCTAACTCAAGCGGAAATGGGAACGGAGCAGGAAAAAATCAAGGCCAAAAATGCGTTGAAGCGTGCCAGAGCCAGATTTCAGGCAGCGGGCGGTATGGTCTAGGGATAGCAATTTTATCTGATGGAGTGCTCAACCCCCCAGGGCTTTTGACCCCGGGGGGCTAGATATTGATCATCCCTCGGGTGTATTTTGGGAGACTGGGAAACCTAAAGAGGGCTGGGTTTCCCAGCCCCTACTTGTTGTGTGAAACCTGAGAGTTGTGTGAAACCTGAGATGATCGATTGCAGGTTTTCACTCATTGCTGCTCTTCCGCTTCATCTAACTCAGGTTCTGATTCAGCCTTTGATTTGACCTCTCCAAAATTCGAAGGAGGGATTTGCTTAATACCAATCAATGCCTCCATCACCTCCTTGACAACAGGGGCAGCTACGGTTCCACCGCTGCCGGATTCAGGTTCATCGATCACCGCTAGGACAACGTAGCGTGGATGATTAACCGAGAGAATTCCCACAAAGCTAGTAATCTTTGCATACTTGGAGTAGCCCCTCGACCCCACGGCTTTTTGGGCAGTTCCGGTCTTTCCCGCAATCCGATAGCCCGGAATTTGAGCTTCCTTGCCTGTCCCTGCATCCACAGAAGTTTCCATCATATTCAGCACGGTAGTAGTGGTTTGGGAGGAAAACACCTGCTTAGGTTCTGGAAGAGACAACTGCCAGTAAAGATGACCTTTACTGTCATAGAGACCCTTCACCACATGGGGGGTGACTAATTTTCCGCCATTTGCCAGGACAGCCATGAGTTGAACCAGTTTGACTGGTGTTACAGAAAGCCCTTGACCAAAGGCTACCGTTGCCGCTTCCACCGTAACGTTCGTGAACTGACCGCGACTTTTGAGGGTGCTCGGAACTTCAAAGGGCAGATCAACTCCCATCATCTCTCCCAAACCCAGCCGTTGTAGCCCTTCGTAATAGACCTCTGGATTGAGTTTTTGCATGATCCGCACCATCCCAATATTGCTCGAATACTTCAGGACTTCTCCAACACTCAAGGTTCCTCGAGGGCCGACATAGCTGTAGTCCGCATTTTCGATTGGCCATTTGCCAATCTGAATCCGACCTTCATCATAGACGGTGGTTTCGGGCTGAATTGCTCCAGCCTCCAAGGCTAAGGCAACATTGATCGGCTTGAAGGTAGAACCCGGTTCATAGAGATCGGACAAAGCCCAGTTTTTGAATAGATCGAGGCTAGATTCATAGTACCGATTTGGATCGTAGGATGGATCATTGGCTAGGGCCAGTAGGGAACCATCTACTGCGTCCATCACAATCACAGTTCCCCGCTTTGCCTGATTTTTTTTGACGTGGTGATGCAAGACGGAGCGAGCAATCCGTTGCAGGCGAGTATCTAAAGTCAGACGAGCTCCAAATCGTCAAGCTGGACATAGCCGCTGGCAAGCTGGCTTGGAACCCAGGTACCATCAACAGCCCGCTCAAACAGCAGGGACGGCATGGTGCGCTCTAGCATATCCTGCTGACTATACTCTACCCCTGCCTGACCCTTGCCCTCAAGATCCACAAATCCGATCACATCAGCAGCAATATCTTCTTGAGGATAGAGCCGTTGCCGATCTTGAATCAACTCCAGACCATCAATCCCCTCACTCATGATCCGATTGGCAACGGCTTCAGATAGAGCGGTGGTCACTTTGATGCCGGTTTCTGCCGTAGAGAACTGGGCCAGAAGATTGGCAGCAGAGATGGCAGTCAAGTCATCTGCCATCAACATCGGCGCAATTCGATCGGCAATTTTTTCTGCTGGGACTTTGAATAGCTTGGGATGGGCATAGAGGGTATAGGTAATTTGATCCAGGGCCAGAAGATTACCATTGGCATCACTAATCGGTCGCCGGGGTACAAAGGGATGCGATCGCTGATTTTGTTGAGCTAGGGCCCGCTGTTTCAAGCTTGCCCCTTGAAACACCTGCAGCCGAAATAAATTAGCAGCAAGTCCTAACATCCCCAACACAAGTACGAACCACACGATTCGCAGGCGCTGCCGATCACAAACATTCCCTGACTGGGCTCGAGTTGGAAGTTCTGACTCAAGGAATGGGGTTTGAGCAGGAATTGGGGTAGGGGCAAAATCCTGTTCTACCGTGGCATCTGGTTTAACCGAGTCCAAACCCAAGCGTCGAGCCAGGGGTCTTGATCTGAGATTAGGGCGACTGGAACGGAGGGAAATATCTGAATTGGCATCTCGCATTTGGGCTATACCCTCAGTAAGCTAAAGGCTTGTCAGGCAAAGCAGCAGGTTGCTGATCGGATTCTAAGGTCGGAGTGACCGCCCTGTTAATCTCGGGACGCAGGGGAGCAGGGTGGAGAAAAATCATATTTGCGGGTTCCCGGGGAACTAATCCAGTATCATCTTGCTCCGTTTCCTGGGCAATCTTATGCTTCAAAACTTCCCCCGCTGCTCGCAATTGTTGTTCCTCAGTGCGAAGCGCCTCAAGGGTTTGATATTCCTGGCTCCAGAGAGACTCCATATAGACTGTCATACCATAGGCCACCAGGGTGACTCCCACGACGAGACCCGCTACTCCTGAGGAAATGTGCTGACACCAAGTGAGCGATCGCAACCAGACGGGTTTTGACTTGGGGTTGACTTGAATAATCTTAGGAGATCCCTGGGGGTCATTGTGCTTTAGATCATGACGCTTTGAACCGTTACGCTTTGGGCCATGGCGTTCTAAATTACGATCATGAAAATTACGATCATGACTGTGATTACGACGCTTCGGGTCATGGCGCTTTAAATCGGGGCGCTTTAAATCGGGGTGCTCCAGGTTGTTGGAGTTACTATAGTGGCTGAAGTCATCGCGTCTCAGATCGGGGCGTTCTAAACGTGTTAAATCATAGTGCTTCAGGTCATTCCGCCTTGGATGAGTCTGAGAAGAGCGCATTCGCAGATTAGCAAGTCGCTGATATTTTTCCCGAGCTTGCTCGATAGAAATGACATTACTTTCAGACTGAGTCAATTCTGTAATACTTGTAGTGGAAGACTGCTCCAGACTTCTTGGGTTGATCAGAAAATCATACTCAAAATCTACTCTAGAAGCTGATGGGGTTACGATGGGACTAAATTGATTCTGACGAGGGGCAACAGCCATAGCTTTTAGTTCCTGCACTCAGTTGGAAATGAATGAGAGATTTCATCAGGCGACAGATGCAAAGAGCCGCTTTAGTCTTATCAATAGCAAACTCTAGCATTTTACACCGATCTGAGCTATTCTAACCCCAATTTGAGGGGGGTTGCCAGATTGAACCCAGTCAAGTCTTGATGCAAGGATTTGGGTCATCGCAAAGGCGATCGCCAGAGTTATTCCGTACAGTCAGACCCTTGACTCGAACAGGCCGACCCCAGTAGTATTAAGCATCTTAAACTTTCAAGTCTCAAACTTTCAACTCTTAAACTTCCAAGTCTCCATTTACAAGGGAGACTTTTTGGGCTCCAACCCGGCAAAATTTGCTGTATTTGATCGTTATAACTTGATCTCTGTAATTTCTGGGAGAGCTAGGTTTGAAACCTGAGCCGAATATCAGTAAACTCAGCCACTTTTAAAAGGGCTAAAAATAACGGATAAATCCTTCAGAAATCAGTATTTTCTGGGTTTTATTCCCTTGAAATTCAGCTTATAAATAGAAGTGTAGAAGTTAATTTCCTCAAGAATAATGTTCTCTTCAATCATGACTATCCACTCCAATACTCCTTCCGCTCCAATTACCTTCTATAAACTCAGCCGTAATTTTGTAGGGGGTTGTGTGTTTGTGATGCTGCTGCTGATTGCCAGTCTGCCCCTGACTCTATTTGCTCTATTAAGCCTGCGGACTGAGGCAGAAATTCAATCCTAGATTGATGCGGGAGGGGCATGGGGTTAATGATAAAATCAACTGCAAACTTTTCAGAAAAATGCTTTAAGATGCTTGAATTTATCACCTTACCTGACAATCTTTTGCCCCCCGTTGCTCCCTATTCCCATGCGGTCAGGGCGGGGGAGTTTTTATTTGTTACAGGTCAACTGGCTGAAGATCCGAAAACAGGAGAAGTTATCCCAGGTTCTTTAGAAAGTCAAACCCATCGAGTCATGGACAACTTGAAATTAGTCCTTGATCATGCGGGGGCAAGTTTCAAACAGGTTGTGATGGCACGAATTTTTTTAACAGATTTTCGAGATTACGACATTGTCAATCAAGTTTATTCTTCCTACTTTGTGGATGGACGTTTGCCCTGTCGAACAACGGTGGGTGTATTGGGCTTAGCAGGACAGGGAAATGTGGAAATTGATCTGATTGTCTATTGTGGTGAACCCTGAAATTTCAAACGCTGCAATCGAACATTGCAACCAAATATTGCAATAAGTCAAATCATATTACATCTTATTTCATCCACAGGGCATTCTCAAGCTGTTCTCAATTCCTTTGATTCATACTGGTAAGTAGCATTAGTTTTCTGTGGAACTCTAATGAGATTGTTTTTAATAAATTTTAATAAATTTTCAGATTACCATGAAAAAGCCTTCACAGCTTATCCGATTAATTTGGGATTTTTATCGGGAGAATCAGGAGGAATTACAACAACTGAAATCCCTTGAAAAATGTAAAGTTTTCAGACGTTGGGGGATTCTACACATTCAGTGTATGAATCAAGATTTAGCGGAATCTATCTCTAGAAAGCGAGGATTGCTGAGGGAACCGGTGTCGCAAATGCGACTGGCTCAAAAAATTAAAATCTCAGTCCGGGATACAACGATTTTGGTATTTAGTGTTGATCCAGATACAATCATCGCCTGAGGGATTCCATGAGAAATTCCTCTAATGATTGATTAGATGCTCTAGAAGCCCCTGGAGACCCACCCCAGCCAGGGGTAGCGCCCCCCCTATGCCCCTTGCAAACCATTGAAAATTACTGTAAAAAAAGTTCAGCAAACTCTCCGGAATTCCCAATTAATCATTGGAATAACGGAGTAGTAGATGCACCCTGGTCAATACCCTCTGCCATTCGTAGAGGGCTTTTTTGTATTAATTTTTTTTATCAGTTTTGTGGCTCCAAGATGGACTTACGCATTGAACTTCTGCCGCTCCTGCTGAGCCTGGGTGAGAATTGTTTCTATCGCTGGCCAATTTTGCTGTTCAATGGCATTGAGGATTTGATCTAACATCTGGCGATAAAGACGGAGGGCTCGGGCGATCGCTGGGGAGTTATATTGAGCCATCATCGTGCCCAGTTCCGGGTTGCCCCCCCCAACCCGGCTCGTATCCCGAAATCCAGAACTGGCTAACTGATAAGCCAGTTGGAGAACTGAGGCATCGGATTCCATTTGAATGGCTGTAATCAACCCGGCACTAACCATGACTGGAACATGGGAGATCCAGGCTACAGCTTGATCGTGGTCGGCGGGAGAACATTGAATCAGTCTGGCCCCCAGCAGGTGAATTAAACCACTCACCTGGTTAATAGCCTGGGGTGAAGTATGGGGTGTTGGAGTCAACACATAGGGTTTGTCTAGAAATAAGTTCAGCAGTGCCGCCTCAATGCCCTGATCTGCAGTTCCAGCCATGGGGTGACCTCCAATAAAATTTGGCCAGAGGGGCGCGATCGCGTCTATAATAGGCTGCTTCACAGATCCCACATCAGTAATCACGGTATTCGGCTTGAGATAGGGGACTAATTGTTCTACCGTAGACACAATTGATCCAATCGGAGTACAAATGGCAATTAAATCAGCATCCGTCAGGGAGTTCAATTCAGTACTGGCAGTGTCTACAATTCCCAGGGCCACCCCTCGTTCGCCGGTGGATTGACGACGGCTCACCCCCAGAATTTCCAGGTTTGACCACGGTTCTCCCTGAGAAATTTTTGCCAGCCGATCCGCAAACTGGGCCGGATGATGACGAATAGCGGAGAGTTCCAGACCAATCGAGCCCCCAATCAATCCCAGACCAACAATTCCCAGCTTCATAGACTTCAATCGCTCTACCAATAACCTTGCTTAAACCCATAGAAAACCATTACAGTATTAATTAGATTAAGTTTTGTGAATAGGTTTTGTGAGTAGATTTTATGCATAGGTTTTCTAAACAGTTTGTGAACTAGTTTGTGAATACAGCGTTTCTCACCCTGCTGGAGTCCGAAAGTTGGTGGCGCACCATGCTAACCCACTGCCAAATCCATAATTCACAGAATTGAAAATCGTCGTAAGTTCCGTCAGTAAGTTCTATCAGTAATCTCTACAAAAGCCATTGACTGCAAGTTTAAGTAAATCCAGTAAAGTCAGCCAATCCCCTAAGTCTCAGGTATCAACCGATTGGTATCGCCTCTGCCCTCAATGGCAGGGAGATGAATCGAAGGTACGACAGGGATTACCCCATACTCAACTCGCTCCCCCCTGGCAAATTTTACTCCTGGGAGATGGCTCTCCCACTCGCCATCTGCAGCTTTTAACCGGGGAGCCCACAGAGGTTGACGTGATTGATATGTCCGCCATTGGTATGGATACCGATGAAGCCCCAGAGCTGATTCAGGCTGTACCAGGGCCAAGGCTGCGTCGTCAGGTCTGGCTCCGAACCGCATCAGGACAACGATTAGCCTACGCAACTTCTTGGTGGGAAGCCAGTCATGTGGACGACTATCTCCAGAACCGCGATCTGCCAATCTGGGCCAGCCTGGCTCGCCTGCGGACGGAGCTCTATCGAGATGTTCAGGGGCTCTACCATGGGGCTTCTCCCGAATTAGAGGTTGCCTTTGATCAGAGTGGGCCATTTTGGGGACGACATTACCTATTCTGGCATCATGGTAAGCCATTGACTTTGATCTATGAGGTATTTTCTCCTTATCTAACTCGCTATTTGGGGCCAATCCAGGGGTTAGAGCGGACGCTAGAGCCCTCGAATACTAGTTCCACCAAAACTGAGGAGAATAGGTCTGAATGAAGCTTTCAATCTGCCAGCTCAACCCCAAGCCGACAAACGGTAAAGTAGCCAGCACTAGAAACGCTAGCCAACTATTCCATTTGGCATTCTGCAACTCCATTCGCACCAGTAAGCTAGAAGCCAACACCATCAGAAAAGTGATAAATAGTTGCAGCAGGGTAAACATGATCACAACGGTCAACGACCCCGACAGCACGGCGATGAAGGTTCCAACATCGGATTGAAACCACTGAAACATCGGTTTTTTCAGGGTGGCAGATGGAGTAGTCAGCAAAATAGCTAGGGCGACAATGAGAACAGCAATAGAAACCCAGACGTGAGGCTCAAGATTCAAGTCTGTCAAATACCAGCCAACCACAAAATAAGTCAGGGTGAACAGGAACAGGGCAAGCCAGGTGAATGGATTCACAGAATAATGACTCGATTACAGATTGGTTGAAATGGCCTGGACTGGGCAAGCTGAGATACATTGCTCACAAACGATACAGCGCGATCTCGTAAAGGTCAGATAAAAGGTCTCCGGATTAAGGGTCAGGGCTGCCGTTGGACAAACCCCTGTACATAGACCACAATCCACACAAACAGCTTCATCAATCAAAATCTCCCGGCTGGCCAGGGAAACATTAATCCCCTGGGATTGCATCCAGTCGATGGCTTCCTCCAGTTGGTCAATATCCCCAGAAAGCTCTACCACCAAAGTTCCGACCTGGTTGGGGGCGACCTGAGCTCGGATAATATTGGCTGCTACATTAAAATCCTTAGCTAATCGATAGGTCACCGGCATTTGAATCGAGCGCCGGGGAAACGTCAAGGTCACTCGTTTTTTCATGATTCTGAGGTTTTTGGGGGATTTTGAAGACTGCCTGAAGGTTTTTCTGAGCGGCGTGTTCTAGGTCACTTGCCTAATGGCTGCTGTTAAGGAGTTGAGCTAGTTTGACTGGATATGCCTTCCGACTCAATAACTGGTAGCTGAACGTCCATAGCGCTTGAGTTTGATCACGACAAAGTAGCTGAAGAACATTACGTAAAATATCAGACCAGCCAGACCTAGAAGCCCTAGAAACTGCGGATTGAGATTGGGATGGAAAATTTCCCGATACATCCAGGTGGGTTCTAACCAGCCTAGACAGCTCTGATCCTGTAATAAATCTGGGGTTTCTGCAAAAGCACAATGGATCGATGGCAAAAACAAAACAGCACCAATCAAGTTCCAGGCAGTTATCGCCCATCGCCAGGAAGTGAAGCAGGTTTTCAACGGGGAAGCGGGCATCTCTTGAATCTCTTCATTGGCATCTACCCAGAACCATAGACCCACCGGAATCAAAATCCGAGCGGCGATCGCGGCCATAAATCCAACCGGAAGCGCCGCAATCATCAGGTAGACCGTAATCGCCAGTAAACTTGAGACTCGCCAGTAGGTGATCAGTAATCGTTGAATTACTTCGATTCGACGAATGAATGCCCAGAGCAAGAGGATCAAGGGCATGATCACGGCAAACAGGACTGCCATTCGATAGTCTGCCCAGACCCAGGCATTGAGGTCGGGAAGTTTAGCCAGTAATATAGTATTTAACATCAACTCAAAATCCCCAGCCCATTCAATCAATTTAGACTCAAGCTTAAAAATAACTCTCAAACAAATCTAAAATAAAAGAAGGGAGCAAACTGGTTTGAATCGGTGTGCCAGTTGCCTCCCCCTATTAAACTGACCAATAGCCTGATCAATTTCCTTACAAAGTCAGATCAAAATCTTCTAATCTTCGTAAATTCTACACTCTGCTGCTTCTGGATTATTATCGCAGTAAGTTTCAAAGGAACTTTTTGGCTTACTTTGCTTTTGGTGGGCAGCTTCTGCTTGCAATTCTTCAACAACATCCCAGGCTACAGCACAATCACCAGAAGTCCCACCTTGAGTATCACAGACAGTACGAGCTGCTTCCCGCTCCTGCTCAATCAAGTCTTCAATGTTTTTGTTTGTCATAACTAATCTTACCTTGTGTAGTACATCTTTACATCTATCCTCTGTGATAGCTCAGATCCAAGGCAGAACCATACATTTCTTTTGATCTTTTAAGGTTTGCTGAGGTTCAGAGGATAGGGTTCTTAACAAGTTTCAAACTCGACTTGCCCTTGAATATGCTAGCATATCTGATCTTGAATCCGCAGAGCGGTAATTCCTGATCACTGATTCTGAATGATTTATAGCGACTTTATAATCCCATGAGGTAGAGAGTTGAGGGGGGTTAACGCACTGCACTACCTCCTTCTATGGGCCAGCAGCGTGAGAAATACAATACCCGGATCATCCCACATAATTCATGAATCCCTATAGTCTGAATCATCCCAAATCCAAAGACGTAGGGGTTCTATCTAGTTGAGGTATAGGTTTTGAACTTTCTGTTTCCGACGGCCAATGCTAGAAAGACTTCAAAATTATAATTTCTGAGGAATGGATAGTCAGGGTTCCTATGTATCGATGACGAATTGATCAGATTCACGATAATTGCAACCCACTTCAGCTTGACTTTTTTGACAAAAAGGTTGACGTTAAACTCTAATTGGCGGATAGTGGTAATCAAACCTGAAAAAAATTGATAGTTTTATTTCTCTATTTCCTACTCTCAATTTTGAGGTTAACCCTTATTAAACAAGAGACTACTAAAGTTTTTAATTCATTTCTCGTCCCACGAATAATACTTTAACTCGATCTTTGACTCCATTCTCAACTTCTTCTGATGGTAGCTTATGGCAACGGAAAAACCCCTCGGTTCTATCATTCAAGGCTCCTTAACTAAAGGTCTAGAAGTGCGATTGCATCCTGATATCTCTGTAGAAGAGATGCGAGTAGGGAAGTTTTTGATTGTCCGGGGCGTGCGATCGCGGTTTTTCTGTCTATTGACGGATGTTGCCCTGGGAACCGCCAGCCCTCGGATTCTCAGCAATCCGCCGCGACCTGAGGATGACTTCATGCAGGCGGTGCTGGCGGGGAGCAGCACCTATGGGACTATCGAGCTGAGCCCGATGCTAATGCTAAATCAGGATCTCCCCGATGACCTGGATTTGCGAGAATTGATCGCCCAGGAAAATGCCGCAGCCTCCCAACCTGGACGTAGTACTTTGGCCTCCTATCAACCTCAGACAAGCGCCGCCATTCAGCTACTCCCAGTCAAAACTATCCCCACCCACTTTTCCCAAGTCTATGAAGCCAGTGAGCGGGATTTTAGGGTGATTTTTGGCTGGGAGGACGATCCCCATCGCCGTAACTTTGCCATTGGTCAACCGATTGACATGGATGTTCCAGTCTGTATTGATCTGGATCGGTTTGTGGAGCGCAGCAACGGGGTATTCGGCAAGTCTGGAACCGGAAAATCCTTCCTGACTCGATTGCTGTTGTCGGGCATTATCCGCAAAGATGCCGCCGTGAATCTGATCTTTGATATGCACTCTGAATATGGCTGGGAGGCGGTTTCAGAAGGCAAGAAGTTTAATACCGTTAAGGGGCTGCGGCAATTATTTCCGGGACGGGTGGAGGTGTACACCTTAGACCCCGACTCTGCTCGGCGGCGGGGTATTCGAGATGCCCAGGAGCTTTATCTGAGTTACAACCAGATTGAGGTGGAGGATCTGGCTTTAGTCCAGCGGGAATTAAACCTCTCAGAAGCCAGTCTCGACAGCGCCAATATTCTGCGGGGTGAATTTGGCAAGAACTGGATTGCCCAACTGATCGAGATGACCAACGAAGATATTCAGCTCTTCTGTGATGAAAAACGGGGTCACAAGGGATCGATCATGTCCCTCCAGCGTAAGTTGCTGCGGTTGGACAACTTGAAATATATGCGACCGAGTTCTAAACAGAACTCCGTCGAACGGGTGATGGAATCTTTGGAAGCGGGCAAAAATGTGATTGTGGAATTTGGTTCTCAGTCGGATATGTTGTCCTACATGCTGGTGACAAACATGATCACCCGACGGATTCACCAAGCCTATGTCCGGAAGGCCGAGAAGTTTCTTGCCTCTAAAAATCCCTGCGATCGCCCCCAACAGTTGGTCATTACCATTGAAGAAGCCCATCGATTTCTAGATCCAGCCATTGTCCGCTCGACGATCTTCGGCAATATTGCCCGGGAAATGCGGAAGTATTTTGTCACCTTACTAGTGGTGGATCAGCGACCTTCTGGCATCGATGCCGAGGTGATGTCCCAGATTGGTACCCGGATTACGGCGTTATTAAATGATGACAAAGACATTGAAGCGATTTTTACTGGGGTTTCTGGGGGGCAGAGCTTGCGGTCTGTCTTGGCCAAGCTAGATTCTAAGCAGCAAGCCTTGGTGTTGGGCCATGCCGTGCCCATGCCGGTGGTAATTCGTACCCGGCTGTATGACGAACAGTTCTATCAGGAAATTGCTGATATCGACTGGGAGGAAATGTCCGATGAAGCAGTATTGGAGGCGGCGGTGACGGCCAAGAGTGATCTGGGATTTTAGATCTTATGACTATATTCCTCCTCGGTTGGACTCCCAACAAACTGGTTTGTAGCTTCCGCTAAATGCTTTTTTAGGGTGGTTTCCGGTAAGGGCCCGATTAGATGGCTCCAGGGGAGAACTTGCTCCAGGTTCCAGGTTTGATGGACGTAATAGTCCAAGGGCGGCAGTTTCCCTTTGAGTTCTTTGAATGCCCGACGATAACTGCCCAGGGAATCCCCGTAGTGGCGCACCAGTTCTAAAACCTGGGAAAGACGGCGATCGCCTCTGGAAATCAAGGCTTGTACCACTGACCATTTGTAACTTTCTGGACGGAACTCGATGCCTTGGGGGCGCAATTGTTTTTCCAAAATTTTTAAGCGCTTTTCTGCCTCTGGATTGACTCCAAACCATTGAAACGGAGTATGGGCCTTGGGCACAAAGGTACTGCAGCCCAGGGTTAATCTCAGGCCAGGGGCGGCTTGTTTGAGCTGCTGCATCAGCTCCAGAGTAGCGGTAATATCCTCGGATTCTTCCCCGGGAATCCCCACCATGCCATAGAGCTTCATGGCCTGTAAGCCTCCAGCCTTGGCGTTGATGGCCGCTTGAATAATCTCCTCGGTCTGAAGCTTTTTGTTAACGATTTCCCGCAGGCGATCGCTGCCACTTTCCACCGCAATTGTAATGCTGCGGGTGTCTCGTTGGGCCAAGGTTTCAGCCAGTTTAACCGTGACAGTGTTGGTGCGAACGGAGGCAATGCTGAGGCGGATGCCGTCATATTTAGGCTGTTTGAGATGATCCAGCAGGGCTGTAAATTCCGGGTGCTGGGTGACTGAGGCCCCTAGAAGTCCGATCCGTTGGGTAACCGTCAGTCCCCGATCAATGGCAGGAATCAGAGAATCGCTGAGGCTGGCAGTTCTAAAGGGCAGGGTTAGGTAGCTGGCCAGACAGAAGCGACACATCTCCGGGCAACTGCGAACTACTTCCACCATATAGATATTTTCCCAGGCTGCCTTGTCCGTGACCACGGTGGAGGCGAGGAGAGTATTACTGCGATAGGTTTGTTTGTGGACTTGGGCTGGGATTTTTGAGTCAAGGGGACAAATTTCCTGAATCTCCTCTGTCCCAGAGTGATAGATCACCTGGTATAAGCTGGGTACATAGATGCCAGGAACTTGGGCTAAATGCCTGAGCTGGGTTTTGCGATCCCCATAACGTACCTGTTGATAAGCCTCTATGAAGGCTCCCAATAAATCCTCTCCATCCCCTAGCAAAATCAGATCAAAGAAATCGGCAAAGGGCTCCGGATTAGCGGTCAATACTGGCCCACCCCCAAAAACCAGGGGATCAGATTGACTTCGTTGATTGGCCCGCAGGGGAATTTCTAACTGTTCAAGCTGGCTGAGAATGTTGCTGTAGTCCAGTTCCCAGGAAAAGGAAAACCCCACCAGTTCGGGCTGAGATCGCAAAGGTTCGTGGATGTCCGTAAATAGCCGACTGACCTGAACCTCAGAACGTAATGCCAGAGTGGCCCACACTACTTGATATCCCAAACTGGTAATCCCAACGGTGTATTCGTTGGGAAACGCCAGAATTACTGGAATTGCATCAGGAGCAGGAGTTGCTGGGGTAAAAAGTAACCGTTCAGCGTTAAAGACAGTCAAACTAAGTTAATTAGATTCAAAACCAAACTAAATCGTTAAAAAGAGTTAAACAGGGATGGTTGCAACATCATGTTAGGAGCTAACCATATTTTAACTTAAACCCCAGGATTGTTGAAGCCAGAATCAAAGTCACCAGGTTGGCAATCATAATCGGAATATCCTGGAGTAAAAAACCGTAAATGAGCCAGAGGAATACCCCCAGGCAGAAAATCACAAACATTTCCAGGGAAACATCCTCAGCGGATTTGCTTTTCCAGGTCTTGATCACCTGAGGAATAAATGCCAGGGTCGTTAAGGTTCCAGCGAGTAACCCGATAGCGGTAATTAAAGTCATAAAAACCCGGAAACATTTAAGCGTGCAACACTTACTTATTTTAGATGTTCGGAGAGTTCCCATCCAAGACAAAGATCCCAGCTTGCGATAAGTGGGATCTGACTGGAATTGAATGCTTGATTTCAACAAGCCTGAAGTCTAAATGCCTGGGAACCTCAATCTCAAGCATTTATCTGGGCAGGGCCGGTTTAAAACCTCGGCTTCCTACATTGAAGAACCCATGCCCACATAGGAACCATAGAAAAATAGACCGACAACAACTAGAACACCTGTTCCAGCAACCGTTGCAACTAGCCACAATGGAATTCGTGCTTGTCCAGACACAGCGCTTACCTCGTTAAATCTGTTGACTTTAATGGGTTGACCTTAAACGTGTTAAGTAGCTTGACGCAATTAATTAGAAGACTAATATGGGGGTGAAGGGGATACTGCCCTTCTTGGGACTTCGCCCCCAACCCCCTTCCATTTAACAATTAATTACAACCACCTACTTAACTAGAATTTGTTAACTTGAGCTTATTGATCTCAGGATAGCTAGAGCCTGTTAGCTCGATGCCAACTTGAGCATGTTAACGTTGAACTTATTCCGAGTAACTCAGGGTAGAGCCCTATACAAAGGGATTCCGGTTAGTTAAAGAAATAACTAGAAAATAAAATTCCTAGAACGAAAACCAGAAGTAAACCTAGATAAAGGGAAGTCCGGTTTAACTCAACAGGTTGACGATTTGGATTGGGTATTCTGTCCATCAAAATCTCCTATCGCTGAATAAACTGCATGGCCGCGATCGCTCCCAGGAAAAATACCGTGGGAACTCCTAAGGTATGAACAGCAAGCCACCGAACTGTAAAAATTGGGTAAGTTACTGGCTCATTTGAACTGGATCCACTTGTCATTTGAACTAACCTCTCTTAACGACTCTCTAACAACTTTCTAATGACCAATTGACTAGGTTTTGACTACTTGTTAATGAATTACTTATCAGTGAACTCATTAATCTGTTCCTTGCCACTGAATCGATCAGAAACAATTGGTAATTCCTGACGTTCCTGGGTGAAATATTCATTGGGGCGGGGAGTACCAAAAATATCATAGGCCAACCCAGTACTAACAAACAGCCAACCAGCAATAAACAAAGCTGGAATCGTAATGCTATGGATTACCCAATAACGAACACTGGTGATAATATCCCCAAAAGGACGCTCTCCCGTTGAACCTGCCATGTACTGTGATCCTCCAAAAGTTATCGACAAAAAAGCATTGAACGCAAAATGCAAACTGAAGTTATCCGACCAGGTTTCTAAATAAACTTCTGCCTCAGCAGAGCGTTTAGATATCTTCGCTTTATTAATAATATAATACGATGCTGAGATACTTCGTAACCCGCCCATCGGGATCTGACTTGAATTGTAAAGAGTATTAGGTATATTTATCTACCCGACTAGAAGCCTGCACTACAAACCTGGACAAACCCCTTGGGCTTACTCTGAATCACTTCAATTCCACCCCTGTTAAATCTCAACCATTATTAAGCGACCATTTTGAGCGGCAATTTCAGGCGGCAGCATCAGGAGCCATTCCGGTGTAACGGAGCAAAGTTCCCCGCTGGCCCAAAATAAACCCTTTCTCAGGGGAAATAAACTTGATCCGGTTAAAATTACCCGGAACTGCGCCGACATCATCATCCTTTTGCCAGGTTTCACCCCCGTCCAGACTACAAATTAGAGTGCCGCTGCCTCCGCTAACCCAGATTTCCTCTGGGGTGCGATAGGCCAAATCTAAAAATCCCCAACTTGAAGCATATTCAGGATTAATCGGTGAACTCCAGCCTTCTTCCCCTTCCGGGTCACTAAAGCGAAGTTCCCCTCCCCGGGCAATCATCCAAAGCCGACCATCTTTACCAAAGCCAATATTTTCTAGTCGCTTGGAACTGTAACGGTTATGGGGTTCCCAGGATTTTTCTCCAGGTTCCCAGGTCGAGTAGAAATTTCCTTTGGCTGAGACCGTCACATATCGACCATCAGCCGCCCGAGAAACATTTCGAACTACCCCCACAGCATCTTCTACTAGCGCTTTCCAGGTTTGACCCCCATCTTGTGTGACATAGATCGCGCCAATATCAGTGGCCATCTCGGCTGAATTCTTGTCTAGGGCCACAATAGTGTAGGGAGCCCCAGGTAGCTTTTCACTTAGAACTGTTCGTGTCCAGGACTTGCCCTGATCGGTTGTATGCAAAAGAGTGGCTGGTTCACCTACAACCCAGCCCTCTGAACCCCGGAAACTGACGGAGTTGAATCGGACTTTTTCTTCCCCTAGATCTAAAACCTTGGCTTCCCAGGTTTTGCCTCCATCGGTTGTCTCCAGCAGAGTTGCCTCACTGCCAACAATCCAACCATGGTCAGAATTCTCGATGAAGGCAACATCCAGGAGATTTCCAGTGGTTGCAACCGGGGTGAATTCCCAGGGATTGTAGGCCAGATCCGGCAAAAACTGACAACTGGTACAGAGCAAAATCGCTATAAGGGCGATCGCTCCTTTTCTCAAAAACTGCATACTAAAAAACCGCATAAAATCTACCATTTCAACTTCATATACTCTTTTTCCGACTGTCCCCGAACTTCTAACCTACTTAAGACCATACAAGCTCATGAAGAATAGGAATCCCAAAGCTAGGCCACCAAAGATCAATATACTCTTTGCTGGGCAGTCAAAGTATTTACCCCAAGTCCGTAGCCCAAATTCTCCTGAAACCCGGAAGGGCCTTCCTCAGAACCGAGGTTGGCAAACTGATTTTTAGGGGAACCGCAGACCGGACAACGCCATTTTCCTGGAAGTTCCTCAAAGCTAGTCCCTGCCGGAATATTTCCCGTAGAGCTTCCCTTCTTGGGCTCATAAACATAGCCACAAACCTTGCATTCATGCCGATCCAGTGCCTTCGTTTCAGTAGCGGATTCACTCATAAGATTCACTCATAATAATTTGAGAATTGTTTGAGAGTCATAATTTCAAGACATACCTTCTCAGCCACAACATTCCCCAGCCGAACCTTAAGGGCTTCATTAAACAATATTACAGAATCTCAGTGTCTTGATCAATGAAGCCAACTTAATAGACTCAGGCGATCGCCCCTGGCCATTTTAATCAAATTTCTTCTGAGCAAATTCCTGCTATTGCCTCGGACTGAGATTGCCCAACCCCTATATAATGTTAAGGACAGTTACAAGATGAAAAATCTCCTATCTTGCCATGTTTGTTTTAACTGGCTACGAATATTTCCTGGGTTTCCTGCTGATTTGTAGCCTGGTTCCCCTGTTAGCGCTTGGCGCTTCCAAGGTGGTACGGCCTCAGAGTAGTGTAGGGTCTCGGACAACGACCTACGAGTCGGGCTGCGAACCGATTGGGGGAGCCTGGATTCAGTTCAATATTCGATACTATATGTTTGCCCTAGTGTTTGTAATTTTTGATGTAGAGACCGTGTTTCTATATCCCTGGGCGGTTGCATTTCATCAACTTGGACTTCTAGCGTTTATAGAGGCGTTAGTTTTTATTACCATCCTGGTCATTGCCCTAGTCTATGCCTGGCGAAAAGGTGCATTGGAATGGTCTTAGATGAGAATTCTGAGCTGAGAATTGACGGCCAACTTTCACAATTAAGTTTTTAGTATTATGACAGCCCAAAAATTTTCTTCGGAAGCCCTGACAATTTCAAATCCGATTGAGCGCCCGGATGTGACCCAGTCTCTTTCAGAGAACGTAATTCTGACCACCGTTGATGATCTTTACAACTGGTCACGATTGTCGAGTTTATGGCCACTCTTGTATGGTACTGCCTGCTGCTTTATTGAGTTTGCTGGACTGATTGGCTCCCGGTTTGATTTTGACCGTTTTGGTCTGGTTCCCCGTTCTAGTCCCCGGCAGGCTGATTTGATTATCACGGCGGGTACGATCACGATGAAGTATGCTCCCGTGTTGGTTCGGCTCTATGAACAAATGCCTGAACCTAAGTATGTTATTGCCATGGGAGCCTGCACGATTACCGGGGGAATGTTTAGCATGGATTCCCCAACAGCGGTTCGAGGAGTAGACAAGCTGATTCCCGTGGATGTCTATATCCCTGGATGTCCACCTCGTCCTGAAGCGATCATCGACGCGATCATCAAGCTGCGGAAAAAAATCTCCAATGACTCCCTGCAAGAACGGGGAAACCTGAAGCAGACCCATCGCTATTACACTCGTTCCCATGGTTTGAGACCCGTTGATCCTATCCTGACGGGCCAATACCTGCAATCTGCCACTCGGCAAGCACCGCCTCAATCCTTAGCTAAGGCGATGGGAATGCCTGTACCTGCGATCTTGACTGAACAAACTGCCAAGCCAGAGACGATCCCATCCAATATTGTTAAACCTCAGCTAGAGGAATCATCAAATGACTGAGACTGATGAGTCGATGACTGCTGTTGTTGAGCCTGGGCTTACCTCTCAATGGTTAACCCAAAATGGGTTTGACCATGAATTCCTGGAAAAGAATCACTCTGGAGTCGAGGTGATCAAAGTTGACCGGAATTATCTGATTCCTCTGTCTACGGCCCTGTATGCTTACGGCTTCAATTGCCTGCGGTGTCAATGTGCCTATGATAATGGCCCGGGAGGAGATTTAATCAGTGTTTATCATTTGGTTAAGATTAATGATGACGTGGAACAACCTGAGGAAATCTGCGTCAAGGTTTTCGTCACTCGGGACGATCCCAAGGTGCCATCGGTTTACTGGATCTGGAAAAGTGCAGACTTTCAAGAAAGAGAGTCCTATGATATGTATGGGATTATCTATGAAGGTCATCCCAACTTGAAACGGATTCTGATGCCAGAAGATTGGGTGGGTTGGCCCTTGCGTAAGGACTATATTTCACCTGACTTTCATGAGCTACAGGATGCCTATTAAGTGTTGGGCAGTTTCCATCCCTTCTCTGGTTTCTAAGTTTTAGTTGCTTTTTGATTCGGAGATTGGGGCTTGGATCAAAACTAATCTGCTGATCAGATTGCCAGAACTCTGGGAAGTTTGATATAGTTGCCTACGAATTAGATAAAGTCTTTAGCTTGTTCAGGCTTGGCTTGCATTGTGTAAAATGAATCAGTGCGTCTGTACGGTATTAGTAGGCACTTCGTCCCTAGTCCAAGCAGAGTTATTTTTTGCACACTACTTTGGTGGAGGAGTTAAATCGTGACTACGACAATAGCAGGATCAGTATTTCAAGATTTTAATGCGAATGGCATTGTTGATGCTGGAGAGGGGTTGCCTAACGTTACCGTTTTCCTAGATGAAAATGGTGATGGTTTGCCCTCTGGGGTTGAGCAGATTACCTTGACTGATGCTAATGGATTTGGGGCTTTTGACTTTAACGGTCTTCCAGCAGGTACCTTTGGCCTGAATATCGTAACCCCCCCAGGATTCACTCAGTCGGCTCTCCTTCCTCAATCTTTTACGATTGATGGGGTTGCTGATGGTATTCCGGCTCTGTTTAATGTTCCCATTGTTTCATCAGGGATTCCTCCCATTGCTCCCCCTCCCAATATTTTCTTGACCGGAAACGTTCAAGGGGTGGCATTTGTTGATAATAATGCGGATGGAGTTTACGACCCAACCACTGAGCCTACCCTTCCAGGAGTAACAGTTGGCCTGGATCTGAACAATGATGGAGAAATCAGTGGCAGTGAGCCAACTGACATAACCAATGAAGCTGGTTTCTATGCAATCCAGCAAGTTTTCCCGTCGGAATTCATTAAGCAGGTACTCAATCCTAGTGGTTTTGACTCAACCACTGACAACCCTCAGGTTATCGGCGTAACGGCTGGTGTGACAACCTTCAGCCCAGAGGGTTTGGTGATTCCGGATAGCGTTTACGGATTTGTCATTGAGGATCTAAACGGCAACGGTTTCCCTGACCCCAATGAGCCTGGGATTGAGGGTATAGAAGTTCTGCTAGATGATGGCAGTTCCACCACAACAGATAGCGATGGTTTCTATGTCTTTGATGGTCTAGACACGGAAGTTGGTGGTGGGAACGATCCTCAGAATCCTTTCGACCAATTTGTCAATGACAATCCTGGGGATTTTGATGAGCTGTTTAGTGGATTCACTGTCGAGGTTAGTCCTTCAACAGATGCGTTCCTGATCACGTCTCCTGTTCCTCCGGCTGTTGATACTCCTGGAGTATTTGGTGTTGGGATTGGCCCTGGTGAGAGTGCTCAGGTTAACTTTACTCTGGTACTCGCACCTCCTGGGGGCATTGGTCTGATTCCTAACTCCATCGGTGGCCTCGTGTTTGAGGACTTTAATGCCAATGGATTCCTAGATTTTGATCCGATTACTGGGGCTGGAGACAATCCAATCTCAGGGGCTGAGCTGTTCCTGGATCTGGATTTTGATGGTGAGAAAGGGGATGACGAACCCGTAACCACTACAGATTCCTTCGGCAATTTTGTCTTCTTCAATGTTCCTCCTAGTTTGGTTGATCCTATAACTGGAGTTGCCATTGATCCCTATGTGGTTCGGGCTGAAGCACCTGATGATGCTGAAAACCTGACTACTCCGTTCCTTCAATCACGTTATTGAACGGTCAGGCTTCCCTTGTTGCAGTGGGCTTCTCCGATCTGACTCCTTTCCCTCCTTCTAACCCCTTTGCTCAGGCTGATGGTGGTATTGATGGAGATGCATTGGTTCCTGTGTTCTCTACCCCTGTGGTGTAATTTCTGGCTCCGTTGCTTAACGTTTAAGCATTAGTCAAGCCATTAAGTCTAGAGAAAAAGTCACCATAGACGGGTTCTAACTCTGAGAGTTTCCCGGAAGTGGTGACTTTTTAGTTCGAGAACCGGGGCTTTGAACCTCTCAGCCATCAGGCAAAGATTTATTGCGATTTGGTATTCCAAGATTCAGAATTGCTGATCTGGGGCAGCTATCTTCTTTAAGATAGGATTAAGCTTTTTCAACTTCAGAGTAATTATTGTTTGTCTCTACAACTTTCCCACCGCCAATTTCCTGCAAGTATTCTGCATTTAGATAATGGCCTAACTGTAATTCATCAAGAGGTTTCGGCTACTCCGGTTGTGGTGGTTGATGTTTGGGTGCGGGCGGGATCGATTGTAGAACCCGAATCCTGGTCAGGGATGGCTCACTTTCTAGAGCATATGATTTTTAAAGGAACTGACCAAATTGCCCCAGGGGTCTTTGACCAATTGATTGAATGTCAGGGAGGTATGACTAATGCGGCTACCAGTCACGATTATGCCCATTTCTACATCACTACAACCCTGCCCTATACGGACACAGCCTTTGCCCTCCTCAGCCAGATCCTACTGAATCCAAAAATCCCCGACGAGGAATTTTATCGGGAGCGGGAGGTTGTCCTAGAGGAACTGCGTCAAGCTAATGATAATCCGGACTGGGTTGAGTTTACGGCGTTGATGGAGGCAGTTTATGGTCTGGATCATCCCTATGGTCGCCCAGTTTTAGGAACAGACCAACACCTCAATCAACAGTCCCCCGAGAAAATGCGCTATTTTCATCGCTGTCACTATCAGCCTCAGAATATGGCAGTGGTGATCGTGGGGGGAATTAGCCAACAGCAGGCTATGGGCTTGACTGAGCAGGCTTTTGCAACCTTTCCATGTCCAGAAGCATATCCAGTTCTTGCCGTTCCCCTCTCAAGGCCCCAGGGTGTGCGTCGCCAACAACTCACCCTCCCTACCGTTGAACAAACCCGGCTCACCCTGGCCTGGGTTGGGCCAGGAGCGGAACAGATCCAGGAAGCCTGGGGCCTGGATTTATTGTCTGCCCTTCTGGCTGAGGGTAAAACCTCTCATTTGTTCAGGTTGCTGCGGGAGGAACTCCAGCTTGTCTATGATTTGTCCAGCCAGTTCTCCCTCCAGCAAGGGTCTAGCATTTTGACGATTAGTGCTTACTTAGAGGCCCAAGATTTAGAACGGGTAGAAGCATTAATCCGGAATCATATTCAGGAATTGCAAGTTCGACCCATCTCTGAACCTGAATTATTGCGGGGACAACGACTGCTCTGTAATGATTACGCCTTTTCGACGGAGACCCCAATTGAATTGGCGGGTCTATACGGATATTATTTTGCCATAGCCAAACCGGAGTTGTCCGTGGCCTATCCTGACCAGATTCGCTCGGTTCAATCGTCCCAGTTGCAATCTCTGGCCCAACACTATCTCTGCCTGGATCACTATGCAGCGGTGGTCGTCAAGCCTCGATGAATTGGGCTAGCCCGGCTTAGATCTGAGTAAATCCGAGGTCACAGGATCAACTAAGTAGCTTGAGGTAATTAATTAAAAGATTGATGGGGGGATGCAGGGGGCAGTGTCCTTCCTAGGGAGAAGCCCCAGACCCCCTTCCATTAAATTAAATAATTACTTACAACCACTGACTTATAGAGCTAGATGACATTTCCCCTAAAAGGTTGTTAGAATTATAGTGAAATTCACCAATATTCAGACAGGCTCTACACTTCTATGAAGATTGCGATCGCCCAACTCAATCCCACTGTCGGCGACCTAGTTGGAAATTCAGAACTGATTCTAAAAGCGGCTCAGGGCGCAGTGGAGGCAGATTGTCAGTTGATGCTGACCACCGAGCTAGCCCTGATCGGCTATCCACCTCGGGATTTGTTGAGTTATCTCAGTTTTATAGAAGCTACCGCCATTCAACTGCATCAGCTTGCCCAACAACTTCCCTGTGATTTAGCTGTCTTGGTCGGGGTAATTCAACCCAACTCCAAGGCCGCCATCCAACAGGGGGAAAAGTCCTTGTTTAATAGTGCAGCCTTGGTGCAACAGGGGCAGGTTCAGGGGTTTTTTCAAAAGCGGCTGTTGCCCACCTATGATGTTTTTGATGAGGATCGCTACTTTGAACCCGGCAAAACCCGTAATGATTTCAGCCTGAAATTAGCATCGGGTTTCAAGGTCAAAGTCGGGGTAACAATCTGTGAAGATCTCTGGAATGATGAAGCCTTTTGGGGCAAGCGCCGCTACCCCTGCAATCCTCTACAAGATTTATCCGACCAGGAGGTGAATTTGATTGTCAATCTCTCCGCTTCTCCCTATCAGGTGAATAAACAAAAGCTCCGCCAACAAATGCTCACCAGTAGCGCTAGACGCTATCAATTGCCAATCCTCTACAGCAATCAGGTGGGGGGAAATGATGATTTGATTTTTGACGGAGGTAGCCTGGGAATCAATCGAGCCGGGAATGTGATTACGGCTCTGCAAGCCTTTGCCCCGGATTTTGCTGTAATTGAGTGGGACGAAGTGGATCAGGATTTAAAACCTATCGATGCTGAAATCAGTCCGGATATCAGTTTCCCTCCCCATCGATCTACACCAGAGAGCGAAGATCATGAAATCTGGCTGGCCCTGGTATTGGGGGTACAGGATTATGTCCGCAAATGCGGATTTTCTCGAGTGATTTTGGGGCTGAGTGGGGGGGTAGATTCATCATTTGTAGCGGCTATTGCCGCCGCCGCCATTGGTGCAGAAAATGTTCTGGGAATTCTCATGCCCTCGCCCTACAGCTCTGATCATTCCATTAAAGATGCCCAGGACTTAGCGAATAATCTTGGAATTCAAACCCAGATTTTATCCATTGGGGACTCTATGGACACCTTCGAGCAAACTTTACTACCCCTATTTGCGGGGACGGAATCCGGAGTCGCCGAAGAAAATATCCAATCTCGAATTCGGGGCACCTTGCTGATGGCGATCTCTAATAAGTTTGGCCATTTGTTGCTCTCCACTGGAAACAAATCGGAAATGGCCGTGGGATACTGTACCCTCTATGGGGACATGAATGGCGGATTGGCGGTGATCGCTGATGTCCCGAAAACCCGGGTCTATTCAATCTGTCACTGGTTAAATCGCTCTCAACATCGCCCCCTGATTCCTGAAAATGTTTTGACCAAGCCCGCCAGTGCTGAACTCAAACCCGGACAGGTTGACCAGGATTCTCTGCCCCCCTATGAAGTCCTCGATGATATTCTGTATCGCCTGGTGGAGCAGCATCAATCCATGGCGGAGATTCTAGCTGCAGGACATGAACCAGAGACCGTTGATCAGGTCATGAAGCTGGTGATGCGGGCTGAGTTTAAGCGTCGTCAGGCTCCTCCCGGCTTGAAAATCAGCGATCGCGCCTTCGGAACCGGTTGGCGAATGCCCATTGCCAAGCAGGTCACTCTCTCTTCCTCGAAAACTTGATCGCAAATCCGGTTGATGCATCATCGGTTATTGTTTTGAATTAACTTTTTTGAAAATTTTTGAAAATTCTGCAACCCGGAGCTTCGAAAGGAGCTTTCCCAAAACAGCCACCAGTAAACTTTATAGATTAGGTATTGACAGAGTTGATCAGAATTGTAAAACTCGACACGTTTTGTGGGACTTTCTTGACAAAAATACCCCGATCAATTGATTCATTCCGGAATGACAATGTTATGATGTGTGGAAGAAAAATAAATCGTTCATCTCCCCCAACTGCTGCAGTAATTTTTAATCTCCAGCGACCTTAATCCTTAAAGATTATCCTCAAAGATTTTAATTTCCAGCGATCGAGGAAGACGGAAGTAGGGTCAAACCCCGAAGGAACGCGCAACTCTTAATCCTTATTTAATAGGAGCAACGGTTGTGATTCTACTACCCTCTCTAATTTACCTTTCTATTTCTGGTCTGGCCATTTTTCTGAGTCTGGCCATTTCTGAAGAGATTGTTCAAGTTTTTTCCAGAGCAATTGCAATTTGCTGTTTTGTGTTGGGATTGGTTTCAGCCCCTTGGTCGATGCTGTTATTGTTAGCAATTCCTTTGATTGGATTCCGGGTCGCTGAACGTTGGCAAAAGACTTCTGGGTGAAAACTTCCGGTAAAACACTTTTGGGGAGTGTACCCTTTAGGTCTTTGGTAGTTTGTACTGATTAACAATACGTTTAGCAAATTCAGGCACGTGAGCTTCTAGCTTTTCTGGGCGATCGCGCTTGACATAGAGATAGTTGCGAGTGAAGTGGGAATCAATCGAGAACCGGGCATACTCCAAACCCTTGGGGCCAAATCGCTCAATCACCACCCCCATCATTTTCGCGGCCCACATCGGCAGAGTTACTCCCTGATCATAGGCTGGAATACTCTGCTGAACGGCTTGTTGACGATTCCCCTGGGACATTACTGGTTGAGTGTCAAGCTGGCCCATGACTAAATCCAGCATTTCCTGACCGGTCGGGTTGCGTACTACAATCCATTGCCAGCCAAAGGGGGCTCCCATGTAGCCTACAACCAAATCTGCCAGGGAGTTCACATAGTCAAAGCAGCTCAAGCAAGAAGGTGCAAAAATATCCTTCAGTTGATTTGTCTTTAGGCCAAAGAAGGGCACCGTTTCCGTTGAACCGTCCTCATGTTTGAAGTGTACCCGAAAGTCCTGCATGAACTCATAGTGAACCACAGTATCAGGGGAGCGACTGGTGGTTTCTAGAAATTTTTGCAATCCGGCCCGGGTCACATTGTCCACGCAGGGAGTTCCCAGAACGTAGAGTTTTTCTAGGCCCAGTTGTTGCTCTACGGCCCGCAGCGCTTGGATCTGACACCCCACCCCAATCACCAACAACCGCTTCATCCCAGACTTTGCCACCTGCTCTAGAACTGAAAGATTTGGGGAAGGGTAGGTTTATTTACCCGTGCCGCTAGAACCTCTTCTGGAGTTCGGGCGATCACAGGCAGGGGTTGAAATCGATCCTCAGCCGTATTCTGAACGCAGACCACTCCTTCAACCTTGCCCTGGGTCAACATCTCGCAGGCAATGCTACTGACGATTCCGCTCCATTGGGCCCCTGCAATGGGTTCTTGTTTGCGAGCGGCGATCATTTGCTGATGTACGCCAAAGTACAGGTCATCAGAATTATTTAAATCCCGACTGCGCCCATGGCTTTGCTGCTCTAGTTGAGGAATTTGCTGATTGAGAAAAGCGCAGGCTTCTTTGACATAGTGAATGTAGTAGGTATCACACAATCCACACTCACTACATAATTCCTTTGCCGGACGAGGACTCTCTGGTTTGAGCCCCCTGGCTTTTTGATGTTTGTTTTGAGGCTGATTGGAGGGCTGAAGCGACTCCTGAGCAATTGTCATGAAATAAAAAATTACTAATCAGAATCTTATATTTCCGCATTTTATCAGGTTTTTGCTGTCCTGATTTTTGCTGTAGCAATCCTCAATGGTTAGTCAGGGGCGAAACATTAGACATTGACAGTTTCAGCCCCCATAATTCCAGGCTCTATAGCTGACGCTGATAATTCACCGTCATAAAATTTATCAGGTTTGGTCGCAATTAACCATCCAGGGAATCCCAAATTGATCGGTTAACATACCAAACCGGGAAGCCCAGAACGTTTCCTGGATCGGCATCTGGACTGTACCATTCCTGGCTAGGGCGTGAAAGATCTCCTCTGCCTCGGTCGGATTGTCAAACTGGAGCAGCACAGAGAAGCCCTGAGTGGGTTCCTGATGCTCTGGGGGTGCGTCAGACCCCATTAATTTCCGGTCGTTGAGCTGGAATTCGGCGTGCATGATTTTGGTGTGCCACTCAGGGGGAACCTGGTCAGCCATCGGCGATCCCTTATAGGTCATCATCGCTACAACTTTGCCCCCCAAACACTCCTCGTAAAATTTAAATGCGATTTCACACTGGCCACTGAAATTGAGATAAGGATTTAACTGCATAATTGCCCTCCCCAGGTTGTATGTTGAATATTAATTCAAGTATATTGGCTGCTGCCCGATTTGGAAACTGACTATACATATCTTAAAAAGGCCCATAAGACGAACTAGCCCAGAGCAATAGAGATATCTGGAGAACATCCAGGCATCCGTTCAACCCACAGAAAAAAGCCTGATTAAAAGCCAGGTCAATGGCTTCCGACTCCTCAAGCACGCTATATTTAAGCCATGGCAAAAATCTGGCAACTAGAGGATGCTGCCGATGTCGAGGATCTACACCACGAAGGAGCTCATCCAAATCTTAGATGAAGAGCGCAAAGCCTGTCTCAAGGGGCAACGGCTGAACCTGAGGGCAACCCCCACCGTGGGCAATCCGGTAATTGATTATTTTCTCAAGCCAGAGGGCATTCAAAAATTCACTGCCTATCAAGACTTTAAGGCTGCGATTCATCGGTATCAACTAGAGAACAATGTTTCAGGGATTATCTGGCAAGAGGCTACAATTCACGGTAAAACCCTGCGTTATCCAGTGGTTGATGACCAACTGATGGCTTTACCCGAGGATTTGCAGCGGCTCAAAGCTGCAAAGCCAGAGTTGCTCCACTTCTGGCATCAGATTACGGAGGGGATGAATTTTTATCTCAGTCTCAATTCTGGCAAAGATTACCAGGAGATTCAGGCCCATGAAATTGAGGCGATCGCCCAGAGAACCGAATGGGCTTGCCTGTGGAAATGGGAAAAGTCTGATTTCCTGGAGATGCTACTGCAATTGGGCTGGGGGCAACCCGGAGAGGCAAAAGATCGGCGAGGATGGCCGGGTTCGGGGAGTGAGAATATCCATGCCGTCAAACCAGGGCAGCGACCAATTTGTTAGGAATCGTCACCCAATAGGCAAGATGCCTGCACCACCAGATTTTCAATACCCAGGGATCCGGTAGGGGCTGGGGAACCCAGCCCTAAATCTTCCCAGCCCTAAATCTCCCCAGCCCTAAATCTTCCCAACCCTTACCTTGCCTGTCTCACCTGATTCGTCAATTGAATCTGTTCTAGGCTGAAACCAGCCAGTTTCAGGTGGTCTAAGAACGCAGACTCATGATAACGATCATCTAGTTCGATAGCCCGTTGATAGGCTTGGGCAGCGGCGGACGGATCGGTTGAGCTCCAGTAGGCAATAGCCAGGGCTACCCAAGGATGAGGATTTTCCGGTTCTAGCTCAGTGGCTCGCAGACCATGGGCGATCGCTAATTCCGATTGTTGTAACCGTTGATAAGCCAGAGAGAGATTATAGTGGGCAATTTCGTTATCAGGATTGAGTTCCACGGCTTGGGTGTGGGTTTTCACGGCTGCCGTCAGATCGCCTTGCACCAGATAAACGATTCCCAATGCATTTAGGGCAGGCTCATGGGAAGGATCTTGAACTAGGGCTGTCTGTAAAATCTGAGCTGCTCGGACTTCTTGTCCAGTCAGATGTAATGTCCAGCCTAAAAGCACTTGCCCAGAGAGATTATGAGGATCAAGAGTAACTGATTTTTGAAATTGGGCGATCGCCTCTTCGTAGCGTTCTTGCTGACGATAGTCCAAGCCCAATTGACGATGCTGACTGGCCTGAGCGATATTCTCTGCTGAAATGGGCTCAGGAGAAGGATTCTCAGGCGGTTGAGGCACGATTACGGTTTCAGATTTGCCTTGGGGTTGAGGCTTGACCTCGCATCCTATCAAAACCCAGGGTATTCCCCATGCCAGGCTCCAAATACCGATGAATTGAAAACGGTTCATCGTTGATGACTAAAGAATTGCCATCCAAATCAAAGGTCATAAACAGCAATCCTGTCAATAGAAAACTTTTGGAGCAGCAGTTTGGAATCTTCAAATTGGAATCTTCAAAATCAAAATTAAAGGCCCCGCACTGCGGAGCCTTCAGACACGGATCAATAGGCTCTGGTCTCCAAGAATCCTGAGATATTAATGATCCTCAAAGCCCTAGCTCTGGAGGACTGCTTCCTGTTCTTGCGCCAAAAACTTTTCAAGTTCAGTCAGGGCCTCAGCATCAACCTTCGTCTGCATCGGACAGAATTTTGGCCCACACATGGAGCAAAACTCCGCTGTTTTGTAGATGTCCGCTGGTAGGGTTTCATCGTGATATTCCCGGGCCCGTTCTGGGTCGAGGGAGAGTTCAAATTGGCGATTCCAGTCAAAGTTATACCGGGCCGCAGAAAGTTCATCATCCCGATCCCTGGCCCCTGGACGATGGCGGGCAATATCCGCCGCATGGGCAGCAATCTTGTAAGCAATCAATCCATTGCGAACGTCCTCAGCATTGGGTAATCCCAGGTGTTCTTTGGGGGTAACGTAGCAGAGCATCGCGGTTCCATGCCATCCGGCCAGGGCTGCTCCAATGGCAGAGGTAATATGGTCATAACCGGGAGCAATATCAGTGACCAAGGGGCCAAGGACATAGAAAGGCGCTTCTGAACACTCTTCCATTTGTTTCTTGACGTTGAATTCAATCTGATCCATTGGCACATGGCCAGGCCCTTCCACCATTACCTGAACATCATGTTCCCAGGCTCGGCGGGTGAGCTGTCCCAGGGTTTTGAGTTCAGCCAGTTGAGCTTCGTCAGAGGCATCATGGGTACAACCCGGACGCAGAGAATCCCCCAGACTAAAAGAGACATCATACTTTTTGAAGATTTCAATAATGTCGTCGAAGTGGCTGTAGAGGGGGTTTTGCTTGTGGTGATGTAGCATCCATCGGGCAATAATCCCGCCTCCGCGAGACACAATTCCAGTGATCCGGTTTCTCACCAAAGGCAAATGCTCAATCAAAATCCCGGCATGGATGGTCATGTAGTCCACCCCTTGCTGAGCGTGCTTTTCGATGATGTGCAGGAAATCCTCGGGGGTGAGTTGCTCAATGGAACCATGGACACTCTCTAGAGCTTGATAAATTGGGACAGTGCCGATAGGAACCGGGGAAGCATTGATGATAGCAGTCCGAATTTTATCCAGATCGCCCCCCCCTGTAGATAAGTCCATCACCGTATCCGCCCCATACTTGACTGCCAGCTTCAGCTTGTCTAGCTCTTCATTGATATCGGAGGAGTTGGGAGAGGCTCCAATATTGGCATTGACCTTGCATTTAGAAGCAATACCAATACCCATCGGTTCTAGATTGACATGATTGATATTGGCGGGAATAATCAACCGACCTCGGGCAATTTCATCCTGAATCAAATCAACCGGGAGGTTTTCCCGCTGGGCCACGTAATGCATTTCTTCCGTCAAAACCCCTTGACGAGCATAGTGCATCTGTGTCACATTGCCCTGTCCGTGCCGCTTTGCAACCCATTCGTTTCTCATATTCAATTCCTCTAACAACAGCTTCCCTACGTCGGTACTAACCGAGCTCAGGTTCCAAGGGTGTCTCTCAGCCTGGACTTCGCAGGCACCCCTAGCTATAGATGAAGATGGTAGCACAATTCTCAGAGGGGAGTCTGAAGAAACTTTAAATATGGCATTGAATACGCTTGATGTTGAGACATGAAGACGGCTATTCCAAGGGGTCAGCACATTTGAGGTAAAAATTTGTAGAGGGATTCCATTGAACTTTCAAGAAAAATCCAGGATTTAATCCAGCATTAAGAAATTAGAAGTTAGAAGTTAGAAGTTAGAAATGAGAAACTAGAAAATTGTCGGATCTGATCAGCCCAATCCCAATCAATCCCCCCCACCTTGAATAATTTCTTGGAAAATTTCTTAGAAAAGTAATTAGAATAATTGAATAAAATGAAGTATTTTTGCTCAAGGTGATAAACATGAGTCAGATTTCTAATTCAACGGTTACGAATCAACAAATCACCCAGTTAACGGCCATTAACATTGCCAAAGCGATCACAATTTTGTGTTTGATCGGTTGTGCAGTGCTTCTAGGAGTTTCAGGAATGCGTCAGGTGCTTTACTTGAGCCTGCATATTAGCTATTGTGTTTGGTGGCTATCGGAACAATGGCTTTTTCCCAAGCGGCGAGAGCTTTTATTTAAAGAACCTGCGGGAATTGGTGGGTTGATTTCAATTATTTTAATCGTAGGTATATTTTATGGTCTACCTGGATATCTAGCCTTTCTCAATCCTCAACCGATTGCTCTGGTTACGGTTGCGATCGCCCTGGTTTTCTATATTTTTGGAAGTTTAATTAATGCCAGTGCTGATGTCCAAAAATTGACAGCCAAGGAATTTGGGGCGGGGCTGGTTCAGGATAATATCTGGCGACTTTCTCGAAATATTAATTACTTCGGGGATTTGCTGCGGTATTTGAGTTTTGCCATTGTTGCTGGATCATCTTGGGCTTACCTAGTGCCAGGATTGGTTGCAACGCTTTACCTGCAAAGAATGGCTCAAAAAGATCAGGGAATGGAAGACAAATATTCTGAATATGCCGAGTATCAGAAACATACTGCCCGTTTAATTCCATTTATCTGGTAAACCATGGCCAATTTTAAACCTCCTTTGAATCAAAAGGGGGTTTGGTCAATGGGTTCCTTCAATATATTCTATTACTTAATATTCCATTACCAGATCAGGATTAACTATTTTTTATCAAGTTCCTAACATTTGTAGCTTGTATAAACTGGCATAGAGCCCACCCAATTCCAATAGTTCTTCATGGCGGCCTGACTCGATCAATTGGCCTCGTTTCAACACTAAAATTCGATCAACGTTCCGAATCGTAGATAGGCGGTGAGCGATGATAATGGCGGTTCTTTTCTCCAACAGCCGATCTAGAGCATCTTGAACTAGGGCCTCGGTCATCACATCTAAACTAGCGGTGGCTTCGTCTAGAACCAGGATTTGAGGATCGCGAATGGCAACCTGAGCAAAGGCTAGCAATTGCTTTTGGCCACTGGAAAGGTTGGTTCCTCGCTCCCGGAGCTCAGTGTCATAGCCCTGGGGCAGTTGTTGAATAAATGAATCAACGTTAGTATTTCGGGCTGCCGCTTGAATGGCTTCTAGAGGATAGGTTTCCCCGAGCCCAATATTGCTTTTGACATCTCCAGCAAAGATAAATCCATCCTGTAAAATCACCCCAACATAGCGGCGCAAATCAGCCTGCCGCAGATCTCGGGTGTCTACACCATTCAACAAAATCCGGCCTTCGCTGGCTTCATACAATCTGCAAAGGAGGCGAATAATTGTGCTTTTTCCAGCTCCCGTAGGCCCAACCAGAGCGACTTTTTCACCAGGATGAATCGTAAAATTGAGATTTTTTAATACATATTCATCTGCTTTGTAGGCAAAAGAAACATGTTCAAACCGGATTTCTCCGGGGGCGTTTCCAGCGGTCAAGGACTGGCTATCTCCTCCAGGATCTCGAATTTCAATCGGCTGTCTGAGTAACCCATTTACCCGTTCAACGGCGGTAAACCCGGCTTGAATCGCAGTAAATTTATCAGCAAATTGTCGCAGGGGATCAAACAAACGCTGGGCAAACAAAATGAACGCGGACAATTCACCGAACGCCAGGGAACCCTGAAGCACTTTGCTCCCCCCAAACCAGAGGACAACAGCGATCGCCACCAAAGCAATCCATTCTAAAGTGGCAGAAACCGCAGAATCGTAGAAAATAGTTTTGTCAACTAATCGAATATAGCGCTCATTATTCGCTCGAAATATTTCGGCATTCAACCGCTCCCGGCGAAACAATTGCACCACATTGACCCCAATCAAATTCTCCTGAAGCTTGGAGTTTAAATTAGATAATTCTTCCCTGGATTTGTAGTTGGCGCTGCGGTATTGCTGCTGAAAATAGACAATTAATGCGGCGACAGGAATCATCATTAAAATCAGGATTGAAGCCAGTTGCCATTGCACCGTAAACATCGTAACGGCAATCACGAGAATCGAAAATAAATCCCCAACAATACCAATGGCTCCTGTCGAAAAAACATCTCCTAAAGCATCGACATCACTGGTTAATCGGGTGATCAATTTACCCACTGGAGTTCGGTCAAAAAACCGAACCGCCAGGGAAGTGACATGATGAAATAAATCATCTCGAATATCAGCAGTAATCCTTTGCCCGACCTTTTGCACTAAGTAACCCTGAAGGGATTGCAATCCGAGTCGGACAATAATGGTCAACAGCAGGATAAATGCCAGTAGATTCAATCCCTGCTTCAAGGACAACCCCTCTAGAAACCCATAGGTAGGTTCCTGACGAATCAAAGAAATGGTTTGTCCGATCAAAATAGGCTGAACTGCACCGGCCAGAGACAGGGGAATCAGCAAGATAATTGAAATGATTAATAATCCCTTGCTGCGCTGGGCATAGCGCCCCAACTCTGCGAGCAACTGCCAATCGGTTTCCGGGTTGCGCCGCGAATTCGAGGAATATGGAGTGGGTAAACCTGTCATTCAGAAGTAGGATCTTTCAAGGTAAAAGGTAGAAATTTGCTGGACTTCGAGAGAGCTTTCAACCCGAGGCAAACACCCTTAATGTAGCATCAAACCCCTGGGAGGATTCGCGATCGCAACTGTTCAATTACTGTTTTCAAGTCCCCAGTATTCAGGCGGTAGCTGAGGGGATGGGCAATCAAATGGGCGGTACTCTCAAACAGCACAGCAATTTCAACCAAGCCGTTTTGCTTCAGGGTTCGGCCTGTAGAAACCAGATCTACAATCGCCTCTGACATCCCCGTAATCGGGCCCAATTCAACGGAACCATAGAGCGGTACAATCTCGATGGGTAAATCCAACCCCTCAAAATATTCACTAGCGCAATGGACAAACTTCGAGGCAACCCGGCTATGGATCGGCAGTTCAGCCGGAGTTCGATAGGGGCTAGATTGCTTCACAGCCACAGACAAACGACATT
This sequence comes from Oscillatoriales cyanobacterium RM2_1_1, assembly GCA_012033335.1. Classification (GTDB taxonomy): domain Bacteria; phylum Cyanobacteriota; class Cyanobacteriia; order Cyanobacteriales; family Microcoleaceae; genus JBHJGO01. The sequence goes on from JAAURB010000012.1 coordinate 64,442, forward strand.
TACCAAATTTTAAATCAACCAGGGAAGCCACCAGGGATTTTTTTTCCCGCAGCACATCGTAACCCACAATCCCCAGTTGCGCCTGGCCATATTCCACATAAACCGGCACATCCTGGGCTCTGACCAGGAGCGCCTTCGCGGCTTGGGTTGGATCTGCAATTTGCAATAACCGATTGCTACTGTCTAGAAATGCGGTAAAATCCAATCCTATCGATTGAAACAGGCGAATGCTATCTTCTAAAAGGGCCCCTTTGGGCAATGCGACAGTAATCATAGAACTTAAAGCTCAGGCTTGGACTAAGAATTAGATAGGGAATTGGACAGGAAATTAAACCAGAAATCCAGAAATAGATGGCTACATCCTGTCGCAGCCCGGTTTGAACGGTGAGCACTGGTTTGAACGTTTATTTGAACGTTTGACTGGGAACATAACCGCTGAAAAACTTGCTATCCAAACTTATCAGATCATGACCCCACTTACTCTGGTGATCGGGAATAAAAACTATTCATCCTGGTCATTACGTCCCTGGTTGGCCCTAAAGCAGGCTGGATTGGATTTTCAGGAAGTTCGGATTCTCCTCGATACTCCGGATACTCACCAGCAAATTCGGCAGTATTCCCCGTCGGGTCGGCTACCAGTCTTGCTCCACGACCATTTGACAGTCTGGGAATCCCTGGCCATTTGTGAATATATTGCCGAAAATTTTGCTCCCGATCTCTGGCCAGAAGATGTTGGGGCCACGGCCATAGCCCGTTCAGTCAGTCACGAAATGCACGCAGGCTTTATCAATTTGCGGATGCAAATGCCGATGGATTGTCGGGCTCGCTACCCTGGTGAAGGGATAAAACCGGAGGTGAGAACAGATATTGAACGAATTAAAGCAATTTGGAGACACTGCCGGAAAACCTTTGGTCAAGGGGGAACGTTTTTGTTTGGGCAATTTTCGATTGCTGATGCCATGTTTGCCCCGGTGGTCTCCCGGTTTATTACCTATGATGTCAAGTTAGACCCTGATGAACAGGACTATTCAGACGCAATCTGGGCAATGCCAGCCATGGAAGAATGGATGGCCTCTGCTGACCAGGAATCTGAATATTTGCATCGCCATTAAGTCAGGATTCAATCGGGACTGAGGGGAATTTTAGATGCGAATTCTGCTGGTTGATGATGAGGTTGATCTGGTAACTTCTTTAAGTACGATATTGACTCGGGAGGGCTATACCGTAGATATTGCCTATGAAGGCGTTCAAGGGAAAATTCTTGCCCTCCAGAATAACTACGATTTGCTGATTTTAGATTGGATGCTGCCTCAGCAATCAGGATTAAAACTCTGCCAGGAATTGCGATCTAATGCTCAAACCACACCCATTCTATTTCTGACGGCTAAAGATACCCTTGATGATCGGGTAGAAGGGTTAGATGCGGGGGCCGATGATTACTTAATTAAACCTTTTGAATTACGAGAGTTGCTGGCCAGAGTTCGAGCATTATTGCGGCGTTCTTCCCGCTCAGAACTATCTACAGACTCTCTAGTTTTGAAAGTAGCAGACCTGGAACTGAACTTGGAAACTCAGCAAGCCTATCGGGGCGATCGCGCCATTCAATTATCAGAAAAGGAAAGACAACTGTTGGCATACTTCATGGCAAATTCTGGACAAATCCTCACCCATCAGCAAATCTATCAATCCCTCTGGGAAGACCAGGAAAAGCCCAATAGTAATGTCCTGGCTGCTCAAATTCGGCTGCTGCGTCGCAAGATTGAACAGTCTGGAGAAACCCCATTGATTCACACCGTCTATGGTAAAGGTTATCGATTTGGTAAGTGATTAATCAGGTTTAATTCCCCCAAATAAAGCAATCTCAAACAATTTCATAAAGCAGTCCACATCCGTAAATCCAAGGGTTCGTAACCAGTCACATTGAAGTTCAACGGCGGCTAAAATATTCGCTGTTTTATCTGCACGACTGTAATACTGGCGATCAATTTCTGCCCTGGATTGATGGCTCCCTAAATTTTGATGATAGCCATGGAGAGAATCAACAAACAATTGATCAAATAAGTTCTCACCCAATTGAGAGGCTGAAGCAACATGTTCCAGATTGAGAAAAACCCCACCAGGAGCGAGTAATTGGTAGATTTCCCCGTAGAGTTCTTGTTTGCGTTGATCCGTCTGATGATGAATAGAAAACCCGGAAACGATGGCATCAAAGGGAGCTATCGGTTGAACAGATTGCAGCCAATCGGGAGTGCCAAAATCTTTGATCAAAAACTCAGCATCAGGAAAGTCAGGCTGAATGTTCTGCTGTGCTGCTGCGATCATTGTTTCTGAAAAATCTAGAAATGTCACCCTAGCCGTGGGATATTGTTTCAGAATGGTTAATCCTAAGATTCCATCGCCACAACCCAAATCCAGAATGGTTTTCAGGGGCGATCCGGACAGTTGCAGAATACGAATCAGGATGTCTAGCTGCTCTGCTGCCAGGGGAATCGCCCCCCTAACCCCCTCTAAAAAGTTCTTAGATAGAGTCGCCGTTTTCCAAACTTCATCAGTTCTGGTCATGGATTTAGTCATGGATTTAATTACAGTGATTTTCAACCCCGGGAGGTATGAATTTGGGAGCAGGTGGTGCATCGCACCACCTGCTCCCGTACTCCAGCAGCATGAGAAACGCCGCAGAGGAGTTCCAGGCTGAAATTACAGCATTTTATTCCTGAAGGTTACTGTTAAGAATTCTAGCATTTCAAGGTAATCACAGTTACTTCAGGGGGACAATTCCACCGTCCTGGAAAGTAAGTTCCCAGTCCCCGATTTACATATAATCGATTACTGCCGAGATGATGTAAACCCGATGCCCATTCCCAATGTTTAAAGATCTTGCCACAGCTTGATTTAATCGGGATTAAAAACTTTAATGATCGAGGCAAGGCTTTTTTGGTTCGTTGTAAATGTCCAGGCAGTGCTCCAATTCCAGGAAACACAATCTGACCACCGTGGGTATGCCCCGATAATTGCAAATCAACCCGCCATTTTTGTAATAAATCAGCCGTGTCAGGGTTATGAGATAAAATAATTCTGGGAATATTTGGGGGTAGACTCTCCATCACCGTTTGCGGCTGAAATTCTCCTGAAAATAAGTCCGGTAATCCGACAATCGCTAACCCTGAACCTAGAGGATAAACCACCTCATTTGCAAGCACTGGAATATCGATTTGATTGAGACCTTTAATCACAATATTTCTAGAATCAGGGTAATGATAGTCGTGATTTCCTAAAACAGCATATATTCCCCAGCGGCTTTGCAGAGCCTTGAGCCGAATTGCTAATTGATCAATGGGGGTGGGGTCATGGGTTACAAAGTCTCCAGTCAGTAAGATTAAATCCGGTTCAGCCTGATTGGTGAGGGCGATCGCTTCTCTGAGCAGTTCTTCAGACAACCGCAGGCCATCATAATGAAAGTCAGACAGTTGAACTAAGCAAGTACCATCTAGAGAATCGGGTAAATCAGCAATCTGAAGTGTTAGAGATTCAACCTTGAGGGGGCCGGTCAGTAACCTGTGCATGGATCGTTAGGTTAAGAAATTTGTGGATGAAAGCTATTCAAGATCAAAAATCGCAGCAACCCCAGGCAACCTCTAGTCTAGCAATCCGAAGGGTGAACCATCCAAGTCTAAGGCAAGATCGCGATAGTTCTGGGCGCGAAGCGAAAACCGCTAAGATAATTAGTATAAAATGCTGCTTGTAGAGCTGTTCAATCCCGTGAGGTATGCATTTCCCACTCCAACAGTGTAAAAACGTTTATGAACCATAAATCACTGATGGTCAGATTACTAACGCATTTCACCATGGGTTTGAAAAGCGGATTGGTTACCGATAGATTGAGTCATGCCGCTTAAATCCCCTATATTTCCGTATAGGTTTACAGTTTGCCTGCGCCCCCCGATATCCATTTCAAACACCCTCTCAGCACCGTTCAGGAATTTAAAATGGCCCTTACAACTTCAACCATGCTGCGATTGGGAACGACGATGCCCAACTTCAATTTACCGGATGTGATTTCTGGAAAAATCATTTCTTCAGAAATTTTCTCCCATCAAAAAGCTTTTCTGGTGATGTTTATCTGTCGCCACTGTCCCTTTGTCCAACATGTCCAACATGAGCTAGCCAGGCTCGGTCAGGATTATCACCGGGATGACTTAGCTATCATTGCCATCAGTTCTAATTCTGTGCAAACCCATCCAGAAGACGGATCCGAACAGCTAAAGGAAATGGCTGTAGAATTGGGGTTTAATTTTCCCTATTGCTATGATGCCACCCAGGAGGTTGCCCAGGCATTTACTGCCGCCTGTACCCCTGATTTTTTCTTGTTTGATAGCGATCGCCATCTCGTTTATCGAGGCCAATTAGACAGCAGTCGTCCAACCAATGGCATTCTGGTAACGGGTCATGATCTGCGGGCTGCCATTGATGCAGTGCTCGTGGATCAGGTTGTAGAGTCTGAGCAACAACCTAGTGTAGGTTGTAATATTAAGTGGCATCCCGGCTTTGAACCTAAATATTCCAGTAGGTAGCTTGACGCAATTAATTAGCAGATTGATCTGGGGATGAATGGGGCAGTATCCCCTTCCTGGGGCAAAGCCCCAGATCCCCTTTCATTTAACAACTAATTACAACCACCTACTTCCCTATTCCCGCTGAATTATAACTAAACCATAGCTAAATCATAGTAATGATAAACCGTAAATTTGGCTGGCTGGTAATTTTAGGACTGGGGTCGAGTCTGGCCATTGCCCTGTTGTTCAGCTCTCCCTTGGTGAAAGCAGATGCTAAAAAATTAGAACTGCTGGGTCAGGCCACTTTTCCGACAGGATTCATGTTTCAGGATACAGAAGTAGGGGGACTTTCGGGAATTACCTATAACCCTGACCTGGATGTTTATTATGCCATTTCCGATGATCGGGGGGAGAAAACCCCGTCCCGGTTTTACACATTGAAGATTGATTTGACCAATATTGATCTCAAAAAGATTAATCCAACGTCCAACACCGCACCAGATGCTCTGGATGAAAACTCGGTTCAATTTCAAGCCGTCACCCCCCTGCGAGACTCCCAGGGTGAGTTTTTCCCTCCCCTAGTGAATGATCCAGAAGGCATTACCTTTACTGGCGAAAGTCTGTTGATTTCCTCCGAAGGGGATGTAGCCAGACAGATTCCGCCGTTTATCAAGGAATTTTCCCTCACGGGTACAGAAATCCAGTACTTACCCGTTCCCGTCAAGTTTTTAACCCCGAAAGAAAATCCCGACTTTGGTACTCGCAATAATCTGGCCCTGGAAAGTCTCACCTTGACCCCGGACAAAACTTTTCTGTTCACGGCTACAGAGGGGGCATTGATTCAAGATGGGGAGATGGCCACCCCAGAACAGGGAAGTCCCAGTCGCATCCTTCGCTATGACCTGAACCAGGGCAAACCTGACCGGGAGTTTTTCTACATGTCTGATCCGATTGTGGTGCTATCTGACCTAGATCAGGAGTTTAAAGTCAGTGGCCTAGTGGAGCTCCTAGCCCTGGATGAAACCCATTTGGTCAGCCTGGAACGCTCTTTTTCCATCAGCGCTGGAAATGTAATCAAACTATTTCGGGTTTCCCTGGATGATGCCAGTCAAATTCAGGATATTAACAGCTTGGAAGGGCAAACGGATAAACTCGCTCCTGCCCGCAAAACCCTGTGGTTGAACTTGAATAGCCTGGGATTGACCCTAGACAACGTAGAAGGCATGACCTTTGGCCCCGATCTGCCGGATGGGCGGCGATCGCTGATCTTGATCAGTGATAACAACTTCAACCCGATTCAGGAAACCCAAATTTTTGTATTTGCGGTTCCGACTGAGGATTTGAGTCAGCAATTCTGATTCCGGAGCATGATCCAATACCAGGTCAAAAGTTAAACCAACCTTCTTTAATTTTTAGAGGATGGGTAGGTTCAACACAGCCTTGATTGATGTCATAACAGATGTACTCATCCCCTTTGAAGAAGTAAGCTTTTTCATGATTCCAATTTACAGCGGCATCAAGATTCTTTGTGAAGTAGTGGGGTAGGCCCTTCCAGGGAAGACTAGCAATCGTTTTAGGATAGCCAGCATCCACCATCTCCCGATAAATGTCGTAGCAAATATATTCGCTCCCCTTAAAAAATAAGCCTTACCATGATCCCAGAGGACGGCCGTATCAATTCCCTGGTAGAAATGACTGGGCCATCCAATCCATTGACCGCTATCAAGTTTTTGGGGATAACCAGGTTCAATCTGTCTCTTGTAGAGATCAATCATAATATACTCATTTTCCCTGAAGAAAAAAGCTTTCCCGTTATTCCAGACTAGACCTGCATCAATTCCCTGAAGAAAGCTTTCGGGTAAAATTGACCACTCTCCCTCAGCAATTTTCTGAGGATATCCAGGATCTATGGAGTGGGTATTGATGTCATATCTGAGACAGATGTCCCCCTTGAAAAATAGGGCTTTCCCATTTGTCCACAACACAACAGCATCTAGATTTTTGGAAATCGAATTAACTTCTGAAGCCTTGAGCCACCGGGTAATCTGATCCGGAAAAGGCTGCGATCGCGGGAAATCGGGTTGATACAAACATGCTTCGTCACTGCTTTTGCCGTTAAAGCCTGCTCTCGCTGGGTCTGAAAAATTTTGTACTGAATCTCAAACGTATCTTCTGTCAATTGTTCAGGACTCAACTCAACCCGAATTACATCCCCACAAAAAACAGGTTGATAGAAGTTGATACTGGCGTGAACTATTGGAATTGCAAAATCAGGGGAGCGAAAGAAATTATGCAAATCAATTTGATTCAGCCTTAGGGCAGCTTCATAGGCTTCATGGCAAATTGATAACAGATGGGAGCAATAAACCACCCCTGCGGCATCTGTATCCCGAAAATAAATGGTACGAAGATAGCTCACTAGTCTAATCCTGGAATGAATCAAAACAAACCAGCACCCGGAAATAGCAACCCATTTGAAGTTCCTCAAAGCTCGTTAGTCCGAAAATCAATCGATTTAGACTTCCTAAATATCCCGACTCAAATCAGAGCATGGGAGCAGAGCTTTAATCGGATGGAACAGTCATCTCGCCCATACCACAGCAAAAAAGATCTCATGCTACAAGGGCTTTATCCTGATCTTGATTTTTATGCCTCAGATCTATATTCCTTAGCCTGGTCAACCACTTCAGGCAATAGCGTTCAACAGTAAGGTTGAGCCCGTTACCCTATCCCGCCCTATCCCCTTAAATTGATGGGTAACCCTTAGCCTTTATTTTTGATCAACATAACATCAATAATTTTGGCTGCAATTTCTTCCGATAAACCCAGAGAATTGTAGAGCGCATCCAATAACTGCTCTTCTTCATCCGCCAGCTCGCCGTCAGACAAAGTAATATCAGTCGCCACTGCAAAAGCCGTTTCCTTTAGGTCTGGAGGAATCTTCTGGACAGCAACCTTCATCAAAGCCTCATACCCTTGCTGTTTGATCTGGTCGAGCAGGCGGGTCAGCATCTCATTCTTTGACTCGGCTGAATAGTCTTGAAAGAGCTGCATCCGAGCAAAAGTTGCTCTAAGGATTTGAGACTCGCTATTGGCAATGACCCCGTCAGCAGCAATAGCAACCAGAGCGATCGCAGCAAATGCCTCTGCAGGAGTCAAATTGATAGTATGGGAAGCACTACTAGACATATCACCTACACTTCTTTCCAAGAAAATTTGATCGACATACCTGATTAAGATAGGGCAAGATGCTCAGAAAGGAAGAATTTTTTTGATCATGTTAAGAAAGTATCTCAGTCTTGCAGAATCTCTCTTACCCTCTCTTCACTTAGAATACAGCCCCCTGGTAAATCTGCCAGTACCTTATTCACAACAAGAGGAATCAAAGTGTACGCTTCATCATCGTTGTGATTATGAAAAAATTCTCTTTGGTAGGAGCCTAGTACCCTAAACCCTTACTTAGGTCTGAATTGGATTCTGAAATAAACCTTCGGAAGGCTGAGCTTCAAAACCCTTGGCGTCAAGGCTTACATCTCCTGTTACACCGTATCATCAGGGCAGTCCAAAATTTTTCTAGAGAAAGGGGTTGACAGTAATGGGAGGTATGGAATAGATTAGTAAATGCGCTCGAGATACGGAGAAACGAAACGAAGCGCTCGAACCTCGAAAACAGAAGAGCTAAAAAG
>JAAURB010000095.1 GCA_012033335.1 Oscillatoriales cyanobacterium RM2_1_1
TAGGAAGGATCGATGGGGAGAGGGGCACTGCTTCTTGGGGCGAAGCCCCAGACCCCCTTCCATTCAACAATTAATTACAACCACCTACCTAAAAACTAAACATTAAACACTAAAAACTAGAGATTAAAAACTGGACATTAAAGCCTGAGAATTAAAGCCTGAGAATTGAAAACTAGAAACCTTATCTAACTCAGGAACATCTATCAAACAAATTAGCTAAGAACCTGCGAGTGCAGGGGAGATACCTGCATAAAAAACCGTTGAAGCCTGTTTTCCCAACGCCTTCTCTAGTTTTCTTGTGACTGATCTAGGATCGTTATATATTGAGATACTATCTCATTCAAACTATAGAACCAGGGTGACTACTTTCAATTCTAAAGGAGAAATCAGTTGATATGCCTTTGAAACAGGTCACAATCTATACTGACGGTGCATGTTCCGGCAATCCAGGGACAGGCGGATATGGCGCTGTTCTGATCTATGGCAGTCACCGCAAAGAGATTTCCGGAGGATTTCGCCGCACCACGAATAATCGCATGGAGATTATGGGGGCTATAGCCGGACTTGAACTATTGAATTCTGCCTGCACCGTCACCCTCTACACCGATTCCCAATACCTGGTGAACGCTATTATGAAGGGATGGGCAAAACGCTGGCGAACCAACGGCTGGAAACGCAATCCCAAGGAAGCAGCCAAAAATCCCGACCTCTGGCAACGACTGCTCGATCTGTGTGACAAACATGATGTTAAATTCGTTTGGGTGCGGGGCCATGCTGGCAACATTGAAAATGAAACCTGCGATCGCCTTGCCGTTCAAGCCACTAAACAGATCAACTTGCCGCCGGATTCAGGTTATCAAAGTTCTTAGCCAGGACATGATGAGTACCCGGAGCCAGACGACTATCCTTGTAGCCATACTTGTAATAGGCTGCACAGGCTCCCTCAGAGGAAACCATGCAGGTTCCAATCGGGGTTTCAGGGGTACAAGCCGTGCCAAATACTCGACATTGCCAGGGCTTCAATACACCCTTGAGAATCTCGCCACATTGACAGGCTGCCGCATCTGGAACCCTGACATCAGACAACTGAAATTTGGCCTCAGCATCAAATTGACCATAGGTTGAACGAATTTTCAACCCCGACTGAATAATATCTCCCAAGCCGCGCCATTCAAACCTGTCCCGCACCACAAATACTTTGCCCATAGCCTCAAGGGCTACGGCATTACCATCCTGGGAAACCAACCGGGCATATTGATTTTCCACCTGGCAACGCCCCTCCACAAGCTGCTGCAACACCATCCAGATAGACTGTAGGATATCCAGGGGTTCAAATCCGGCGATCGCCAGAGGCTTGCCATATTTTTGTGAAATCACTTCATAGGGCCTTGTGCCAATCACCATGCTGACATGACCAGGGCCAATGAATCCATCCAATTGTAAATCTGGGTTATCGAGCAAAGCCTCTAGGGCCGGAATCACCAGAACATGATTACAAAAAACACTGAAATTTGATAAATGCTCCCGTTCTGCCTGCAGGATCGTCAACGCCGTACTAGGGGCTGTGGTCTCAAAGCCAATCCCAAAGAAAATAACTTCCCGCTGGGGATTCTGACGGGCAATGGCTAAGGCATCCAGGGGAGAGTAAACGGTACGAATATCAGCGCCCTGGGCCCTAGCTTGTAGTAAACTTTTCTGAGAGCCTGGAACCCGCAGAGTATCGCCATAGGTAGTGAAAATTACCTGGGGTTGTTCGGCGAGGGCGATCGCCCCATCCAACCTACCCTGTGGCATAATGCACACCGGACAACCAGGGCCATGAATCAGTTCAATGGTCTCCGGGAGCAGGGTCTCCAAACCATACTTAAAAATAGAATGGGTGTGGCCGCCACAAATCTCCATCAGCTTCAAGGGATGTTGAGTGGTGCAGGGCAAACTCTGACTGAGCTGATTGATTTCAGCCAGGATTGCAGTTGCTTTTCGGGGATCGCGAAATTCATCAACGTACTTCATGGAACCTGCTCCTAATCATCCTCTTCGGGGGGTCGGGTCAACACATCAAATACCGTTGTCGAGCACAATTCCCGCTTTTCATCCACATCCTTAATCCGCTCTGAAATCTCTTTGGCTTCCGGGAGTTTACCCAGGCGGGCCAGAACGAAACCCACGGCGGCATAGGCATTCAGATAGAGCCGAATCATCGGCTTCTCCCGATTTTCTAGAATGATCGGCTTCAATTCTTCCCAGGTTTCTGGCAGTTGTTCCTTGTCTTGAATCTGAGTCATGACTTTTTCTGCCATTTGTAAGGCCATTGACCAGTGACTCTTATAAAAAAAATATCGATAGGAACCAGTTAGAACGTCCAGGTTGTCTTCGGCTTTAGCCAGGGCTTGATTGATCAATTGCTCAGATACTTCGGTGTCTTCCCAGTTTTCCGCTGCTTGAATCAGCAATATTTTAACGTCCGGGGGAACTTCTAGCCAGGATAATTCTTCTTTGGTAGTTTGCATTAGAGGCCCTCTTCAAAAGATGATGCAATAGTAATCTGATAAATTAATTCAATGGATTGACTGATATGGTAGCCCTGAGTTAATCATGAAAAAGCAAGAGAGAGTCCGGTGACTTCATTCCCCCAGAGCGGGGTGTTGCCCCCTTCATCCCATTTCACAAATCATTGATGATTGCTATGGATCAATCCGACAGATTAATCTAATAAAGCATCTAATCCAATAAAATTTTTATTACCATTAATCCGCTGCAATTTCCTGTAAAATCCCTAACGTTTCTGCTGCTTCGTCCTGGTCAATTCGATTCATAGCAAAGCCCACATGAACCAGCACCCAATCTCCAACACAGGACTCAATTGGATGCTGGTCATCAATAATGCAGGCAACATTCACCTGACGTTTAACGCCACCAATCCTGACTGTTGCCAATTGATTTTGCATGTCAGTGATCTCGATAATCTGACCCGGAATTCCTAAACACATAATTTATGACCCCATGCGAGCCGCTGCAATTACTGCCTGCCCCAGGGATAAACCCCCATCATTGGATGGCACTTGACTGTGGGTCAAGACTTGAAACCCCAGGGATATTAAATGCTGTTGAACTTGCGTCAACAGGATCTGATTCTGAAATACCCCACCTGACAGAGCCACCTGGTCAAACTGACTCTCACCCCTAATTCTCTCAACCATCTCGGCGATCGCCTGAGCCAATCCTCGATGAAATCGAGCCGCCATGATGGTCTGCTCCGTGTTCTGGGCCAGATCCTGAATCAAATCTCCCCACATCAAGGCAGAATCTAAATGCCAACACTTTGACCCAGGATTGACCGAATCCACCTGACTTACTGTTATCACAGAAAATGGGTAGGCCGACATTTCTTCAGAGTGATTTAATAGATGACGTTCCGCCAGGGATTCCAGGGCGATCGCCCCCTGCCCCTCATAACTCACCGTCCCTCGACAAACTCCAATTGCCGCCGCCACCGCATCAAAGAGCCGACCGCAGGAGGAGGCTAGAGGGGAATTGATCCCCTGCTCTAGCATCTGATCCAATAGCTTTAAGGGCTGATGCTGAAAAAATTCAAACAAATCTGCAGCATTATTTGGATGTTTCAATGATCCAAGCAGGGATTCACATCCTGAATTCTGTACTCTAAATCCCGCACTCCTCAAATGAGCATAGGCACTCCGCCAGGGCTGATAAATTGCCTGGGCTCCCCCCAACATTGCCACCGGCTTGAAAGTTCCCAGCCGCCGAAATCCCCGATAATCAGCTAATAAAAACTCGCCCCCCCAAAGGGTGTGATCCTCTCCGTAGCCCAGACCATCCAGGGCAATGCCCAATATCGGTTGGGTCTCTAGGGGCAAGTCATTTTCCGCCATACAAGCCCCAATATGAGCATGATGGTGCTGGACAAACTCCAAGGGAATATCATGGGCCTGGGCTAGGGCTTGGCCCAATTTTGTAGATAGATAGTCAGGATGGCGATCAATAACAATTCCCTGAGGAGAGTGTTCTAATAATCCCAGGTAAAGCTTCAAAGTTTGCTGGTAGGCTGCTGCTACCGATGCCTCCCCTAGGTCACCAAGATGCTGCGATAGGGTCGCGCGCCCCCCCTGCAATAGACAAAAAGTATTTTTTAATTCACTACCCATGGCCAGAATCGAGGGAGCCAGCTCAAATCCAGCCGGCAAGGAAATGGGGGCCGGAGCATAACCCCTAGCCCGACGTAGAATCTGTGAAGTTTGCAAGGGTTTCCCCCTCCAGCGGACAATAGAATCATCCACCCGATTGATAATGTCCCGATCGTGAAGTAGCAAATAATCAGCAATGTTGCTCAGGGTTTGGCAGGCTGTAGCATTGTCAATACATTGGGGTTGATCAGACAGATTGCCACTGGTGAGCACGATCGGAATATCCAGATCCTGGACAATCAAATGATGCAAGGGGGTATGGGGCAGCATAAACCCCAGACTATTCTGCATCGGAGCCACTGCAGGGGCAATGTCCAAATTTTTCCTGGAAAGAACCTGATCGCCATGGAGAGGAGCCACCCAACGCTGAAGCAACACAATTGGAGCCGCTGCACTTTCTAGTAAGGCTTGCTCCGGTGGATTCACCTGACAGTATTGCTGGATCATTTTAAGATTCCGGGCCATCAAAGCCAGGGGTTTGTCGGGGCGATGTTTGCGATCGCGCAAACGTTGAACGGCGGCTGGATTAGTGGCATCACAGGCCAGATGAAATCCCCCCAATCCTTTGATGGCTATGATTTTGCCCTGTTGAATTAAACGACAGACCGCTTTCACTGGATCCAGTTCGGAATCAAGTTCAGAGATTGATTGAGGTTGCACCCTGTTACCGTCAGCCGATTCTAACCAAACCTGAGGGCCGCAAACTGGACAGGCCGTAGGCTGGGCGTGAAACCGTCGATTGGCGGGATCTCCGTAGTCCTGTTGACATCGGGGGCAAAGGGCAAACCGGGCCATGCTGGTATTTTCCCGGTCATAGGGCAAGCGCCGAATGAGACTCAATCGGGGGCCACAATAGGTGCAATTGGTCAGGGGATAGCGATACCAGCGGCTCTGGGGATCGAGAATTTCCCGTAGACATTCCGGACAGGTAGCAGCGTCAGGGGAAATCTCGGTGCGAATTGGACTGGCCTGGCTGATCCCGATGGTGAAGCTGGAAAATTGACGGTTGTCAGAATCGGGATAGCGCTGTACTGAGTCGATTCGGGCTAGAGGCGGGGGTTGGGCTTGGAGTTGCTGGAGAAACTGATCGATTGCGGGGCGATCGCCCCGCAATCGAATCAGCACCCCCTCACCATCATTGAGGACTTCTCCGGTCAGGTTCCAGATCTGGGCTAGACGATACACCAGGGGACGGAAACCCACCCCTTGAACGAGACCCCGGACGCGAATGGTTTCAGCAACTCCTACCGTTGTTGACATAGTTCTAGAGCAGTTCTATGGCAGTCCTGATACAAATCATAGGGAACTAAGGAACACCTACCAAATAACCATCAAATAAACTGTAAATTCTATTTAAGCCCATCCTAAGCAACGCTGAGAATGGCTTTTAAGCGCCCTGAATGAATGGTCTGATCGACGAGGCTACGAACCTCCAGGATATAATCTCCGGTAGTTAGAGTATCGGGATTGATGAAGATCAGATTCGAGGACTTATTCTGACCAATGATATTCACCCGGGTAGTTTCTCCCGTTTCAGCGATAAAAAAAATTCCCTGCTGATGACTGGTGGGATCAAATTTGAGGCGATGGCCATTGATTTGTCCCAGGTCTCCTGGGGTGATGATACCGTTGTATTCTCCAGTATTGCTATCTACATATTCCAGGGGCTTCGGTGAGTGGAGAGAAACTGCTTTTTTCTCGGTGAGGATGTCTCGTCGGCAGGCACTCCGGAGTTCCCGACCGGGATTGACCACGGGGATCAGTTGATGACGAGAGGAGTCATAGCTGTCGCCGATGCCATTAAATGTCCCCTTAATATTGACCGAGAAGTTGGCAAAAGGGGTATTGATGGTTGCACCCTCAGTTAACAGATCAAATAGAGCCGCTTGAAAGTCCTTCAGGATAGACAGGATATCCGCTTTGGTCAAGGGAGAATCCTGTTGAACCATGCGATCCGCAACATCGTCTAGGTCAACAATTTTGCCAGGGACAACCATGGCTATGTAGTCATCAGGATCGGCGGTCAGGCGATTTTCATAGAGAACATATTCGATGGTCATGATGACTAGTTATTTGGTAATGTCAGAGAGATTCTCCTATGGTATTAGGTCAAGGCTCCTGGTAGTCGATCATTTTCCCTAGGGGGTCGCAGGTCTTTTCACCCCTCTTATATTATAGCGATGTTCAATCCCGTGTTCTAGCAGCCTGAGAACTAGAAGAATTTTTTGCCCGTAAAACCAGGTTTTGACTGGATTGATACCGATTCTGAAGACAGATGCAATACTATAGAGCAATCTCAAATCATCGGTTATGAAAAAAACTGACGATTATTTCTGGAGGGATAGGCACCCTTGAAAACTCCGAAGCTTTTTCATAGCTGTTCTTTGAGCTTTCTGACCTCCATCTGGTGCTTCTGTAAAAAACACAATGCTAGAGACTTACTCCGTAGATTATTATTCCGTAGACATTGGGCGCATCGAAGCTGACCTCTATGAATTGGCAAAGTTTGGCTATAACGAAGTGGACAAGGGAATTTATCGTCCCGGCCTGACTGAAATTGATATGGCAGCGCGACAATGGTTGATGGCCAAATTTCGAGCCTGTGGCTTAGCTACCTCGATGGATGGTGTGGGCAATGTGATTGGTCGACTAGGAGCATCGGATCGGGCTGCCGTAGTGATTGGTTCTCACCTGGACTCAGTCCCCTGTGGGGGAATGTTTGATGGCAGCTTGGGGGTGTTGGTGGGTCTGGAATGCCTGCGGGTGATTCAAGAGCAAAATATTGAGCTGAGGTATCCGATTGAAGTGATCGCCACCAGTGAAGAGGAGGGGCGGTTTGGGGGAATGTTGGGAGCCCAGGCTTTGGCGGGAGATTTGAAGCCGGATTGGCTGGAAAGTGCCCGGGATATTGACGGGGAGTTTTTAAAGGATGCTCTGGCCAAGTTTAACATGAGCACTCACACGGCCCTGCATTCTCGCCGAACCCCAGAATCCATCCATGCTTTTGTCGAGCTGCACATCGAACAGGGGCCGGTTTTGGAGATGGAGCAAAAGGCCATTGGGGTGGTTGAAGGGATCTCTGGAATCTTCAAATGGCTGGTCAAGCTGATTGGCAAAGCTGATCACGCTGGAACATCCCCGATGCACATGCGAAGTGATGCCTTCATGGGTTTGGCCAGTTTTGCCAACGAAATCTATCGGATTATTGAGGAAGAAGGCACTGACAAAAGCCGTTTGACCATTGGTCGGGTGGAACTGAAACCGGGAAATCCCCATACGATTCCAGGGGAGGTAGATTTTTCCCTGGTGGGTCGTGATCTGGACGAGGCCGTTCTAGAACAGCTTGCCAATGCCTGCCGAAAAGCCCTGTCGGCGATCGCCGTCGTCATCGATTGATGTTTGAATATGAAGAACTGAGCTGGTTAGTCCCCCAGCCTTGCCATCCTGATATTGTTTCAACCTTTGAGAAGGTCACCCAAAAGCTTGATTACAACTATATGCTGATGCCGAGTGGGGCCGGCCATGATGTTCAGTTTCTAGCTCAAATTACCAGGGCTGGGATGATTTTTGTTCCTAGCGTTAATGGGGTGAGTCATGCTCCCGATGAATGGACCCACTGGGAGGATATTGAAAAAGGAGCAAATGTGCTTTTAAATGCAGTGGTGGAATTGGCAAATGAATAGGAAATATTGCCTTCTGATCAGGTTCAAAAATTAATAGATTGATTGTAATAGATAGATTGGAGATTCTTGAATTTCCTGAGCAAAAGCACAACGAATCAGAAAGCCTGCGGCTATAGGACGCAGACCACGAGCCTCAATCCAACCGATGTAAGTCATAAAATATCAGGAGCAATCCATCTGCCCCTTAGCTTGCCAAGCTGGATCTGAGCTGACATAATGCACTTAACTTGACTTGTAAAGTTTGTAGTGAATTTTGCAGCAGATTTTACATTGAATTGTGTAGAGGACTGATTACTCATCCATAAATTTCAGAGACAGCGTTGCTTATGATGCTGGAGTATGAGAGTGGATGGTGCACTGCATCGCCCACTTCCCAATCCATATCTCACGGGATTGAAAATCGCTGTAACTGGCAAATACAACTTGCAAAATTCTGAATGCTATTCGTGGTAATGGATTCAGAGGCTTAATGTTGTGAAACTTGGATTGTGAAAGTTGAGGGAGACTAAAAATGGTCAGAACATCGCTGTTATAGGAATATCTTTCATGACGCGTAAAACTATACGTGTGCTTTTGTTAGCGGCTGTTGTTGTCGTCGTTAATAGTTGGGCCGGTGCCGCGATCGCCGCCCCCCGCTTCATCACAGAGGCCACGATCACCAGCAATACGGGTTATGCCCAACTTACCTGGGAACCTGAGAATGGCCCAGTTGAGTTGCAGCAAGCCCTGGATCAAGAGTTCAGTAATCCTCAAACCATCTATCAAGGCAATAACACCTCCCTATTCATCTCTGGCCTGAGAAATGGAGCATATTTTTATCGTCTGCAAGCTACCGATGGCACCCTATCTCCGCCACTTACTTTAGAGGTGCAGCATTATCCCCTGGGGCAGGCCTGGATGTTGTTCGCTCTAGGGGCAGGCGTGTTTGCCGGTATCGTTTTTGTGATCTTGAATGGAGAGCAGCACCAGCATGAATGATGTAGTTTTTTTGTCTCCCTGGCTGGGATGGGTCTTGATGACGGGGTTAAGTGGGTTGTGGATTGGACTGGGAATTTATTGGGGCCGCAAGAGCAAAAGCTTTGAAGATCATGCTTTAGCAGGACGCAATATTGGTTTAGCCCTGGGTTCTGCCACTGCTGTTGCCACCTGGGTCACCTCCAATACTACAATGCTTGCGCCCCAGTTCGCCCTGCAAATGGGGATTTGGGGAATGCTGGCCTACAGCACGGCCTCCATTGGGTTATTCCTGTTCGCCCCCATGTCCGCCCGGATTCGGGCGTTGATGCCGGATGGCTATACCTCCGGTGACTTCATGCGGTTGCGCTATGGTCAGACGGCCTGGAAGATTTTTCTGGTATTGACCTTGTTTTATAGTCTGACCTGGTTGGTCAGCATGGCGATGGCGGGAGGAATCCTGTTGAATGCCCTGTCTGGCATTCGGTATGAATATGGGATGACGGTGATTCTGGCGGTCTGTGTGATCTACACCATGCGAGGAGGTCTGTACGCGGTGATTGGCACTGACTTCATTCAAAGCTTGATTATTTTAATCGGGGTTGTGGTTGTTGGTTTTGCCGTATTGCAACAGGTCGAAATGGAAACGATCTATGCCAACCTCACCGCTGAGAAACCGGCATTACTAGATGTGATGTTTCCAGCGGCAATTATTGCAGTGTTCAATAACTTACTGTTTGGTCTGGGGGAAATTTTTCACAACAACGTTTGGTGGAGTCGAGCCTTTGCTTTTCGCCAGGGAGTTGGGAGAAAAGCTTATACCATTGCGGGCTTGATCTGGTTGCCAATTCCCATTGCGGCAGGATTTGTTGCCTTGGCCAGTGGTGCCTTGGGGGTTCCGGTTCCCAGCCCGGATATGGTCGGCCCCCTGGTGATTGCTAGTGTTTTAGGCGAGATTGGAGCGGTAGCAATTTTTGTCATTGTTTTCAGTTCCCTGGCTTCTAGTATTGATAGTTTGTTAGCGGCAACGGCTGATCTGATCACTGAAGATATTTACCGGAGAATGTGGCGACCGGGGGCAACTCCAGGACAGCTCAAGAAAGTCGCCCAGATGGTTACCCTAGCCCTGGGTCTAGGAACCTGGTTAGTCTGCCTGCCCCGGATTGGCACATTGGCAACGGTACTGTTTTTTGCGGGGCCTCTGGTGGGAAGCATGATCTGGCCAATCATCACGGGATTGTACTGGAAACGGGCCAATTCTCAAGGAGCGATCAGCGGCATGGTATTGGGTAGCATCGTAGGGTTAGTGGTTTACTTTCAGATCGGTTGGTATGTGGCTTCCTTGGTTGGAACGGTTGTGTCGATGGTTTGTGTGATTTTCTTTACAGTAATCCAGCCAGCCAACTATTCTTGGCAAACCTTAAGGCAGGGCGAATAACTTTACTAATTTAGTCAATTTAAAATCATCATGTTTTCCAACGGTTTAATTGCTTTACTGGTTTACGGCGCACTAATTTTGAGTGCGATCACTAGTACTATTTTGATCATTTTATTTATTCAGGAATGGAAAAGGGGGACACTATGGTAGGAATCAAGCCAGCAGCAAAGGTTGCCCACAAAGTCGCACCAGAATCGAGGCAAGTGATCGGGTGCTGTCCAGATCCGGCCAACTTGATTCAGGCCGGTCGAGGGGTGCAGTTGGATGTACTCAAACAACTGGCCCATCAATCCATCTTATCGGCTGAACAATTTGATCGAGAATTACTCTGTGAAGTTTGTAAACTGGCGGCTCATATCCAGCTCAAGCAAATTTCAGTTGGCAATGCCCTCCATGACAAGATTCTCGCAGCGGCGTTTTTTGAACCCAGCACCCGTACCCGGCTCTCCTTTGAAAGCGCCATGCTGAGGTTGGGGGGCAAAACCCTGAGTGTGGCAGAGGCCGCTTCAACCGGAATTGCCAAGGGAGAATCTCTGCTGGATATTGGCCAGATGTTTAATAGCTATGCCGATGTCGTTGTGATCCGCCATACTGAACAGCGCGCCATCCAGGAACTCAGTCAATATCTGCGAATTTCGATGATCAATGGTGGCAATGGCTCAGATGAACACCCCACCCAGGCCATGGCAGATTGGTATGCCCTGCTCAAATGGAAACCTGCCCTGGGATTTGGTCACCTGCCGGAGACAGAACGAATTCATCTGGGAATTGTCGGCACCCCGGGGAATATGCGGACGGTCAAGAGCTTTTTGATGCTATCTTTGCTGTTTATGGAAAATATCCGCGAAATCACGATTGTCTCGGAGATGGCTGATCCGTTGGGAGAGGAGGCCCATGAATTTTGTGATAGTAGCCCTTTGCCGATCCGGATTGTGAGTGATTTGCAGGAGGTGATTGAGGAACTAGACGTAATCTACATGAATTCGATCGCCTACCTGGGGGATGGCTATCGAACTCTGGGCACTAAGTTCAAACTGAACAGTTCTTCCCCGCTCAAACAAGATACCGTAATACTTCATCCCTTGGCTCGTCGCGATGAGCTCAGTGTTGATCTAGATGCTACCGACCACAACCTTTACTTCAATCAGGCGGATGGAGCCGTATTCATCCGTCAGGCGTTGCTCCTTTCAATCTTTGACCGCTTGGATGTACTGCCTTAGGAGTTACGGTATTGATCGCTGATCATTGAGTGTCAATTGTTGAACTAAGTAGGTGGTTGTAATTAATTGTTAAATGGAAGGGGGTCTGGGGCTTCGCCCCAGGAAGGGTAGTGCCCCCTTCACCCCCCCTTCAATCTTCTAATTAATTGCGTCAAGCTATTTACTAGTTGTTTTATTAAATAGTTGTTTTACTGAACTACCGAGGAAAAACCATGTGCGGCATCACCGGGTTCTGGAATCCATTCAATCTTCATCAGGATCATCAAAAATTAGTTCAACAGATGGCCAATCGGCTCCAGCATCGGGGGCCAGATGGCTGTGGCTTTTATCTCAATTCAGACCAGGGAATTGCCATGGGCCATACCCGACTCTCAATTATTGGCTTGAATAGTGGGGATCAGCCGATTCATGATCACCAGGCTGGATTAATTCTGACGGCCAATGGTGAGTTCTATGACTACAAACGGATTCGCGGTCAACTGGTGGCGGATGGATTTCAGTTCACGACTAAATCCGATAGCGAAATTGCCCTGAAACTCTATCGTAAGCATGGTTTAAGCTTTGTCGATCATCTGCGGGGAGAATTTGCCTTTGTCATTTTTGATCAAACCCGGCAACAGATGATCCTGGTGCGCGATCGCTTTGGGATTCGTCCCCTATTCTTTCATTTGAGCAATCAAGGGATTTACTACGGGTCGGAAATTAAGTCGGTGCTGGCCCATCCGCAGGTACCTCGCCGGATGTCAGCCAAAGCCCAGTTGCATCAAATGATGCAGGTGATGGTTCCGGGAGACACAGTATTTGAGGAGATCTATAGTCTCAAACCGGGCTACATGATGATCGTGCAAAAAGGTGACCAAGGGTTAGAGATTCAGGAACATCAGTACTGGGATGCGAATTTTCCGTTGGACGGGGAACATACCCAACGCACAGATGCTGAGCACATTGAGGCGGTGCGGACGGCTTTGATTGAGTCTGTGGCCTTGAGGTTGGAGGCAGATGTGCCGGTAGCCTGCTATCTTTCCGGTGGGATTGACAGTTGCTCAATTCTGGGAATGGCTTCTAGTATCCAGCAATCGCCAGTCAAAGCCTTTACCATCAGCTTTGATGATGTTCGCTACGATGAGTCGGCGATCGCCCAGGAAATGGCCGCTAAATGCGGAGCGGATCAGGATATTCTCAAGCTTTCTGCATCTGACCTCTACGGCAAAAACTTCGAGAAGGCAATCTGGCACTCTGAACGGACGTTTTACAACACCTTGGGAGTGGCCAAGATGTTGATGAGCCAGCATGTCACCGAAAATAATTTCAAGGTGGTAATCACGGGGGAAGGATCGGATGAGGTGTTTGGGGGCTATGCCACCTTCAAACGGGATATGTTTCTCCATGATCCAGCCTACCAATCCGGGGAAATGGAAGCCAAGCTTAAAGCCAGTAACCAAGTCTTTAGCGGTTCAATTTTGGCAGAGCGAGATGTTTCCCATCCCGCATTTGAGGAGGTGATGGGGTTCACACCGTCCTGGATTCAACCCTGGATGCTAGTACTGGAAAAAGTCAAGCCTTTGTTATCCAAAGCATTTCTAGAAGAAATTGGAGATTACGATCCGGTGGCTGCTGTGGCCTATAGTCTAGATCGCAGCAAGCTCGAAGGTCGCCATCCCCTGGATCGGGCTCAGTATAGTTGGATCAAAACCATGCTGGAAGGACAGATTTTAAACTGGGGCGGGGATCGGGTAGATATGGCCTATTCTCTGGAATCGCGCCCGGCGTTCCTGGATCACCATGTAGTTGAACTGGGGATTAACCTGCCACCCCATGTGCGGATTCGCGATGGGGTTGAAAAGTGGGTCGTGCGAGAGGCCATGAAACACATTCTGCCGGAAGTCCTTTACAAGCGGGAAAAA
This sequence comes from Oscillatoriales cyanobacterium RM2_1_1, assembly GCA_012033335.1. Lineage (GTDB taxonomy): Bacteria > Cyanobacteriota > Cyanobacteriia > Cyanobacteriales > Microcoleaceae > JBHJGO01. The sequence goes on from JAAURB010000095.1 coordinate 13,405, forward strand.
TTTGCATTTATGGCTCCACCAGCCCACACCGATCAGCAGAAAACCGATGCAATTAAAGCGCTCATGAGCCAGCATCTCTCCCAGGAAAAAATTGCTAACCACGGGCTATTAGATCAGGAAGCATTTCAGAATTTACTCACAGAATGGAGCAGCTCCGATGACCATACTCAGCAAACCCGAACGGATATTATTCTGAACCATGCGATCGCTCTCCACGCCATTAAGGAAGCATTTGTTGATCAAAAATAGATTGAGGAGTTGCAGAATTGTGGATCTGTACCTCACGTAATTAGGAATCGCTATAAATGATCAAATATTCAATAGGGTAAAAATCCTGTTGATAAATATTTGTTGACAAATACCCTTAACAAAAACCGAAAACTTTTGATCAATATTCTTTGCTTGATATCCCCAGCCTTGAGAAATCAGGGAATCTGAAACAAGGGGATATTGAGAGAGCATTCAAAACTTTTCAATTTTTCAAATGTTCAAATACTCTCACACCAGATTACTGAAGCTATTCTTCCTTCTCGCCCCCTACGGATGGAGAACTATTGTACAAACTATCGAGCTGCTCACGAACGTCATTGGCTGAAAAGGATCGCATGACGAGTAAAGGCTCTTGAATTGGGTGTCCTGCATCATCCAAAAGCTCAGGATGAACCACCTTGGAAAGACGAGATCCTGAACCCCAATATCCATCTCGAGCAGAGAATCTGCTGGAGTCTTTGCCAACAGTAATCAAACTCAGAATCAGGTTGCGAACAGCCAAGAAAGCCAGAATGGTAAATGCCAAGATGTAAATCAGATGCAACATAATATATCTCCTTGTAATTTTTGGGTGAAAAGCTTGAATGACTTAAATAATTTGAACTGACTTGAATTTAAAAAATAGGGGGATCTAGTAGCATGAATCTGATAGGGTAAATTTTAACCCCAAACTAATAGTTCTAACCCTGGCTTCCTAGATCTGAATTTTTAGATTTGAGTTTCTAGATTTAGATATCTAGAATTACCCGAAGCCTCAAGCTAAGTCTCGACCCTTGAATCTGGAACCCCAATCCTCAACTTTCAACCTTGAACTCCAACCACCTACTCGGATGACTCTATTATTACTCCCTCAGACCTTGACTGGTTGAGGCCCTTTAACCTCAGGACTCTTTCCCCGTAAGCTGCTCTGCTCGGAAACGAGCAGACACCTTCCAGCATTCAGTCAACAACTGATGCCAGGGAAGCAAGACAGACATTTCGATCCCAGCTTGTCCATCGAGAACTTGAAACATAGCCTTGGCGCTATTCACTTCGTGCTGGGCTTGCTCAATTCGACCTAGTAGATCAGACTGTTGCTGATCGGTCAAAAAAGTAACATTTTCCTGTTCAAGTAAATTGTGCGATCGCTCAAACCAATATTGGAAGTCTTCTAGTAAAGGCTTAAGAACATTTTTCAGAACTTCTGATTCTGAACTCCTAGATTCGTACATTAGTTAGATCTGGATAACGGGAATATCTTATATAGCTCAATATTACCACTTTTTAAGAATTGTAACATTCTTCTCTAAGAAATCATCCTGGATACTCTGAGGCGCTCCCCTCCATACCTCCCAGAAAATATAACAATCTGGCTTGAATCATCTGGTTTGAATCATCAAGTGGAGCAGGCATTTTGCCCGCCCAGGCTAAAAGCTCGAGCTACAGAAATCTCCTAAAGCATTTCTGGTTGCTGAACTCAAAGGCCATTTGCAAGATCCTGGAGCAAACAAAGTGGAACAACCGTCTCGACCCGGGATCTTGGCCCCTGGAAATTTGCCCAGACATGACAAACAGCAGTTGCCAGGTTGCGATATCGTAAAGAAAGAGAGTCGGAGCTGCAGCAGTTCAATTGTAATCAGCACTTCGCTCCTGAAGAGTACTGGCAAAATCTGGTGGAATTCCTGATTTAAAGCTCCCCGTTATTAATTTCCTCAGTCATTTATCAACCCATGGCTAATTCAGAGTCAAATCCTCCTTTAGCAGATCTAGAAAATCTGGAAAACCCAGAAAAAATTCGCCTGCCCAAAACTAGTGAGTCGGAAACCCTCAAAAAAATCCGCCATACCGCCTCCCACCTCATGGCAATGGCGGTTCAAAAGCTATTTCCTCAAGCTCAAGTGACTATCGGCCCGTGGGTTGAGAATGGATTTTACTATGATTTTGATAGTCCTGAGCCCTTTACTGAGAAGGATTTAAAGGTGATTCAGAAAGAGATGGTCAAGATCATCAAACAAAAACTTCCTGTGATTCGAGAAGAGGTGTCCCGGCAGGAAGCCCAAGCCCGTATCGCTGCTTTGGGGGAATCCTACAAGCTGGAGATTTTGGAGGGGCTGACCGAACCCATCACCCTCTATCACCTAGGGGATCAATGGTGGGATCTTTGTGCTGGCCCCCACGTTGAAAATACAGCCGAGATCAACCCCAAGGCGATTGAGCTAGAAAGCTTGGCGGGAGCTTACTGGCGTGGGGATGAAACTAAAGCCCAACTTCAGCGAATCTATGGAACAGCCTGGGAAACCCCGGAGCAACTGGCAGAATATAAACACCGCAAAGAAGAAGCCCTCAGACGGGATCATCGCCGATTGGGTAAAGAGTTGGGACTGTTTATCTTTGCCGATGTGGTTGGGCCAGGATTACCCCTGTGGACTCCCAAGGGGACTGTGCTGCGGTTTCTGTTGGAGGACTTTCTCAAACAAGAACAACTCAAACGGGGCTATTTGCCTGTGGTTACCCCCCATATTGCTCGGGTTGATCTGTTCAAAACCTCTGGACACTGGCAAAAGTACAAGGAAGATATGTTCCCGATGATGGCGGACGATCAGGCATCAGCCGCCCAAGAACAGGGATTTGTCCTCAAACCGATGAACTGTCCATTTCACATCCAGATCTATAAAAGCCAGTTGCGCTCCTATCGGGAATTGCCCCTACGCTTGGCTGAGTTTGGCACGGTGTACCGCTATGAGCAATCTGGAGAATTGGGGGGCTTGACTCGGGTTAGGGGTTTTACGGTGGACGATTCTCATCTGTTTGTCACACCGGGTCAACTGGATGAAGAATTTCTCAACGTCGTCGATCTGATCCTCTCCGTATTCCAGAAGTTACAACTCCAGAACTTTAAGGCCAGACTGAGTTTCCGCGATCCAGAATCAGATAAGTATATCGGTTCAGACGCGGCCTGGGAACAGGCCCAGGGGGCAATTCAGCGCGCCGTTGAAACCTTAGGCATGGATCATTTCCTGGGATTGGGAGAAGCGGCCTTCTATGGCCCCAAGCTAGACTTTATTTTCCAGGATGCTCTAGAACGGGAGTGGCAATTGGGCACAGTTCAGGTGGACTATAATCTGCCAGAACGCTTTGACCTAGAGTATGTGGCTGAGGATGGCACTCGACAGCGCCCGATCATGATTCATCGGGCACCTTTTGGCTCCCTGGAGCGACTGATTGGGATTCTAATCGAAGAATATGCTGGGGACTTTCCCCTATGGCTAGCTCCGATTCAGGCCCGACTTTTGCCTGTGAGCGATGAATTTTTGCCCTATGCCCAAGAGGTTGCCGAAAAAATGCGAACCTACGGGATTCGGGCAGAGGCAGATCTGAGCCATGAACGGTTAGGCAAGCAAATTCGCAACGCAGAGAAAGAGAAAATTCCAGTGATGGCGGTGATTGGCGCGAAGGAAGTGGAGTCCAACAGCCTGAGCATGAGAACTCGAGCCGCTGGGGAATTGGGGGATCAATCTGTTACAGCAGTGATCGAGCAAATGACAACGGCGATCGCCCATTATCAAGATTATTAGCCACAACACCTTATGTAGAATTTATCCAGAATTTGCTTGCCCCATCTTCTGCCTTTTTGAAAGTTTCGCAATACAGAGCCTTCTGACTTAGACGCTTGTGGAAGTTAGATAGCAGCCCTTATAAAGGCAGCATAATCACAAATTCTGTCCCTTCGTTGAGTTGAGAATTGCAGATTAACTTTCCATTGTGTCCGTCCTCTATGATCTGTTTAGAAATAGATAAACCCAGACCTGTGCCTTTGCCTACACTTTTAGTAGTAAATAAGTGATCAAAAATCCTCTCCCTAATGGTTTCAGACATTCCGCAGCCATTATCTCGAATGTGAACTAAAACGGCTTCTTCAGATGGGATGATTTCTGTCTGGATGACAATTTGATAATTCAGTTTAGTGCCTGTTGAAATTTGGCTCTGACCCATCTCATCAAATACATCAACTGCATTGGCCAGAATATTCATGAATACCTGATTCAACTGCCCAGGCAATCCCAAAATCTCAGATAAATCACAATAATTTTTCACAATATTAATTTTTGGACGCTGGTCATTTGCTTTTAATCTATGTTTGAGAATCAGCAAAGTACTGTCAATTCCTTCATGCAAATCAAACCTGACTTTTTGCTCATGATCAGCCCGAGAAAAAATTCGCATGGATTGACTAATTTCTTGAATTCTTTTGACTCCAGTACTCATCGAGCTGATCATCTGGGGCAAGTCTTCTAATAAATATTCCAGTTCAATTTCGGCTGCATGTTGTTTGATTTCGACCTTTGGATCAGGGTAGCAATCTTGATACTGTTGAATATGCTCAATCAGATCTTGGATGTATTGCTGAGTATGAATCAAATTTCCTGAAAGAAAGCTGATTGGATTGTTAATTTCGTGGGTAATACCTGTTATCATTTGCCCCAACGCTGACATCTTTTCATTCTGAATCACTTGAAACTGAGTCTGCTTCAGGGCCGATAGGGTCTGATCAAGCTGGGCATTTTTGCGACTCAAATCTAGCGATCGCTCCGCTACCAATTGTTCTAAATGCTCATTAATATTGGTTAAGGCTGCTTGGGTCTGCTTGAGGTTCTGAAGGTGAGTTTTTAGGGTTTTCAGAACCACCAACCAGACAGGAATTAAAAAAATTAGACTCAACCCCGATAGAAAAGTTGAAAATACCAGTTGTCTGCGATAGCGTTGAACTTGACGGTCGAGTTGGATTTGAATGGCCTGATTTCTTTGATCAACTCCTTGTTTATATTGCTGTTTTAGGGTTTTATATTCAAGGCCAGATAACAGGGAAAAGGCTGCTTCTGCCCGTCCCTGCTGTACTAGATCAAAGGATTGGCTCTCAAGTTCAATCAGTTTTTGATTGGCTATATCGGTGGCCTGGGTTCCTTTATTGTTATAGTTGTAAGCTTTGGAAGCTAGAGTGATTGACTCCTGAATTGCTGCGTCCAATACCGGCTCAAAGCTACGATATCGGTTTTCCCAAGTGCGATCGCCGGTTGCAGCATTCATCAGAGCAGACATTGTCAGCACTTCATCTAGATAAGTAATTTGGTCACTGAGCTGTCTGAGTTTGAAATCTTCCCCCAAGATCCGATTGAAACTTATATAGGCTTGTAAAGTTAACCAAATCAGTGGAATAAATAAAACTGTAGTTAATCCTGCTCCTAAACACACGAATAGAACCGGACGTTGTAAAAACTTTTTAAGTAGCCTGATCATAGTTGTACCGAGCACACATGAGTATTAGTCCTCAACTGTAAAAGCTTACATGGGAAAGCCTGCCTAGGAAATCTGCCTGGGGAAACCTGCCTGGGGAAACTTGCCTGGGGAAGTTCATATAGCTCATCGGTTAAGAAACGCAGATCAGCAACAGAATAGTTGCACCTGACCAAGATAATCAAACTCTACTCGGATAAAACCAGAAGGCTATACAAATGTTTGCATAAATCCTACTTTATCGTGGAGTAACCTACGTTTGATAGGCTGCAAAACCCTTTATTAATTGCTGATCCTTGGCATTTATCCCAAAAAATGTAACTCTGAATACAGAATTAAAAATTTTTGTCTGGTTGTCAGACGCTATTTGCCCACACTCAATTCATAATTAGTATTGATATCAGGAGAGATCAAGATGGATTTCAAGTATCGAGGCATTAACTATACTGCTGATTTCTCCCCCATGGATCTTGTAGAAGGAGAACTCGGTGGTCGATACCGGGGGCAGCAGTGGCATGTTCGCTATCCCAGACACATGAGGGTTTCCCAAGCCTACTGTACTCTCCAGTATCGGGGAGTTAGCTATCAGGGTGCAGTTCCAGCGCTTCAGGCTAGCAACAATGTTGTGGCTTTGAATGGCTCAAGTTATCTTCCTACAGAGACTCTGGCAGTTTCCATGAATGAAGACGAGGATTATTCCCTAATTCATCGGGCTAATCTCTGTCGCAGCCTGGAATATCGCTGGCAGATCGCCCAAACCAAGGGAGACCAACAGTTGATTAAAGCCTTGGAACGGGAAGCCCAACAGTTAACCTGCCCAATATTCTGAACAATAAGTTACAGCGTTTCCAATATTGCTGGAGTACAAGAGGTGGTTGTGATTAATGGTTAAATGGCAGAAGGTCTGGGACTTCGCCCCCCATCAATCTTCCAATTAATTGCGTCAAGCGCCTTACATCTGAACAACAACTTTGCAATCTAATGGTCGCTCATACCCGGCAAACGCTCTAGCATTTGCCGGGTTTACTCAGTCCGGGTTTACTCAGTCCGGGTTTACTAAGTAATGTTGGGTTTTATGCTTCACGCTTCAATCCAGCCTATGGGCGATCGCACGGTATGACTCATATTAGTCTGCTCGATATCATCCCCAGTCCTAAGTAGCTAGGCACAATTAATTAGAAGATACATGTAGGGGGTTGAAGGGGGCAGTGCCCCCTTCCTGGGGCAAAGCCCCA
>JAAURB010000176.1 GCA_012033335.1 Oscillatoriales cyanobacterium RM2_1_1
TCTGGCCCTGGTCAAGCGGAATGTTCCTTTTGTAGAAGCAGCTCAACGAGTGGGATTGCCTTTTGAAGTTGTTGAGGCACTGGCCGAGATGGGTTTACAGGCTGTTCCCACACTGAACCCAGTTCCAATCCCAGCCCCAGAACCCCTCACCGATGCAGTTAGAAAGCAGCCTGAATTTCCTGTCAGGCTGCCTCTGCCTGTTCAAATTCCAAGGCAGATTCCACGACAAATGCCACCCATTAAGCTGTGAAATTTTAGAAATTCAGGAGGAATCCGACAATGACTACTTTCAATGGAACCAACGGCAACGATACTCTCAACGGTACTTCCAGAAAAGATCTTCTTTACGGATATGCAGGCAACGACTTGATACGGGGAGGAGACGGGAACGACATGCTAAGTAGCGAAACCGGAAATGATCGTCTCTATGGTCAATTTGGCTCCGATGCCCTCTGGGGTGGTGATGGAAATGATACTCTCTACGGAGGTAAGGACAAAGATTATCTCTATGGTGAAGGTGGCGACGATTTCCTGTTGGGAGAAGACGGCAACGATATCCTAATTGGAGGAATGGAGCTGACACGCTATCTGGAAATGAAGGAAATGACACCCTGATGGCATCAACCGGGATTTCTCCGGGGGCTTTTCTTCATGAACAGATGAGAGGTGGAGAAGGGAAAGACATTTTTGCCCTTGCCAATGGACTTGACCAATTTCATATCTATCCAGCAGATCCAGGATTTGGGAACTATGACTTCGCGGTTATTGCCGACTTTGAGCCTGGAGTAGACAGCATCCTATTGAGTGCCCGGCATCAAGACCAAGGCCAAACTCTGATCCAAACCACACAACCCAACACCCCGCTTGGATCTCCTATTGCGGGCAATCACACGGCAGTTTACATCAACAATGACCTGGTAGCCCTGGTTCCTGGTGCATCCATTGAGGATGTTCAGAAAGGGTTGGTATTCTCATCCAATTCTGTAATCCCTTCAAATTAAGCTGTGAAATTTCAGGAGATAGGAAATGGAAATCATTGGAACGACTGCAAATGAACTTATTGTCGGCACAACTGGCAACGATACCATCAATGCTTTGGAAGGGTCTGATATTGTCTACGGCCTTTCCGAGGCGGATATTCTGGTGGGGTTTGAAGGCGCTGACCAATTGTTTGGGGGTCAGGATGATGACAATTGTTTGGCGGGGCAGACCCGGATACTCTCTCAGGCGATCTGGGAAATGATACAAGCTACGGGGGTTCGGGAGCAGATCTATTGTTTGGTGGAGATGGTGACGATTATTTGAGTGGTCAGGATGGGCCGGATATCCTGATTGGCTCAACTTTCCAAACCTCAAGCACAACTCAGGTGGACTTTTTGAATGGCGGGGGCGGAGCTGATGTTTTTGTGTTGGATCGCCAGGTGACCAGCTATGGTCACAATGGCCATTATGCGGTGATTGAAGACTTTGAATTTGGGGATTTGATTGACATCGATACCAGCGATTACGTTATTCTGCCCACCTCGATTCTGGGTCTAGGAACAGGAGTAGCGATTTACGGCAGTTCCTTATTCTATCAACCGGGAACCACTGAATCCCTGGTTGGTTTGTACAAAACGTGTCGGCAATAAACTCGACCAGTTTCATCTGATTGTCCATGGAAGTAACGGGATAGGGGATTGTTCTCCTATCCTTAATTGGAAAAAAATCATGTCCCAAATCATCCTCATTTGTGAGTCCCTTGGCAAGGTCAAAAAGCTTCAGGAATATGCAGGCTCAAACTATACTGTCATTCCCAGTTACGGGCATATTCGGGAACTTGCTAAAACTGGAACCCAGAGCTTAGGCTTCAACCTTGATGCTCAGAAAAAACGGGTATCTTGCAACTACATAACCCGCAATTCAAATAGCAAGAAAGTTCTTAACAAACTCCTTGATGCTATTAAGAACAGTAATCAAGTTGTCCTGGCAACTGATGAAGACCGGGAAGGAGAATTCATTTCCTGGCATCTATGGGATGCACTTAATTTAGGGAACAGAGGTATCAAAGTTATGAGAGTAACCTTCAATGAGATTACCCAAAAAGCGGTTCAAAATGCCCTGGCAAATCCACGACAAATTGATATGAATCTGGTCAATGCCGCCAAAGCTCGATCTTGTTTGGATAAATTGGTGGGATTTAGCCTTTCTCCTCTCCTGTGGCAAACCGGAACCGGAGCAAAATCAGCCGGACGTTGCCAATCTGCTGCTCTTCACTTGTTAGCTGAACGGGAAAAAGCCGTCCAGAGCTTTCAACCCGAAGATTACTGGCTGGTGCGATCTCACTATACTGAAAATTTAGTTGGGGTAGTTCATTTAAACAACAAGGAATTACGGTTTTCTTCTGAGGAAGAAGCTTAACGAGTGGTGGATGTAACCTCTAAAGTTCCGCACATAATCCTCAATATTGAAGTCAAAGAAGTCCGAAAATCTCCACCAGCACCATTTACCACCAGCACCCTGCAACAAGCTGCTGGAAGCCAGCTCAATTTCAACACCAAGACCACCATGAGTCTTGCTCAAAAGCTCTATGAATCAGGGTTTATTACCTACATAAGAACGGATTCTTGCATCCTGTCTGAGGATTTCCGGTCAGCACCTCAGGGCTATTTGCAGCAATATAATCCAGAAAACATTCCAGATAAACCCACCCAACATCGCAACAGAAGTTCAGCTCAAGAAGGTCATGAAGCCATTCGTCCAACTGATGTCAAAAACACTCCTGATGTCTTAAGATTAAAGATGGAGGGACAGGAATTCAAGCTGTATGAGTTGATTTGGAATCGGGCTTTAGCCTCTCAATGTAAACCTGCTTTAATGGAGCGCTCTCTGGTAAAAGTTGCTGCGGGTGAGTGGCAATTTCTCTTAAAAGGAAACCGGATATTACAAGAAGGCTATGTAAAGTATTGGGAGGGTTTGGGTGAGGAAATCCTACTCCCTGAACTATCAATTGGTCAGGAATTAGATCTGGAAAAAGTCCGCTGGAGCAAACATCAAACCGAACCACCCAAACGATTTACTGAAGCCAGTAACGCTTGTTCAAATGATTGCAGCGCCTCTTGAAACTTACTTGTGTCGTATTGTTGTTCTCCTTGCTCCAGTAATCGATCAGCTTCGGCTTTTCGTTCTGATTGAGTTTGTGCCAGAACATGAGGCTCATGCAAAACGTTTATCGGCAAAGTTGGAGCCAGTACACCCATAACAACCGCAACAGATAAAGCCTTCAAATTCAGCATGGCGTTCTTTCAAAACTAGTCTTTCATTCCTAACATATTTTTTTGAGTTCGTTGGTTATGCAGTTCAGAGGGTATCTGGATCAATATTCAGTTCCCGCAGTTTAGCTTTTAGCCTTTCATTTTGCTGTTCAGAGGTTTCGAGTTGTTGTTCAGCGATCGCCCGTTGCTGCTGTTCAGTTCTTGCCTTCTGTTCAGCGATCGCCCGTTGTTGTTTTCGAGTTGAGCGGCTTCTTGAGGGGTGGGAACCAACTCACCCTCAGAAGTAAGAAATCTCAATTTCCCTTCATAAACTCCCAGGAACAACTCCAATTGCTTGCTCCAAAGCT
>JAAURB010000096.1 GCA_012033335.1 Oscillatoriales cyanobacterium RM2_1_1
ATGAATGGTTAGTAATTAATTGATCGAAGTAGAGGGGTCTGGGCTTGCAGGAAGGGGGCAGCGCCCCTTCAACCCCCTACATGTATCTTCTGATTAATTGTGCCTAGCTACTTATTGGATTCTAAATATTAGATTCTAAATATTGGATTGTTGATGTCAAGCAGCAGTTAATGGTTCATCATCACCAACCCCAGGAAGAAACTTACCAAGCCAAAAAAATCCTCTTTAGGACTGATCAATTTGATCTGCAAGCCTTGCTAATTTAAAGATCATTTTAGGGATTGTCTTAAGGGTATTTAGCTGATTGACTGACAAATCTTTTGTGTGATTACCCGGACTGCCCTCACCTAGCCCTCTCCCAACTTGGGAGAGGGAACCGGATGAAGAACTCCCCTCTCACGCTCTGGGAGAGGGGTTGGGGGTGAAGGCGAGAGAGTTTTGTCAGTCAACCAGGGATAGTTAGTCTTAAGGGTATTCAGTCTTAAAAGTGTTCAATCATGAAAGAGGAGATTTAACGAATGGTTCCTTTACGGGATGAAAATCCAATTAAAATTACCCCCTATGTTACCTATAGTCTGATCGCGATTAATATTCTTGCTTTCATTTATGAATTGACATTATCTCCCCCACAACTTGATTACTTTTTTCATCTCTTTGCCGTTGTCCCATCTGAGCTAACGGCGAGTTGGTCAGGGGAAGCGGTGAATCAACCCATTCCGGAAACCCTAACCCTATTTTCCTCTCAGTTTCTCCATGCCGGATTCCTGCATGTGGGATTCAACATGTTGTTCCTGTGGATTTTCGGCAACAATATTGAGGAGGAAATGGGAGGGTTACAGTTTCTGGTGTTTTATTTAATTTGTGGGGCTTTAGCCGCATTGGCGCAGTGGGGATTTGCCCAGGGTTCCTCAGTACCATCTTTGGGGGCGAGTGGGGCGATCGCCGGAGTTATGGGAGCCTATATTCTAAAATTCCCCCAGGTCAGGATTTTGACCTTGATTCCCCTGGGTTTCTTTTTCTACACATTGAGAATTCCAGCGGTCTTCTTTCTGGGGTTTTGGTTTGTCCAGCAGGCGTTTAATGGGATCTCGATAATGCAGGTGCAGACAGCGGTAGGCATGATGAATGAAGGGGGGGTAGCTTATTGGGCCCATGCGGGGGGATTTGTATTTGGGGCGGTACTCGGGCCAGCCTTTGGTCTGTTCTCCCAGAACGAATCCTCAGATCCCTTTGCCAGTTGAGTAGGGGCTGGGTATGTAGGGGCTGGGTGACCTTACTAGGTCACCCAGCCCCTAGGGGTAATTGATTAAGGTTCATCATCTCTAGAAAACTGACCTTTAGAAAATTGACCATGTATTCTCCTCCTCTGGCTCTCAGGAATGGCTTTGCGATGACGGCTTACACCGGATTGTGGGCCAAGCGCACCTGGGAAAGTACTTTAGAAAATACCTTAAAAGATTCAGACCCTCCCTACACTGAGCACATCTTTGCAGGGGAGGGCCAAACGCCAATTTTTGGCATTGTTGCCATTCCACCGGAAGCCAGAGGAACTCTGGTGGGAACCTATGGAATTACAGGGAGCCTGGACAATCAATGGTTCCTGCAGATTTTGGGCCGGAAAGCGTTTGCCCAGGGTTATGCCGTGGTGCTGTTCGACTGGCGGGCCCATGGTAAAACGGCTGAACTCTCCCCGACCTTGACTTCAGATGGGCTGTATGAAGGCAAGGATTTTGTCTACATTGCCGCCCAGGCAAAATCCCTGGGATGTCCTGCCCCCTTCTGGTTTACCGGGTTTTCCCTGGGGGGGCAACTGGCTCTGTGGGGAATTCATGCGGCCCAAACCCTGGGTGAATGGAGCTCTGATCAACCCCTGGAGATTGATCAATCTGATATGGCTGGGGGAGCGGTGATCTGCCCCAGCCTGGATTCCATTCGTTCTCTGCGGTATCTGGTCAACCATCCCCTGGGCAAATACCTGGAGCGGGCGATCGCCCGCTCTCTCAAAGCCCTAGCCCATCAGATTGCGGCGTTTCATCCGGGGGCTCTAGATCCAGAGGCGATCGCTCGGGCGAATACAATCTGGGGCTTTGACCATGAGCTGATCATTAAGCCCCTGGGTTTTACTTCGGTGGAGGAATATTACACCGCCAGTAGCGCTTTACCGTTGCTGGCGCAATTACAAAAACCCACTTTAATTCTCTATGCCGCCGATGATCCTTTGTTTGATCCGAAGATTATTCCCGACTTGCAAACTGCGGCTCAGGGGAACTCAAAACTGAATCTGATTTTGACTTCCCATGGGAGTCATGTCGGTTATATCAGTAGTCGAGCCTGTCAACGTCAGATGCAGGATGCAGATTGTTGGTGGGCCTGGAATCGAATTTTAGAGTGGTGTGGTGATTTATCTCCTGATTATACAAAGAGAGAATTACGGTCAGGGGGCGGATTTAGGCTCCCTGGAAAAGTTAACGGAGAATCCTGACTAAGCATTTAAGACTTGGAAGTAGAAATTATTACAATGAATTATTTCTCATCCAGTGAATTGCAAACTGCCATGACCGCGCTTTCTCTGCCTGAAACTCACCTATCAGGATCCAACTGGTATACCTATCTTCGATTGAAACAGGCGCTCTCCTTGAACTTGCGTCGGCAAGTTTTGATTGCAGTTTGCGATGATCTGAATTTGCGAGATAAACTGGCAGAGTCCCTCCAGATCGATCTGGCTACTCTGCAGGATGAGATCAGTTCGAGCACTTCTGCCCTATTGCCTCAGCAGCCTTCGGTGATTTCGCCGTTTCCCAATTCTGCCCCCAAGACCTCAGGGGCTCGACCCAGTCAGCCCGCTGCCCTGAATCGTCCCTTGAATTCTCGGGTACAACTGGTGGGCTTGGAGCTCAATCTCAGGGATCCCAATCCGATTGAACAGATTGAACAGTGGATGTCCCGGAATACGGTTTCGTTTCTCCAGCGATCTGCTTTGGGGTTTCAGATTTTAGGGGTAGAACAGCTCACCCGCCAATCCCCTAGTGTTCAGTGGACATTCCTGCGACACCTGCGAAATTTAGAAGATCACTTGATGACCCTGGAAGCCAGTTTATTGCTCTGGGTTCCCTCGCCTTGGCTCTGTTGCATTCAGCAATCGGCGATGGAGTTCTGGCAATGGCGCACGGGTGTGTTTCAATTTGCTGGGGATCCGACTCCTCCAGGACAGCGTTCAATCCCGGCAACAGGAGTAGCCAGTCAGATAGCTGTTGTTGAGCTACCCCCTGAACCTCCGGCAGAAAGCACTCAACTGCCTCAACCTAAACCTCTCCTCCAACAGATCAAGCGCCTGACCCATCAAGGGATTTCCGGGATGGAATTGGCCCTAGTCTACAATAAATTGGGCGATCTTTACCGCGATCGCATTCAAGTTGGGGATGGCACGGCTGCAACCTTAGAGCAGGGAATTCAGGCCTATGAACAAACATTAGAGCAACTTGAGCAAAGTTCTACTCCGGTTCCTGCCTCCCTATCCCTTCCCGATCTCTTAAACGACTTAGGGATGCTGTACTGGATGCAATACTGCCAGCAGGTTCCAGGAGCCCCTCTCAATACCGAAGCTGTCACCTACCTGGAACGTAGCATCATTTTTTATCAAAAAGCCTTAATGATCCTAAACCCGGAGGAGCATCTAGAATCCTATGTACGGCTCTATCGTAATCTGGGGACAGCCTATGGGGATTTGGCTCGAGTTCGGGAGCCGATGGCAAACCTGGAGCAATCTGTTAGCGCCTATCAAGAAGCCCTGCGGTACTCTCAAATTCAAGCCCCTCAATCTCAAGCTCCTCAATCTCAAACTCCGAAACCTAAAATCACCCCCGTCGAGGTGGGCAAAACCTCCTCTACTCAATGTCTTTTGCAGGTGGCTCAGTTTGTTGCCCTATGTAATAACCTGGGCACAGCCCATTGGAATCTAGCCCAACAAACCGATGGGGTTTATCATCTCAATGCGGCGATCTCTGCCTATTCAGAGGCCCTCAAAGTCATCGCCCCGGAGCAGGATCCCTTGCACTACGCCATGTTGCAAACCAATCTGGGAACTGCTTACTGGAATCTAGCCCAGCATCAGCCGTCGGAGTCCTTGCTATTGCAGGCGGTGAAGGCTTACCGGAGCGCCCTCAAGTACCGCACTGTCAAAGATGACCCCATCGCTAGTGCTACAGTTTACAACAATCTGGGCATCGCCTATTGGCATCTGGCTCAACTTCATCAGCATTCTGAATCGGGGGATCGCTATCTCAAAGGGGCTACAGCAGCCTATGAGAACGCTCTAAAATTGACCCAGGATTCTGATCCGACTCAGTTAGCTTTCGAGCGGGCCGCTGCCCACAATAACCTGGGAATGGCCTATTATCAATTGGGAACAAACGCTCAAGGTACCGCTTCTGCCTCTGATCGGATGACCCATCTAAAATCAGCCCTGCATCATCATATACAAGCCGAACATCTTGATGGAGAACAAAGCCATCCAACCCAAGGAGATTATGACCACCATCCCACGTACCTGAGCTATATGGTCAGGACAATCCGTGCATTTTACCGGGAGGCAGGAGTGTCAGGGCAAAACCAGGCCCTTTCCCAAATTCCGGGGCATTTATTGCCTGAAATTCTCAAGTCTCTGTAACGCTATGCAACTAAATTGTGGGGAATTTAGACAGGGGTTCAATTTTTCCATTACCATTGATATGGCTCAGTACTGTTGCATTACCTTCAGCTTAATCTAGTGGCTATTGATCCTGAAATTACTCCTGCAAATAAGTCTGCAAAGATTCTAGTGGTTGATGATGATCCAGCAATCCGTAATCTGGTTGTTCGTTATTTGACTAAACAGGATCACACAATCGAGTCTGCCGCAGATGGCCGAACTGCGATGGAGGTGTTCGATAAGTTTAGCCCCGACTTGGTGGTACTCGATGTCAATCTGCCCGATACAACCGGTTTTAAGCTCTGTCATGAAATGCGCGATCGCACGGATGTATTTGTAATCATGCTGACCAGCTTGACGGGAGAAGCCCATAAGATAGAGGGTCTTGAGGTTGCCGATGACTATATGACCAAGCCTTTTGGCTTAGCAGAGCTAGGAGCACGGGTAAAAGCAATTCTCAAGCGACAGCGGACGGTGATGGACAATGAACCTCGGAGCCTGGTGTATGGTGATATTTTGATTGATCCCTCCCGTCGAGAAGTGCATATCAGTAATCAAGTGATCTCCCTGAGTGCCCTTGAGTTTGATTTACTCTATTGTTTGGCCAGTAGACCAGGAAGGGCTTGGCGACGCTCGGAGCTCTTGCAAGAAGTCTGGGACTACGACTATGAAGGAGAACAGCGGGTTGTTGATGTTCATATTGGTCAGATCCGCAAGAAGATTGAACCTGACATCGATAAGCCCACCCTGATTAAAACCATTCGAGGTGTAGGATATATGTTTGATCGACGGGCTCACGAACGTTAGTCTGGGTTAATACTTTTTAGGATCCAGGCTTTCCTTACGGGACGCGATTTAAAGTTACCCGAGAGTTTTTCTAGGAAAAATAGGCTTTCAAAGTTTTTTAAATGCCTCTAACTGGTCTGAACTAAAAGATGTCAGAAAGCAGTAAAGTCTTGAATTTTTTGAGGATATGTAAGATAAATTTTCGAGGCTAATCAGGAATGTCTCACCTTTTTAGCGACTTCCCATAGACAAGTATAAGAAAATGACTTGATTTCTCCTGTGCTCTGGTTCATCTATCCTGGTTATCTATGAGAAAGCTGCTGGCTCGTTTTGACCTTTCCTATCTTTACGCCTTGTTGGGAGAAGCAACCTTAGCCCTAACCTTGGGATTTTATATTATCCTGGCTCGGGAATTGGGGCCAGAGGATTACGGGGTTTTTGCCGCCGCTGTTGCTTTGGCCGCGATTCTTTCCTTAGTTATTCAATTTGGTTTACCCCCATTTATTAACCGTGAAGTCGCTGCTCACCCGGAAGAAGGACAACGATTAACGGCCCGGGTTCTGCTGATTGAATTACTGAGTTCCGGTGGGGTTCTGCTGATTTTGCCGCTGATTATTTCGCTTTTGGGCTATCAGAATCAGGGGGCTTTAGTCTACTACCTTGCAGTCCTATCGGAGATTGGGCGAGTGTTGATCATGACCATGCGAAGTGTCATGAAAGGGATGGGATGGTTCCGAACAGAAACGGTTGCCGTAACCCTTGAACGGGCTACAACAGTTTTTATTGCCTACGGAATTTTACTCCAGACTAAAAATCTAATTTTAGTTATGGCAACGGTTGCTATTGTTCGAGGAATGGTAGCCTTGGGGTTATTCTTATATCTCAGCCAAAAGCTAAATATCTGGTCTAAAGTCAGTTGGCGCAGTCTCATAAACATCACCCGAAAATCCTATCCCTTTGCCCTGTCGGGGGTGTTGTGGATTATCTATTACCAGGTTGATGTGGTGATGTTGAATGTGCTTTCTTCAGAGGCAGAAACCGGCTTTTATAGTGCTTCTTATCGAATTTTAGAAATTTTTTCAGCATTGCCTCGGGTGATTTTTTACGTCATTTTTACCCGGTTTGCTCGCTATTATATTTCTGCTCCAGAGAGATTGCCAGAACAAATTTATAAAGGCACTCGTTTGCTTTTTGGTCTAGTTATGCCGACAATTCTGATAGCTGGATTTCTTCAAGAACCGTTGATTAAGATTCTCTATGGGGAAGAGTTTTCCCGGTCAATCCTATCTTTGTCAATTCTTTTGCCTAGTATTACTGTTAAGATGGTTGGTGGAATTTCTAATGAATTCTGTCAGGCTACAGGGCAAGAAAAGAAATTACCCGGCATTTTATTAGTAGCGGCGATCGCCAACGTCGCGATTAATGGGGCATTGATTCCTCGGTTTGGCTCAGGGGGAGCCGCTCTGGCCACATTTATCAGCGAGTGTATTTTGACCACGTTGAGCCTGTGGATTCTAGGAAAAATTGGCTATCCTAAGGTCAGTACTCGATTGAGATGGCTAGCTCTATTGGGGTTGGGGGTAACAGTAATTCCCTGTTTGCTGGTTTTAACGGAGTTTCCCCTGAGTCTTGGAATTGGGATTGTATTGGGGGGCTGTATTGCAATTCTCGCCCTGCTCCAGCCCCGTTATTTTCCCGGGTTAGAGCCTTAAACTGTGAATCAAACTATCAAAATCAAACTGTTAAAATCAAACTGTTAAAGGGTGAAGGTTCTGATCAAAGCTGCCAGTAGAATAACAACCAAAATCTAGCTTTGAGTCGCGACCAGAATCCCCGGCGTTTCCACAATTCACGGCTGACCAAACGACTATCTGCAAAACTTGCTGTAAAAAAATCAGTGACCTGGTGAACCAGATCAGATTCCTGAGTTAGAAAGTTTAATTCATCATTTTGAAAAAAACTTCGAGGATCAAAATTAGCGCTGCCAAAACTGACCCATTGATGATCAATTAATACTAACTTGGCATGCATCATACTCCGATCGTATTCATAGATTTCAATCCCACTCTGAATCAACCCACCATAGGATTCCTGGGCAGCATTGTGGACAAATGGTTTATCGCTATTTTCACTCATGGTTAATATTCGAACATCGATGCCATTGAATTGGGCTTGCTTGAGAATATTACAGGTATTTTGATCGGGGAGAAAATAGGGACTGGCCAGCCAAACTCTCTGACGGGCAGTCTGAATCAAAACTTGATAGAGGGAACGAATACTGGAACTCCGTAAAGTTGGATCTTCCCCTGGGGTGACTAACAGGGCTGAGCCCGTTGATCCAGATAATTGGGCCGGAGTAGTCGGTTCCTGGGCAAAATCTATCATCCCCTGAGTATCAAGCCAGTGCTGGAGAAACAGACTGTTTAATCGCTTGAGTACAGGCCCTTCAAACTGAATTTCATAGTCTAGCCAGGGAAATTTTTGGGAGTCTAATCCATCCCACTGGTCAGAAACTCCCGCCCCTCCCACCATCGCAATTTGCTGATCAATCAACAGCAACTTGCGATGGTTTCGTTTAAAAATGATAATGGATCACGCCAGCTAAACCGATTAAAAATCTGCACCTCAATTCCCAGATCCTGCAAATTTCTCCAATAGGAAACAGCTATACTTTTTGCCCCAAAGCTATCAACAATTAGCCGAATTTTTACCCCGGCCCTTGCCCGTTCTGAGAGGGCTACAGCAAAGCAGTCAGCTCGCCGCCCCGGAGTCATAATATAAGTTTCAAACTCAATTGAAATTTGAGCGGACTGAATCGCTACTAATCGAGCTGAAAAAATAGCTTCTGCCCCCACCCAGAACCCGGTAATCTTTCCCTGCTCTAAAAAGGAATCAGTCAAGCCCGCCACTGCCGCGATCAGACTCTCCCCCGTTAAATGGGATAGATTGAAGATTTGATAGAATCGGCGATCGCGAAAAAATCCCCTGAAATATAGGACAATCAGGTTCAACAGACCCAACCCGATCACAAGGGCGATCGCCCCTCAATCCATCCAATCTTGATCATTAAATTGATCATTGAGCCGCTAACCTTATATTCTGATGAAGTTCTGATCGAGTTATCCCACGAATTATCCAGGATGAAATACAGCTAAAGGATGATCCGAGGGAAAAATTCCCAAAACGTCAAAATTTTGCCAGAAGTCCAGTATTAAGGAAAGCTATGGTTTGGATCTTCTCCCTGAAATTGAGTTCACTAAAGTTCAGTTCACTAAAGTTCAGTTCACTAAAATTTGCGGTGATTTCACTGATGAGTGTGATCGGGCTGATTCTCTTCTCCCATCCTGCAATAACTGAGGTTCGAACTCCTTCTAACTACCAGATCGCCATGGAGTCTTCCTTCAATCAACCAGATTATTATCCAACGGAACAAAAAGTCACCGAGGAGTTTTATCAGCCGGTGGGGGATTGGATTGGCCGATTAATTCTACCTACAACAGCGGATCTCGAAAAGTTTGGCTCCGATGGTTCCGACTGGGTCTGGATTGAGATTTATCACGCCCCTGGAGAATTTCAAAGCCTGCTCGGTCAGGTGGTAAGACTGACCTGGGCTCAAGGCCCGGACATACAAACCCTAGTGGAAAAGGTGACTACAGATATTAAATTTACCCCCATCGCTCAAGGGGCCGTGCTCAAGGGCAATATTCTCCCGACTCGGCTCAACCTCGCCTCCCAGGTTGGCCCCTTGCGATCCCTGGCGGGGGCCAGACCCGAAGATGACATGATAGTGCGGTTAGACTCAGTCACCCTGGGAAACCCCTCACCGGATCATCCCCCTGCCCTGGAAATCATCCATGAGCCGATCCAGGTCACGGGTCGATTTGCCGGACTCTTTCAAATCCTCAATCCGATCTCTAATCCTCAGGCTCCAGTTCCCCCAGCCTGTCCGGGGAATCAGCCCTGTCCCAGTGATTTCTTCCGAGTTCGAGGGTTTAATTCTAAGTCTGGAGCTTTTGATCGCCCTGAGCAAATGGTTCGGATTCCCCAACAAGTCGCTAGTCAAGGTGGACTGTTTTACTCGACACCCCGAGAAATTGAGGCATCCCCTGCCGGGACTCAAGGCTGGTATCTCTACGGGGCCAAAAATCAAGCCGGGATTTTTACGGCCCAGGCGATCTCCCCCCGACGTTTGATTCAGCTCCAGCCAGAAACGGTAATTCTGGGGGCTGAAGCGGGAGTCAACTACATTACTACAGAAAATTGGCAGGATACGGAGCAACGCAAGGGTACGATTCAAAACATATTAGTCGATCCCAATGCCAGAAACTCGGAGGAAGCCATTGCTCACTGGCAAGCAGGGGATCGGGCCCTAGTGATCCATTCCTTTGGGGGCACAGGGGGAGAAAACGGTGACAAAGTCATTGCTGGAACCGTAACCGGACACTTTGCCTATGGGATAGCGGAAGTTGTGCGCGATCGCCTCACTCAGGAATTGCAGTTTCAGGTAACCTATCAACAGGTCTATGCCAACAACCCCAATGGGATTACCTCTGGCCATCACACCTGGGCCAGTTTCCTGGGAAATATGCAACGGGGCTGGTTGGGAACTCGTCCGGTTTCCGATGTGGTGATTAAATGGGAACCGTTTACTGAGAACTATGACCTAGGGACTCGGGTCGATTCTCCCCTGACTGAATTGATCAACTATCTCCAAGTGATGACCGCCCGCTATCGCACTGGAGATGGCAGTGGTGTAGCCCTAGTCACTCCCACGACCTCCTGTGTTCAGGATTCCAACCAGGGGCTTTATATGGCTATTGAGGGCGTTAAAGCTAGAATTGCAGGGGATCCCGAAATTCAGCGCTGGTTAGCAGAGCATCCTGATCATCCTCAAACGCTACGATTCCAGGAGTTGCTATCCCTAGAACAGGATCTAGAAGCGTTTCTCGCGCCTCGGGGGATAATTCGTCCAGATTGGAAAGAGAATTCCGAATATCTGGCTGGAACGACTAATCGAGAGGAATTTCTCCGGGAGCAAAATCTAAAGGATCCGATTCTCAGTGCGAATGTCATTTTTCCCCGCAATGCTTACGATGAAATCAGCCAGATTTTCCTCAACCATGGCGCTAGACTCTGGTTTCTCCGAACCAACCAGGTGGGGGGAAATGATCCCAGTATTTTCCCCATGGCCCCAACCCGAGCCTTGGGACGTTGAGGGATTGTCAACAGAATCCTCAAGAGAGGCTGGAGAACTCACCGGAGAAATAGGGAATCGCTAACAAACCAGCCACCATGCCTAACATAACCCCATCCGCCAGCCCGGTGAGGGGTTGGATGGATCCGCCGGTCATCCAGCGGGGAGATTGAAAGGTTGGATAGAAGCTTCCCAGGTGAGCCAGGCTCGATAACCCAAAAATCCAGCCCCCATGAAGACCGATGGCTAAACCCAAGTTTCCCCCTGGAGTCCCACAAGCCAGGGTCAATACCATTCCCAATAGCCACAATCCTGGGAGCTGGGGCAGGGTAGCACGAGGTTGCCAGACCAGATGGGTCAGGGCAAAAATTCCACTGGTAAGAGTTGCTGCGAGACCGATAGAGTAGTCCCGTCGTAGCACGGCTTGGACAAAGCCTCGAAAGACAAATTCCTCCGTGCCGCCAATCCATAAAGCCAGGGCGATCGCAGGGAATATCATGGGCAACAATGTCCAAAGCAAACTGATCCCTGGAAACTGAACCAAGTTTTCCGCAGCATTAAGCGCTGAGCTATTAGAACGTAAAGTAGAATCTGAAGCAAAACCTGAAATATAAAGCCCTTTGGGTTGCCACCTCACCCAACCCCACCACAACTGCAAACCCAGGGACAGAATCAAGCTCAATAGAGCTAGGCCAAAGCCTATGAAGAGTGCGATCCAGGTGGCTCGGCCCACAGAGAAGCCAAAATCCACCAACCGCAATCCATCCACTTGGACAAACTTCCATAGAATCGGGGGAGCCAGCACGTAAAGGGAAGCCACCAGGGCCAATTTCTGGGTTGCCTCCAAGGGCTGGGGCGGATGCCATCGGAGGGCGATCGCAGTTACTATCGCTACAGCACCCATGCCCCAGTCCAGACCATAAAAAAGAAAACGATCTGAATTGCTGCGGATTGATCAAGTAACCAGAAATCCATTATCCTAGCCCATCCGATTTTCCAGGGAGTTCCTGGAATAAGTTATTCTTCCTCATCCATAACCTGACCATTAAGGTCTTTGCCATTGACCTGAATCAAATGAATGTGCTTATAACCCAATTTGATATCAAATTCATCCCCTGGTTTTAAACCCATTTCTTTTGTGTAAGTTGCACCAATCACAATTTGACCATTCTTATGGACACTGACCAGATAGGTTGCTTCCCTGCCTCGACCATCTTTTACCCCGTCTGGATTTAGAGGAATTCCGCGAGCTTTCAGCAAAGCATCATAGAAATCCGTCAGATTGACCCGGACTTGATCATCTTTTGTGGTGGAGTAATATCCGCATAGTCTTGCCGTTTCTCGTCGAGGCAGATGGGAAAGTTCTTTGACTTTTTGAAGTAAGGCTTTTCCAGTTAAGGGAGCAGCAGTCGTCTTAGACATTGTTTAATATCATCTCCTTTTTGCAAGCAATCTCTTCTCAGCCAACTCTAAGGTTTAGGTTGATAAAAATAATATATCCTTAAACATATCAATTTGACAAAAAAAAATATCTTTCTGACTTTTTTAAATTCTCATGATAAGCGAACTGTCAAAGGACAAACATCAGGATTGAGTGTTGATTCCACAGGGGAAACCCGTGAAGAATTCCCTACGGCATACCCTGAGAAGTCCTGATTGTCAGGGCTTTGAACCCAAATTCGACTGTCTGGCCTACCCAAATAGACGCTTGTCAGAAGCCGCACTTATTCTGGTCAGAAGTTAGAGTTTTAAGCTATTACAACTGCTTCTTGATTATTCTTGGAGTCAGCCGCCACTAGAGATCGAGGTTAAATATCCCCTGGAGAAAAAGTGGGCAGCATGAATAATACTCATCCCAAACAGCATCCAGAACAGCATCTAGAGAAAAGTTGAGCAGACCCCAGTATTTTTTTAGAGGGGTATTTTGGGATAGGGTATTTGATTGATCCCAAGCAGCCATCAATCAGCTTTCACCGCCTGCGAGGGTTGATATTCCCAGGAATTGAATCAAGCAAAGCCCCATTCAAGGAGAGGAATTAAAATGGCGTTGCAAGTTCCTCAAGGTCTGCTGAATTTCGGGCAATCGCTTGAAAATCGTTATACTTCTTAAAAAGATTTTATGGGGAATCGCCGGGGTTCCAGACACTAGTTCTCCCGCCTTGATTGTACTGTGAACCCCAGACTGGGCAGTGACAATTGCCCCATCTCCGACATGGGCTTGATTGGCAATACCCACCTGACCCGCGAGAATCACCCGGTTGCCGATGGTTACTCCTCCAGCCAAACCGACCTGCCCCGCAAAGGCACAGCTTTGCCCCACCTGGCAGCCATGACCCACATGAACCAGGTTGTCAATCTTGGTGTCTTTTCCAATTCGGGTTTCTCCCACTGCCGGACGGTCGATGGTGCTATTGCACCCCACCTCAACTCCATCTTCTAAAACCGTGATGCCGGACTGCTCCATCTTGAACCATCCCTGGGCTGTAGGGACAAAGCCAAACCCTTCATCCCCAATCACAGCCCCACTGTGAATCACGCAGGCAATGCCGATTTGACTGCGTTCGTGAATCGTGGAGTGGCTATGGAGAATTGTGCGATCGCCAATTTTCACCCCTGGATAAATCACCACATGGGGATGAATACAAACCCGATCACCTATCTCAACCTCCGCCTGAACCACCACATAGGGGCCAATATAAACCTCTGTCCCCAATTTGACACTGGGATCGATCACGGCGGTGGGATGGATCTGGGGTTGGGGCCGATAAGGTTGATAAAACAGGGCGATCGCCTGAGCAAATAGCAGTCGAGGGTCAGGGGCGGCAATCCAGGCAATTTGACGTTCCAGGGCTTGAGCTTGTAGGGCTTCATCCAGGGGCAACACCAGGGCGCTGGCAGCGGTCGTCTGAACATATCGGGCAAACTTTGGCCCTTCGATATAGCTAAGGGTTGCGGCTTCAGCCTGATCAACGGAGTTGATCCCCTGCAATTCTGGATCGAGGATTGGATGGGTGGTTAGACTTTGGGCCCGAATCCCCTGGGAGAGTTGCTCTACTAATTCGCTAAATCTCATTGACAGCAGAATAATTTTTTCATTTCTTGTTTCTTAAGATCTCTGGGCTAGCGGTTCCAGTCTCTAGCGGTTCCAGTCTATGGAGTGACTGTAAGACCTGAAGAGAATAAATCTCAGAGGGCAGATGTTAATCTCAATGAAAACCATGGTTAGTGGGATGAGCTTACCTCTAAAACAAGGGCAAGTAAAGGGTCAAGCCCAACCATAGCCCCTGTTCCTGGGTATCCAGTTCAAAATTTCTGCCGTCATTCTCAGTTTCGTAAGACAGATCGTAGATCCGATAGGCCGCCCGCAAGGAAAACAAACGCGAAAGTCGCCAGTCCAAACCCGCTAAAAATGTCCATTCCGTCGCGCCACCAATCCCAAAGCTAGAAACATGACCCCGAACTCCCAAACTAAAAGCATCTGAAAATTTCAAAACTAACCGACCTCCCGCCAATGGCCCCACATAGACCTCCGAAAATCCAATGTCTTCCCCGGGATCAAGGTCAACAATGCTGGTCAGCAGGCCCACATGACCTCCAACAATCGGTTGGAATGAAAAAATTGGATAGCCAGGGGTTCTTTCTCCCGACTCATTCTCAGTAGTATCTCCCAAGGGAAAATCAAAGCTATAGGTGACGCCAAAATCAAATAGCCCCTGTTCAGATACGACTCTAACATCAATATCTCTAGATCCCGTTGTCACCACCAATTGGTTGGGAAGAGCAAATTGAAACGGCCCAAGCGTAATTTCTTCGCTTTGCCTGAGGTAGCTGTACATCCCTTCAAAAAACAGGCCAAAATCCCCTTTCCAGGCCTCCACCCGACCGGATATCCGAAAAATAGCATCTGAACCCAAAATATCCCCCAAACCCAGATCAATGTCAGTTTCAATAGACTCGAGGGCAAAGTTGTCCAGAGAAAAATCAGGAGGAAGCTCAATCTCTAATCCATCACTGGCGCGAATAAAATTTCCTAACTGAAGCAAACCGGGGGGAATATTCAGATTGCCCCGATCCAGTTGAATCAGATCCCCGCTGATCCTGCTGGTTCCGGTCACACTGAAAGGCACCAGGATGGTTGGTTGAATTTCAAACCGCCAGTCATCCTCGCTATCGTCTGCATCTTCCGAATTATCAGCGGGCGTAACCTCTATTTCTACCGGGGCTTGAGCTTGCTGCCAAGCCTGATACCCTTGAATTTCCAGGGGAGTCCTAGAGGTTCCCATCAAACCGGCGGCTTTAAGTAAATTGTCGGCTGATAAATTGTCGGCTGAACCGGGCTGACCTGGCTCGGAGGGACTCAAACCTTGAGGCTGCAGTTGAGCAATGTCCGAGTTAGTTAGAGCGTTTGATTCAGGCTCGACCTCAGAATGAGGGGCTTCTAGAGCAATTTCTGGAGGGTCGATTTCCAGAGTAGTCCAATCTTTGAATTCTTCAAGTTTAAGGGGAGTCGAGGGAGCCTCAGGGGCGATCGCCTCTAAAAGCTGAGGCTTTTTGTTGACCAGAGTTTGTTGCTTTCTAGAGCTAAACTCCTCAGCCAATTCCGAATCTAATCCCGAATCCAATTCTAGGTCTAATTCTAGATTAGGGATAGCACTCCCATAACAAACTGGAGCAAATGACCATACCAATGCGATACTTACAAAAGTAGTCAGACTTAAACGCATTTTAAACAAGTTCCTCACAGTTTTTCTGACTTATCTTACATTAAGATCCAACATTAAGATCCAAAAAATTACACAATTTTGCAGGGTAAAAAAGAGAAATTCTGTGCCGTCAACTTCAGGACTATTGTGAATGTAACAGCTAAAGCCACATCTGATGAACCTGCCTTAGCGAGGAATCCGAATAATAAATTCAGTGCCTTGGCCTGGTGCTGATAGACATTCAAGCTGACCTTGATGTTGCTCAACTACAATTTGATAGCAAATCGACAATCCCAAACCTGTTCCTTTGCCGACTGGTTTTGTGGTGAAAAAAGGGTTGAATATCTGCGATCGCACCGTCTCATCCATGCCCCGACCATTATCAATAATATGAACTGACACCCCTGTCTGATTCACCGCCGTTGCAATCCGAATCATTCCAGGATCCGCCCTGGTTTCCTGGGGAATTCGTTGCTGGTTTTCCTCCTCTAAAACATCAATGGCATTACTGATAATATTCAAAAATACCTGGTTGAGCTGACTCGGATAACAACTAACTAGAGGTAAGTCTCCATACTCTCGAATAACTTTAATCTCAGGATAATTAATATCAGGACAATGAATACCAGGACGATTGCCCCCTTGACCTTGCAAACGGCTATTCAAAATCATCAAGGTATTGTCAATTCCCTGATGAATATCCACGGGCTTAATCTCAGCTTCATCCAGGCGGGAGAAGTTCCGCAAGGAAAGCACAATATCGTTAATTCGCCCCATACCGACTTGCATGGATTGCAGCACCTTAGGCAAATCCTCGATCAAATAGTCGAGCTCAATTTCCTCTATTGCGGCTTGAAGGGTGGCAGGGGGATCGGGATATTCTTGCTGATATCGCGCTAGGAGATGAACCAGGTCTTGGGTATATTCCTCAACATGGGCAAGATTGCTGTAGACAAAGCCCGCTGGATTATTGATTTCATGGGCAACCCCCGCCACCATCTGCCCTAACCCTGACATTTTTTCACTTTGCAACATTTGGGCCTGGGTTTTTTGAAGTTCTAAAAGGGTGTTTTCCAGGGCAATGGTTTTTTCCTGGAGTTGGGTTTCGGCTTGCTGGCGGGCAGTGATGTCCAGAATATAGGAGGCGGCCCCCACAATTTCGCCCTCTGGACTGATTAGAGGATTGTTGTGCCACTCGCAGACGATGATCTGCCCCTGTTTGGTCAGATTTTCATTAACGCTGTAGACTCCTCCCTGTTTGAGCAAAAGTTGTGCCGTAATCCCCCGCACATAGTCAACGGCGGTAGGGGGGATGATAAAATCCATAAACTGACCCAGGGCTTCGGCTTGACCATAGCCAAACATCTCCTCAGCGGCAGGGTTCCAGGCGGTGACTTCCATCCGGGTATTCCACTCGATTATCGCCAGGGGGGCTTGCTTGACTAGGCGAGCAAATCGCTGTTGAGACTGTCGTAATTGTGCTTCAGTGCGGCGGCGATCGCTGATATCTTGAACAATTTTGATAAAACATTGGGGTTGATTTTGAGCATCCCGCACCAAAGAAGTGGTTGTTGCCACCCAAACTGGCTTTCCCGTCCTGTGAATATATTGCTTCTCGAGAACACTGACGGCAATTTCATCCGCAATTAAAGCCTGCCATCTCTGCCGGGTGATCTCAGTATCAGCGGGGTTGGTCATCTCCAAATAGGGTTTCTGCTCGAGCTCAGCCCTTGAGTAACCTAATAAATTGCAGAGTTGTTGATTGACCAACAGCCAATTCCCTGATAAATCAATTTGAGCTACCCCTAGATCGGCGTGCTCAAATAAAGAACGGAGTAGGGCTTCTCCCCCCGGAAAAGATTGGCCTCCAACATAGCCTTTAGAATTGTTATCAGAATCTTCCCCAGGAGAGCATTGGGTTTGAGAGCGATGGATTGAGCCCATTGTTCACACTGATCGGCAATAAACTTTGATTCTATCTTGGCGAAGATTGTCAGATCTGGCAATCTGCCAGGATTCTCCCACAAAGTTCCTGCTGAAAATGACTTGACAAGCTATAGAAAATATAGCTAACATAGTAGATGGCAGTCTGTTGGGGTGTCGCCAAGCGGTAAGGCAGCTGGTTTTGGTCCAGCCATTCGGAGGTTCGAATCCTTCCACCCCAGTTCCAATGTTCTTCCAACATCAAGATACAGTTATGAAGATAGAGTTAGGCTGATTGCAGGGTTGGCAAAGCAACTTGAGTCTAGTCTTTTTGTTGTTTGTAGAGGGACTTGAACTGATGTTGCTGGACTTTGTGATCCACAACGGGTTCAGGGTAGTTGCAGGATTGGCGATCTTCTGAGGTAATCTTCCCAGTGACTAAGACCTCCGTTTCGAGTGACCTCAACTCCGGTAGCCATTCTCGAATATAGGCAGCGTCTGGATCATATTTTTGGGCTTGACTGGCTGGATTAAAAATTCTCAAGGGCTTGGGATCCATGCCACTAGAGGCGCTCCATTGCCAACCCCCATTATTAGAAGATAAGTCCCCGTCAATCAAATGTTGCATAAAATATTTCTCCCCCCACTGCCAATTGATGATTAAATCTTTGGTGAGAAAACTGGCAACAATCATCCGACAGCGGTTGTGCATCCAGCTAATCTGATTCAATTGCCGCATGGCTGCATCAACGATGGGGTAGCCTGTTTTGCCTTCGCACCAGGCTTGAAAATGCTCCGGATTGTTCTCCCAGGGAAAATCCCTGAAATCGTCTCGATAGGGCCCCTCTGCCAACTTTGGAAAGGCATACATGGCATGTTGATAAAACTCTCTCCAGGCTAGTTCCTGCTGCCAGGTTTGAATATTGTTGCGGGCTTCATCACTGCAACTTTGCTCAAAAACCGCTGCGGCCTTGGCCCAAACCGTTCGAATCCCAATCGCCCCAAACTTCAACGCCGCACTCAATTGGGAGGTACCATCCACCTCAGGAAAATTGCGCTGTTCATCATAGTCTTCTAGGGCGCGATCGCAGAATTCCTTCAGCTTTTCCTGGGCTGCCATTTCTCCCGGTTCTAGGAATAAATCTTGCTGCCAGTTAAACCCTAAATCCTGGGCAGAGGGCAAGGGTTTAACGCCCTGGGATTGAGCGGTTTCTTGTTCAGATTCAGTTAATTCTGTGAGTGTTCCCTTGTAGGTTTCAATTGGAGGGTCTTTAGGACGGTCTTTCCAGTTTCTCCAGAACGGCGTATAGACCTTATAGGAATCTCCCGCATTGGTTAGGATTTTTCCCGGGGGATGGAGTAATTGATCCCAAAAGGTTGCGACCTCAACTCCAGAGGCTTTCAGGGCTTGAGAAAGGGCGCGATCGCGCTGTTGACCGTAGGGTTCTACATCGAGATTCCAGTAGACAGCTTTTGCGCTTAAACCCAGAGCGAGGGCAGGCAGAGCATCCTGGGGATCACCCTGCAAAATTAATAGCTGACTGCCCCGCTGCTGATAGCGTTCCTGCAACTGTTCTAGACAGCCAATCATATAGGTGACTCGGGCGGGGGCAACGTCATCCCTTTGCAAAATATTTGGATCCAGGCAGAAGACAC
The DNA here is from genome assembly GCA_012033335.1 of Oscillatoriales cyanobacterium RM2_1_1. GTDB lineage: Bacteria > Cyanobacteriota > Cyanobacteriia > Cyanobacteriales > Microcoleaceae > JBHJGO01. The sequence goes on from JAAURB010000096.1 coordinate 18,950, forward strand.
CGACCACTTTTGAGCTCAATTGACAGGCTGCCCCCAACCCAACGTTGTCTGAAAATCGCAGATCTCGACGGTGCCAGAACAAAATCAGGTCAGACATAATAAATCAGCCATAGGGTTAGACGTACTACGAGTCAATTATGAGTAAAGAGTATCCTCAAATAAATCCTCACAAGGAATTAAAATAACACCTTGAAATCCTAAATTCTCTAAATAAATTTGCCAACCTGAAGCCGTATTTTCGACCTGCAAAATTCCTAAAACCTGAGCAACATCAGCAATCCACGGCAGGGTAGAAATTCGATAGCCCTGCCAATTGGTCGCAACTTTCAGCCAGTCTGGAAAATCAGCTTGATGCAGGTTCGGAGATCGCCCATAGTCCGCTCGAAAACAGTAAATCCGACTCAATTTTGCCATTCAAACTGCGTTAAACTCCCTCACCAAACCCAGGAAATATTATATAGTGTTTCTCGTGCTAAGTAGATGGTTGTAATTAATTATCAAACAGAAGGGGGTCTGGGCTTTGCCCCCTTCAACCCCCTACATGTATCTTCTAATTAATTGTGCCTAGCTACTTACTAGAGTATGAGAATGGATGGCACATTGCGCCATCCATTCCCAAATCCATAACTTACGAGATTACAAATCGCTGTAAAAGACGATGCAATTTCCTGTTAGAAATTTTATCTTTTTTAAGAATAGCTGAAAGGAATCA
>JAAURB010000097.1 GCA_012033335.1 Oscillatoriales cyanobacterium RM2_1_1
CCTGAGGTGAAGCGACCCCGGGATCTATTACCCCAGCCCCAAACTCAAGACGCACCCCGGCACAATTCCCCCCTGGCACCCCCCCCCGATGGCTTGACCCCAACCCCAGACCCCTAGTTCAGAAGTATCCCCCCAATCCACCCTCACCCCCAGCCAGACCATCACGAATCCCGAGGCAATCAACGGTTTGCAATCGCAGTTGGATGAAAAACTTATACAAACCTGGACAGTTACTCCAGAGCTGACCCGACCCCTGATCTATCGGGTCAGCGTGGCCGAGAATGGAGATATTATCGGGTATGCTTCCGTTAACAATGCCACCCCAGAGGAGGAAAAGCTGATTCCATTGCCTCAACTGCTCTATCGTATCCCGGGGGATGCTCGGCCAACAGAACCCGTAGCGGATTTTGCCGTGAGGTTCAATCCGGATGGACGACTAGAGATCAACCCCTGGTTAGAAAATGGCAACTGATTTATGACTTTATGACACAATCCATTAAGCCCCAACCCCAGCCTCAAAAAAAGCCCCAGGGTAATTCCACCCTGATGGTGCTGAGTATCCTGTTGAATTTTTTACTTCTGACCCTGGGGAGTGGGGTTGCCTGGATCCTGGGGATGGCGATCGCCCAAATTAATCCTCATCCCAATCCTCAACCCCCCTGGATTGAAAAGTTTTTTCAGCGGAGTCCGATAGCAGCCCTGGGGCGATCGCCCCAAACCCTGACGGTGAAAAATCCTAGCCCCAGCCCTCCCCCTACTACCAGCCCAAAAATTCCACTATCAGGGGAAAAACGCCAGGAGATTCAAAGTCAGCTTCAGCAACTTCAGCAAGACTTTAATACCCTGATCGGTCGCACGGCGGCTCTAGAACTACAGTTGGGTATCAGTCGCCCGGATGAACCCCTGGAAGAACGCCTCCAGAGCATGGATCAGCAACTCATTGCTGAGACTTCTGGTTCTATTGCTGATGCGGCTACCACCACGTCTGTCGCGACAGATGGGGCTCAAACGGCAACCCCTCAGCCAGTTGATGTATCTCGGGAGCTGATTGTTACCCTTCCCAGCGATATTTTATTTGAATCCGGTAGCAATGCCCTGCGCCCAGGGGCAAACGTAATTTTAGATAACTTGATTGGGGATCTAAGAGTCTATCCCCAGGCGGCCATTCGAGTCGCAGGTCATTCCAATAGCCTGAGCCAGCCCCAGGAAAACCTTTCCCTCTCTTTGCAACAGGCAGAGGCGGTCATGGGATACCTGGCTCGGGCGGTAGGAGAAGGCTATCGTTGGATGGCTATTGGCTATGGGGAAAGTCGTCCATCCGTAGAAAATACCTCAGAGGCTAATCAACAGCTCAATCGCCGGATTGAGGTAGCCATTAGTCCCTGAACCCTTCATCCTTAAAACCCTTCATCCCTGAGTATGATGAGAGTGATTTTTTTTGGTACGCCCCAGTTTGCAGTTCCGACCCTGGAATGCTTAATCCAGCACCCTGAATTTGAGGTCTGCGGCGTAGTCACTCAACCGGACAAACCTCGGGGTCGGGGGAGCCGAGTGTCGCCCTCTCCGGTGAAAGCAGTAGCCGCTTCTGATAAGATTCCGGTCTGGCAACCTAGACGGATTAAAAAATCCCCAGAAATCCTGGCCCAACTGCGTCAGGCGCAGGCGGATGCCTTCGTTGTCGTGGCCTATGGTCAAATTCTTTCCCCCGAGATTCTGGCTATACCCAGGCTGGGGTGTATTAATGGTCATGGCTCCCTTCTGCCCCGATATCGCGGAGCCGCTCCGATTCAGTGGTGTCTGTATCACGGCGAGGCTGAAACCGGAATGACGACCATACTAATGGATGCGGGGATGGACACTGGAGCCATGTTACTCCAGAATTCCTGCCCCATTGGTCTGCTAGAAAATGCCAGGGAGCTCGCCAGCAAGCTCTCGGTTTCCTGTAGTCAATTGCTGATTGAAACCCTATTCAAGCTTGATCAAGGACAACTTCAACCGATTCCTCAACAAGAATCGGAGGCCACCTATGCCCCCTTGATTCAACCTACAGACTATGGTCTGGATTGGTCAAACTCAGCTCTGGCCCTGCACAATCAGATTCGGGGATTCTTTCCCCATTGTACGACTCGATTTCGGGGTGAAGATCTCAAGGTCAGTGGGACGGTGCCCTTGGATATGGAGTACTGGAGCCAACTCCCCGAAGACCTGCAAGCTTTGGCAAAGTCCTGGCCCAGCCTGGTAGAGCAAACGAGTCAACCCGGAACGGTGATCAAAATCATTAAAAAACTTGGGCCGGTGATCCAGACTGGTTCGGGCCTATTGCTGTTGCGAGATGTTCAGCGGATTGGGAAGCGATCGCAGTCAGGATGGGACTTTGCCAATGGGACTCGACTATCGGTGGGAGAACTCTTAGGATAATCTATACTTTTGGGTTGTTTGACTCTTTCCAATCCTCCTAACTCTGGATTAGGATAGAGCAGAAAGATCGTTAATTTGCACCCAAGAGAGTGGAGATGGTGAGTCAAACCCCGAAGGTCAACTTTCAAGTGGTATTTCAAGGAGATAATCCTCGAATCCTGCTGCCTGCTCGTCTGAGTATTCTTGAGGCAGTCTCGTTCAAGACCAAATGCCAGCAACTCCTTGATGCAGAAACAGTCCCAGAAAAGATTATTTTAGATTTCAAACAAACTACATTCGTTGATAGCAGCGGCATTGGTGCATTGGTGAGTGTGCTCAAGGCGGCTACAGGAAATAACATTGAATTGGTTCTACAACATGTTGGCCCCCAGGTCACAGCGGTGCTGTCTCTGACCTCTCTAGATCAAGTTCTGACCATCGAGAATACCAGTGGCGAGCCGATTGTCACCGAAACTCGCCCGGTTGACAATAAACAATTACCCGTGACTCACCCTTCTGTGCGTTCCTGGGTGAAGCGATTCATTGACATTTTGGGTGCGATTGTCGGGTTGTCAATCACAGCCGTACTTTCTGTGCCGATTGTGATTGCTATTCTCCTGGACAGTCCAGGCCCAATTTTCTTTGGGCAAATTCGTTGTGGTTGGATGGGAAAGCATTTCAAGATCTGGAAGTTTCGCTCGATGATTCCAGATGCGGAGGCTCGAAAAAGTGAAGTCAAAAATCAAGCCACTGGCGCGATTTTTAAGAATGATAATGATCCTCGGATCACTAAAGTTGGGGGATTTTTGCGGCGGACTAGCCTGGATGAGTTGCCTCAATTTTGGAATGTTTTGAAAGGGGACATGAGTTTGGTAGGAACTCGCCCGCCGACTCCCGACGAGGTAGAACGATATGAAGTTCCTCAGTGGCAGCGGCTTGATGTCAAGCCGGGCATGACTGGAGAGTGGCAGGTCAATGGGCGTTCTCAAATCAAAAACTTTGAGGACATTATTCGTTTGGATTTGAAATATCAGGAAAACTGGAGCTTGGTGTATGACATGAAGCTGATTTTCAAAACTATAATGATCTTATTCCAAAAAAGCAGTGGTGCCATGTAGGAGATGGGTGCAGGCAACCAGTTAATTATGCGATCGCATCTTCAAGTTCAAACCAGTCTTAATGAATTAGACCAGGTTTTATACTGGCTAGAGAATTTAATTTCTCCTTTATTGCCAGAGCATTTATTGTGGAATTGTAAGGTAGTGTTGGCGGAAGGATTTACCAATGTTGTTCGTCATGCTCATCAAAGCCTATCAGAATGGACTCCAATTGATGTCGAAGTTTCAGTCTTTCCAGAATGGGTTGAAATGCGAATCTGGGACTGGGGTCAACCATTTAACCTAGAAGACATGCTGGAATCTGTGCGGCAGCTCCATACCGATCCGCTGAAGCATGAGGGCAAACGAGGATTGATCTTTATGTCAAAATTGACCGATGAGCTCAGCTACACCCGCACTGAAGATAAGCGAAACTGCTTAACGATGCGTAAACGGATTCGCCCATAACTTGAGTAACCACGACTGTGTTAGTAATCTACGACGGCAACTGCAATCTCTGTGTCACCCTGGTTCAATTCTTGGAAATGCTGGATCGAGGTCAGCAATTTCACTACTTACCCATGCAGAATCAGGCAGGGTTATCTGAGTTTGGGATCAACTTAAAAGACTGTGAAGCTGGCATGATCCTACTCAATCCTGACCAACCCGCTCAGCGCTGGCAGGGCAGTGCTGCGGCGGAGGAAATCGGTCGAATTCTGCCAGGAGGCGGTTTATTTATGGGGGCTTACCAGGCTTTACCGGGGCTGAAAGGACTGGGCGATCGCGTTTACGAACAGGTTCGGGATTTTCGATATCAATGGTTCGGTCAGCGCTCCCATACCTATGAATCAGATTACCCCTATTGTGCTCAATGTCATCCTCAGCAACCCGCTTCTGAGGCAAAATCTAGAGATGCTCAAGATTAGGAATTTCAGAGTTTAGCACGATAGCTGGTAAACCCTGCTTTTTGAATTCCAGTCTGCCTTTATATTGTCAGTAGCTTGACGCAATTAATCAGAAGATTGATGGGGGGTAAAGGGGGCAATATCCCCTTTCCTTTAACAATTAATTACAACCACCTATTGTGGCTACTTCCCCTCCGATTCAACCTCAAATTGATACTATTTTGGTTCCCCAGGGAATTGAGTTTAGAAAAGTTTCCCGGGGATTATGGGCAACGGGTCAGACTCAATGTCGCGTTGTTAGTATTCCTTTGGGTTCTCAAGGATTGACACGATTCTTAGACCAATGGCTTGGGGCTCAAGAGCAGAAAAATTATCCCCAGAACGTTGTGTTAATGGGGCTGTGTGGTAGTCTTTCCCCAGAGATTCAAGGAGGGAATGTGGTGATTTATCAGGGTTGTACGGGGAGAATTGGTCACAGATCTGATTTTGTTCAACGCTGCAACCCGGAGTTGACTGATTGTATTGAGCAAAAACTTCACGCTGTTGCTGTTGTGAAGACAATCCAAAGGGTTCAAGGATTTACCAGCGATCGCGTGATCAGTTCAGCCCAGGAGAAACAGCAAATCCATCAGATTTATCAGGCTGATGTGGTTGACATGGAAGGATTCATCGTTTTAGAACACCTGAACTCTCAGGGCATTTCAGGCGCAATCCTTCGGGTAGTCAGTGATGGTTGCCATCAGGATTTACCAGACTTGAATTCTGCCATTGATGACGACGGCAATCTACAAATTCTGCCTCTATTAACGGTCTTCCTTCAGCAACCTGCTGCCGCAGCCCAGCTTATTCAGGGATCTATCAAAGCCCTCAGGGTTTTGCAGGAGATTACGACAGGTTTAGGCACTCAGACTTGAGGGCCTAACGATTGAGCATTTGCTGAATTAAAGGTTCAACTGCTGCAATAGCTTGACTAAACTTGGGACTGTGAAAAGTTTCTGATTCAGCTTTGGAGGTAAAGGGTCAACCGAAGTATAAAATGCCATCTTTTCATTGGAACGGGCGATCGCACATCTGCTCAACTCAAATCTGGTGATACTACTGCAGGCTGCACTACAAAAACCTTCAGCAACCGTTGCGATAGGCTTCTATCTCTATATTAACTAAATATTAACTAAGATGGCAGGAGGCACTGTCCCCTTCACCCCCTCATCAATCTTTGTAATAATTGCGTCAAGCTACTGATTTAGTATCTCCCCTGAGCAGTTGGTAAGCTCATCTAAGTCAGGGCTGCCACTGAAACCTGGGCGGCAATCCGTTGGGCAATGGACTTTAATGCTTTTGCTGCTGCTGAGTCAGGCTGAGAAACCACAATAGGTACTCCTAGGTCTCCCCCCTCTCGCACGGGCATTTCTAGGGGAATTCCCCCAACAGGGGAACGTTTAGCTCCTGAGCGGTCTTCTCACCCCCACCGGAGCCAAAAATATCATATTTTTTATCGGGCTGATCGGGGGGAATAAAATAGCTCATGTTCTCGACGATTCCCAGGATCGAAATCCCCAACTGCTGAAACATCCGCAATCCTTTGCGGGAGTCTAGCAGCGAAACAGTTTGGGGTGTTGTGACAATCACTACCCCCGCCAAGGGGACAGCCTGGGCCAGGGTTAACTGAGCATCTCCAGTGCCAGGGGGCATATCTACAATTAAATAATCCAGCTCTCCCCAGGTGACCTGATAGAGAAATTGACGAATCACGCCGTTGAGCATTGGGCCACGCCAGATAACCGGTTGATCCTTGTCAATCAAAAACGCCATAGACACCAACTTCACCCCGTGATTAAATGCTGGTTCTAAGACTTCCCCTTCAGGGCCCTGACGCACCATCACCTGGGCATCTGCCAACCCTAACATTGTTGGATCATTGGGGCCGTAAATATCTGCATCAATCAGTCCAACTTTGGCCCCCGCTTGAGCCAGAGAGACAGCAACATTAACGGCGACGGTGCTTTTCCCCACTCCCCCTTTACCACTGGAGATGGCCAGAATATTTTTCACCCCCTCAATTCCCTGGCGATCCGGCAAGGATTTTTGCTGGGGAGTCTCAGCCGTCACCTCTACAATCACATCGGTAACTCCGGGAAGCTGCTTCACAGCCCGCTGACAATCTTCAACAATAAATTCTCGCAATGGACAGGCTGGAGTAGTCAAAACCAGGGTAAATCGCACCGTATCTCCCTCAATATTGACATTGCGAATCATATTCAGATCCACCAGACTTTTCTGGAGCTCTGGATCTTGCACCGGTCGCAGGACTTCTAAAACTGCATCGACATTAGAGGAACTTAACATGAGGATCTATTCGCTATCAAGGAGTGCTCGCTTGGGCCCATGAATTGGGTCTTCAATGATAATGGTCTGATCCCGGCTAGCCCCTAAGGACACAATGGCGATGGGAACAGACATTAGCTCTGCTAAATATTTTAGGTAATCCAGGGCGGCTTGAGGCAAGTCCTCCAAGGCGCGACATTCAGAGGTCGGGGTTTTCCAACCGGGCAGAGTTTCATAAATCGGCTGGCAGAGGGCAAATTGTCGGGGATCAGTGGGCAGATGTTCACAGCGGTTTCCATTCACATCGTAGGCAACACAGACTTTAATTTCCGCCAGCTCATCCAGTACATCTAGCTTGGTAATGGCAAGACAGTCTAATCCATTCACCCGCACTGCATAGCGACCAATTACCCCATCAAACCAACCACAACGTCGTTTGCGCCCGGTGGTTGTGCCAAATTCTGCGCCGCGATCGCCCAAATGTTCACCGATGCCATCGACCAGTTCAGTGGGAAATGGCCCTTCACCAACTCGGGTTGTATAAGCTTTGGCCACCCCAATCACCCGATCAACCATGGTTGGGCCGACCCCAGCCCCAACACAGGCTCCCCCTGCAATCGGATTCGAGGAGGTGACATAGGGATAGGTTCCGTGATCGAGATCCAGTAAAGTTCCCTGGGCCCCTTCAAACAAAATATTAGCCCGACGCTGAGTCGCTTCATAAATCCGCAGGGACGCATCCACAACGTGGGGCCGGAGGCGCTCTGCATAGCCCAGATATTCTTGATAAACGGCTTCAGGATCAAGGGGAGGCAGATTGTAAAGCTTCTCTAGGACAACATTTTTATACTGAATTGTCCATTCCAATTGAGCCCGCAATCCTTCCAGATCCATCAGGTCAACCATCCGAATTCCGGTTCGCTCTGACTTGTCGGCGTAGGTCGGGCCAATTCCCCGACCAGTTGTCCCAATCTTGCGGCTGCCGCGCCGCTCCTCTGAGGCCTGATCAATCAGCCGATGATAGGGCATGGTGACATGGGCAGCCTGGGAAATTTTAAAGTTCTGGGTGGATACCCCCAGGGCCTCGACTTGATCCAATTCCTCAATCAAGACCTTGGGATCAATCACCGTTCCAGAAGCAACAATACATTCTGTGTCAGGGTAGAGAATTCCTGAAGGGATCAGGTGCAGTTTAAATGTTTGGCCGTTGACAACTACAGTATGGCCGGCGTTGACTCCCCCTTGATAGCGCACAACAACATCTGCTGAACGGCTGAGTAGATCAGTGATCTTGCCTTTTCCTTCATCGCCCCACTGAGCGCCAATGACAATTACGTTAGCCAAAGAACTTTTACACCATGCTTGAGTTTACCCGATTTATAATTATCCTCAGGGAACATTATCTCTGTCAAATGTTTGTGCAGATTTGTGCAAACATTTGTCCAAAAAACCTAAATAATTAAGATTTGTTAAAATTAAATATCTCTCTATCTATAAAGTTGCCGACTCTAGGAATGACCCAAAGGGTGACAGTTTAAAGGGATCAGTTCAAGGGGATCAATTCAATGGATTGAAGTGGTTAAGGGATTGAAGTGGGGCGCTCTGTTCCACTCTACTGTTCAGTTATCCTCGGCAGACTTATCTCCGGCAGACTTATCCCCCACCAGACTTATCCCCCACCAGACCCCGGTACTCGGCTCAAGGCCCGAATCAAGGCTCAAAGCATACTCCGTTACGGCTTCAATCTAACAACACAAAAGCGAGGATTTTTATGACTTTACATGCTGAACTACATCGCCATCTCGGGGGCTCCGTGGTACCACGAATTTTGTGGCGTTATTTTCAACGTCATGAGATAGAACTGGCTCAAAAATTTCCTCACTATCCTGAGTTTGAAGCCTTCTATACCAGACCTCGGAATACGTTGGATGAGTATCTGGAGTTGCACACCATGGTAGAACATGTGCAAACCCACACCACCCTACCTTACTTTATTTATCGGTTGATGCGGGGAGCTTATACCTTTGAGAATTTGGCCTACTTAGAATTGCGTTACACCCCCTACCTGCGAACTCCTGAACATTTGAGCCAATCGGAACGGATTGAGTTCATGAGTGAGATTGTGGATATCGTGGGGAGAGCCAGTCAACTGAATGAATATCCGATTGTCACCAGTCAAATCCTCTGTATGCACTCTCGTTTGCCCTACGAGGTAAATAAAGCGATTGTTGATTTGGCAGCCAGTAAACCTCAATACGTCTGTGGGATTGATTTGGCGGGGGGAGATGCCCACTATGCTGAGCGGTTGGATGAATTTGTCAGGCTGTATGAATATGGGCGATCTCAGGGGTTGAAAACCACCGGTCATATCTACGAAACCCGTGAAGGCTGTTATCCAGAACTCTTGCCCTACCTGATGCGAATTGGTCATGGCATTCAGATTCCCCTAAAGTACCCTGAGCTTTTACCAGAACTTGCGCGTAATCGCCAGTGCTTAGAAGTTTGTCCAACTACCTACATCAAAACGGGTACTCTCAAGGATATCAAAGAGTTGCAGGGGGTGTTTGATCGCTGTTTTGCGGCAGGGGTTGACATTGCGATCTGTACAGACAATGCGGGGTTACACAATGTTCGACTTCCGTTTGAATATGAGAATCTATTGACCCTTGACATTATTGATTTTCCTCAGCTACAAGCCTGTCAACGGGCCGCCTTTCGCCATGCTTTTGCCTGGCCCCATCCGACACCTCCAGCGGAAATGCTCACAGGATTGCTGAAATCTGAAGAACCTGCAATGTCCTATCCGGTTCAAGGGCGCTTGAGTTGACTGAGATGTTCCTGAAAATCACCTGAAATAAACTGCGGGTTAGTTTTCAGCCTTCCCCTATTCCAGGGTCAGATGTTTCTCAGGGGAGGGCTCTACTCTAGTGAGTATTGAAGGTTCAACCGATTAAACAAATTCTAGAGGGAGTTCAAACCATGATTCTGAATACATTGAAAGCTCTAACTATTACGTCTGCTTTACTCGTCAGCAGCTTTTCTGTTGTAGCGACTCCAGCTCAGGGGATTCAACCTACTGCTATTGCTCAAAATACCCAACAAGTTCTGGCTTCCGGGACTTTTGTTACTGTTGAGCAGGAAAAACCCACCCGTGGAACCGCTCGAATTGTCAGTGAAAATGGCAAGCGCTATCTAGAATTCGATGGGGCGTTCACCACTGCCCAAGGCCCCGATGTTCAAGTTGTGCTTCATCGCAGTAATCAGCAGTCAGCGAAGTTGAAAGAGGGAGACTACGTAGTCATTGCCACTCTGAAAAACTTTGATGGCGCTCAACGCTACGAATTGCCCAGTAATCTCAAAGTAGAAGATTTCAAGTCTGTGGGGATCTGGTGTCGTCAGTTCAATGTCACCTTTGGTTATGCCAGTCTATAGTTATGGAAGGGCCGGGTAACCCGGCCCCTAAGGATTAAAAAATTTCCGCTCCTGGCTGAGCAAAACCACGCTGAGGGTGACTAACAAAACCCCTGAAATCTGGAGAATATCTAAAGTTTCTTGAATCGTTAACCAAGCCAAAACCACGGTTAATGCTGGATTGGTGGCACTAACCATGGCGGCTGATGTCGCCCCGATCTGTCGAATGCCAATATTATTCAGCACATGACCCGCAAAGGTGACCAAGGCTGAGAATATCCCCCCAATCCAGAGGGGAATCCAGTCGGTTTCAGCCCTTGGTTCCCCCCAGATCATCAGGCTTGAAGCAGATAGAATCAGGGTCACGGCAAAGCTGATCCAGGTGAAGGGAATCGGGTGCAGGGTTTTCAAGCTTTTCTGAGCATTAACGACATATAGGGCATAGGCAATGCCCGCCGTCACTGCCGCAACAATTCCAGATAAACTGAAGGTTGCATCTGGATTCTGAGGTTGGGGAATAGTCAGAAAACTACCCAATAAAATCAACCCCATAATCAGCCAGCGCAATCGAGTGGGGCGATCGCCAAACCATTGCCAGGAAAATAATGCTGTGAACATTGGATAAGTAAAGAATAAAGTCAAGGCAATTCCGGTTGGAATCAGTCCAATTGCAATATAAAGCAAAGCCAAATAAAGAAACATCAATCCGCCACCACCCAAAGATTGAACCAGAAGTTGACGATGTTGTAGGGATTGAAGCTGACGAATATCCTGCCAGGCTGTCGGGTGTAGCTTGGGAATTAAAACTGCCATTAGCGGAACAACTAAAAGCATCCGCATGACCAAAAGTAGCAATGAACTTTGCAGAGTTGGATCGACAAAACCACCTGTTTCAAAGCGACCCAAGATGTTGGAGAAATTGAATAAAACCCGAACAATAATATTTTGAAAGCAGAAGAAAAATGCCGCCAGAAGAACGATCAAAAAACCCACCACAATAACTATTTTAACTCCGTTAATCTGCGACTGATGAGAGTTTTTAAAAGCCCCATGTTTTTCGTATTCCTGGAGTACAGGAATTGTTGGTACACCGCGCCAGCAACTCCCAAATTCGTACCCTACGGGATTGAAAATCGCTGTGTGACGAATCAATCAGATTCGATTTAATCCTGATCTAAAACGATCAACTGATAGAGTTTAACCCATTCTTTCAGGAATTGTGGTAGGTTTTCAGGGAATTTTTCCAGGGTGGAGATTATCTTGAGCTTCAGCCAGGGCTGTCTAGGGCTTGGAATTGTCAATTTGAAAGCCGGAAGAAACATAATCTTCTGGTAGATAATCCGCTGGAATTGTGGAATGATTGCCATCACGCAGAGCCGAAAAATGAGGGGAGAGAATTTCAATTCCCACCCGATTACAATAGTCTTGAATATTCTGATGAAGCTCAGAGTAGATTCTGGGCATCAGAATGGGCAGATCGGTATAGGCATTTAACTCATAGCTCACATTGAAATCATTCAAGCCAGTCTGCAATACAAAAGGTTCCGGATCAGACAAAATGCTAGATGTTGCCAGGGCTGCCTTGACTAAAGTTTCATGAACTTTTTTCCAGGGCAAGTCATAGCCCAGGGTAACTGTCGTATGCAAGAGTAAATGGGAAGTGGATTCTCGCGAAATCACACTGTAGTTCACCACATTACTATTCAAGACAGCCGTATTTGGAATGGTGATGACTTCTTTTTTAGGAGTTATAATTCGAGTAACAAAGAGAGACTTTTCTCGAACTTCCCCAACAATTTCACCAATTCTAATATAGTCTCCTAGCTGAAAAGAGCGGGTATAAATCAAGATAATTCCTGAGATCGTATTTGAAACGGCGGAGGAGGAACCAATTGTCAGCAAGGCTCCTAAAAATATAGAAATCCCCTGAAAAGCAGGGGAATTGATCCCTGGGATATAAGAACTGGCAACAATACAGGCGATCGCCACAATAATAAAAGCAGTCAGCCGTTTAGTGGGCTGAATCCATTCCGGATAAAACCAGGGATAAATATTACTGCGTCCCAGCTCTAGAATCACCAAATTCGCAAAGCCAATCACATAGTAAGTAACAAAGCCAATAATCAAAATAATTGCTAAGCTTGGAATATAGTGAACGAATGAAGTTACAAGATCTTCAACTTTCTGACCAATATCATTGAAAACAGAATTGCCTAAGCTCCGAGTTATTGGAAATTGACTCAGAAAAAACGGGATATAGAGAAAGATTGCTCCAAGAATTATCCCAACTCTCAACAATTTGATCAGCCCCTCTAACAAATAACTAACTGCTTTAGAATCAAGTAACTGACTGCCGTGATAATTTAAATCCAGGGCATCTACCCGGCGAGCGGCTCGAACCCTGATCAGCGCTTTGGAGATGATTCTCTGCAATAGTCCGACAAACAATATAAACCCTAGAGTTCCTAAAGTTGCCCAGACTATCCCAATAATCAGTTGCTTGGTACTGCGTTCCTCCCGATATTGGGCGATCGCCGATTGGATAATTTGAGCAGCTTTTTCAGCAGTTTGCTGGCGAGACCGATTGCCAAAGCGATCTTCCTCTCGAATTGTAAACAAAACCTCTCCTCCCGCTTGAACCACAGAAAGATTGTCCTGTTCCACCACCTGAATCGAATCCGCCGTCACCGTAGAATCCCTGGCAATTTCTTTGAGCCGTTCATTGAGAATATCGGCCCGTTCCGAGGCTGAAGCGATCCCAGGCATCCCTTCTCGGACTCGAAATAAAGTCCGACCATCCAGAACAACTGGAAACCCGTCAATTTTATTACCCTCAATCTGAGTGTCCCCAGGCTGGGGTCGGGATTGGGAAATTAGGGCGGACTGATCCCCAAGGGCCAAATTTAAATTTTCAGCAGAAGTGTTAACTTGAGCCTGGAGGGATGTGACCTGAAGAATGACAGAAAAAACCACAACACAGAGAACCAATCCCAGACGAAATCGCTTTGGTATGAACGCAAAGTGACGCTCAGACAATGGAACCATACCTTTTAATAGAAGAAGTCGAAGGGTAATATCAATGAATTTACTCGATCTAGAGCCGAAACAGATCAAAATTCGCCCGAGTTTTGCCAGCTTAGGAATTTTGCGGTTTTGCTTTCCTTATTTTGCGATTGGCAGCTCACTAATCTGAGGACAGAATAGGCTGAAATCCTTATGTTTTCTCAGAAAAAGCCAGAGTAGAGTCTGAAGGATTGTGAATTAGGTAAAGTAGAACAGCCGTCTCGGCTGTTTTCCAGCAGGCAAGATGTCTGCACCACCAGATTTATATCTTATTGGGATATATTGCTACAGATAGGAACCTGGAAGGCAACGCGCTGCGGTATGCTCTGGATGTTATATCATGGCAATTTTAAGAGTTGGTATTAGCAGTACAATCTCGTTGATAGGATCCATCTCCGCTGCCAGGGCACAGAAATCCAGGCCATAGAAATTTTTTCCGATGAAACTTCGTCCGAAAAATTTGTATGCTGAGATAGAGTTCAGTGATTGACCACTCGAACACCTCTACTTCTTCTGGATTTCCCTATGATTATTCTCTATTGGCTACTAGTCCTGGTAATGCTGGTGGGAATTATTGGAGCGGTTGTTCCAGCAATTCCTGGTTCTAGCCTGATCCTGGCTGCTATTCTAATTTGGGGGCTGGTAAATGGGTTTACTGGTCTGGGATGGGCCTTGGGTGTGGCGATCGCCGTGTTGTTATTCAGCATTGGGATTGATTTCCTCAGCAGCTATCTTGGAGCCCGGCAGGCTGGGGCTAGTCGTTGGGGTCAGATTGGGGCAGTAGTCGGTTTTTTTTTGGGGTTTCTGGGGTTACTTCCAACCTTGCCTGTAGGCGGCCCTTTGGTCGGGATAATTTTTGGCCCCCTGATTGGAGCCGTGATTGGAGAATTTCTGTATCGGGGAGATCTTGCATTTGTGCCTCGAATTAAATTAGCGTTTCGAGCAGGGATTGGAATTGTTGCCGGAACCTTGATTGGAAACTTAATCCAGGGAGCCCTGGCTGCTGTTGCCGTCGTTGTCTTCCTGGTCACGACCTGGCCCTATTAAAGTATAGAAAATCAGTAGAAAATCAGTAAAAAACCGAGAGAAGATCAAATTGTCAAAAACCAATTTTATGGAAATCACATTTGAATCCAGTAGCCAATTTGAGCAAGATTTAGCAAAGTTCAATCCCCCCGAACAACGACTAATTTTAGATGAACTTCATCAAGCGTCCCCCCTATTACTCACTCAAAGACTTACTCAGGAGCGACGATTACATCAGTTCTATGAATTTAAATTTACCGATGGATATGAGTCTTCTCTATATTCATTTATTGTCAATTATTATATCCGGGTAATTTTAACCCTTGATCAAGATCCATTATTTGAGAGAAATCTGATTACATTGCTGCGGGTCATTAATATTCAACATCAAAATGCCACCTCTATTTATCAAGAGGTTGGAGAAGCTTTATACAAAAATGTTCTAGGATAAGTGAGGCAGCAGAACTATGGCTTTAATTGACAATCAAGGGATTATTCGACAGGCAGCACGCAACTTACCAGATTCTCTGCGGTTTCGATTTTTAGAAGCACTAGCTGAACTAGAAACTCCTGAATGCTTTGCAAAGAAACAGTTCCCCAAGACCAATTTAAGACGGGTAAAGGGGCTCAGCCCTGCGATTTATACTGCTAATATTGATCATCGAGGGAGTTGGCAAATTCATCTCCAATACCATGAGGGAAACCTATTCTTGAAAAGATTGATCATTGGCTCTCAAACTGGAGAGAAACCTGAAAGTATAGATTTGATCTCCAACTTGAACGAGTTTTGAAGTTCCACCATAATGGTGAAAGCCTCTAGAATGCTTCATGGGTTGGAACAAAGTTCTATCATTTGATTTTTAATAATTCCATCAGCATTGCCGAGGTGATCTGAGTGCCCAAAGGAATTGCATCTAGATCAACTTGAAAGTTGGCATTATGGTTAGAGAAGGGAACCATCTGACCAGATGCTTTTTTGAGCTGGTCTCAGCCCAAAAAAAGTAATGAACGCCACCAGATTGAGTGCGATCGCCCCTGATACACCGGGCATTACTCGACGGTTCACTAGCCTGATTTTGTGAATGAGAGGACACAAAAAAGCCATAGCAAACTGCTCCTACATATGGATGAACAAAGTATTGTAAGTTTATTAAGCCAAAATTAAAATGAAGGCACCTTGATTGCTGAGAAATAACCGAGACGGCTGTTCTAGTTTAACCTAATAATTCTTAAGAATTTAGAGCTGGGTGATTGCAGAATGGATTAATTGGTGAGATACTTCTGCCAATAATCCAATATGATTATTGTTCAGCTATCTGATCAAAACAATCTATAGTAATCGGGTTCAAACATGCAGATGGATTGGTTATTTTGTCCACACGTACAGTTTATAAAGTGAAGGTGAGGCAGACCTCTTTCCCCACAGGCTAGCAGTCTGATCCGCAAGAATCTCCCAAACTGTTTTTGATTACTATATTAAAGACAATCTATGAAAACTTTTCCATCGCCTGAAGCACTAAGGCGATTTCCATTTGGATTGGCAGATATTGCTGTTATTCTTGGCACCTTAGTTTTACTCGCATTAATTGCTCGTCTTGGGGCTGGAGCCTTAGTCAGTTTTGAACCCCATGACATTGTGCCAGCGATTGATTTAGACCCCCGCAATTTACCCTATTATGCTGGGCGCTCAACCCTGCGAATGTTTATTGCTCTGGTCTTTTCTACCCTATTTACCCTAGCTTATGGATATATTGCGGCCAATAGCCGCCGGGCTGAGCAGGTGATGATTCCGCTGCTGGGGATCAACAACCCTGACTGCAACCGGGTTGGGAACCTACATCGCTGCGGCAACTACCGTAGGGGATTGGCCTCGGATTACCTTGGGAATTGGCATGATGAGTTTATTTGTTGTCGGGATGAACTGGGTACTGTGGCGGAGATTATATGAGTTGGCCGAGACGAAATATCATTTGTAACTACAGCGTTTCTGATGCGGCTGAAATGCGCCACCCACTCCAAAATCAACATCATCATGCGATTGACAATCGATGCCTCATCTATAACTATTATCTATCAAGGGACAATATCATGATAGCTACGGATTTCCAGAATCTGAATTCCCAGGATTTAATTACTGTTGAGCAGGTCTCCAAGCGCTTTCCTCTGCCCGATGGCAAGGGAACATTCACTGTTTTGAGCGATGTGAGTTTGACAGTGCGTTCAGGGGAAGTGATCGCGTTACTAGGACGCAGCGGTAGCGGCAAAAGTACACTGTTAAGAATCATGGCGGGCTTACTTCTCCCCAGTCAGGGGCAAGTTTTGAGCCATGGAAAACCCCTGCGAGGGCCAAATGAACAGGTAGCCATGGTATTTCAAAGTTTTGCCCTGCTACCCTGGTTAACGGTACAGGAAAATGTTGAACTGGGATTGGAGGCCCAAGGTGTAGAGCGGAAGGAACGCCAGGCAAGCGCTCTCAACGCAATTGATATTGTTGGATTGGATGGCTTTGAAAGTGCCTATCCTAAGGAACTGTCAGGGGGCATGAAGCAGCGGGTGGGATTTGCTCGGGCATTCGTATTGAACCCAGAAGTCTTATTCATGGATGAACCCTTTAGTGCCCTTGATGTGCTCACCTGTGAGAATCTCCGGGGTGAAATTGACGATCTCTGGAATGCTAAAACCTTTCCAGCCAAAAGTATTGTCATCGTCACCCACAACATTGAAGAAGCAGTATTTCTGGCGGATCGGGTTGTAATTTTGGGCGCAAGACCGGGCTGTATTCGAGGGGAAGTAGCGATTGACTTGCCTCGCCCTCATGATCATACCCATCCTCGCTTTGCCTCCCTAGTGGACTACATTTACACCGCCATGACCAACCCTGAGTTTGAAGTGACGGGAGACGTTAAAACTTCGGGGATGATAGCCTCTCAATCTCCCTATGCTCAACTACTTCCCCACGCTCGGGTGGGGGGAATCAGCGGTTTGCTTGAGTTGGTTGGTGAGCAACCAGATGCAAAAGCAGATTTGCCTCAACTGGCAGAACGGATTCAGCTTGAAGTTGATGATTTGCTATCGATTCTAGATGCTGCGGTGCTGCTGGGATTTGCCGAAGTTTCCCAGGGGGATGTCCAACTAACCCATCAGGGACGGGACTTTGCTACAACTACGATCCTCCGCAGTAAAGATCTGTTCCGTCAGCAAGCCCTGAATCATATTCCAGTATTGAGCAGCATGATGTAAACCCTACGCGCAAAACGAGATGGTTCGATGCGGGCAGATTTCTTCCTGGATCTATGGGGCGAACATTTTCCCCATGAAGAAGCCGAACGCCAGTTTGCAACTGCCATAGACTGGGGGCGTTATGCTGAATTGCTTGAATATGACGCTGGCGAAGAACGCCTTTACCTGCCCGAGTCAAGCCAAAATTTAGCCGGGTCTACCCAAAAATGACCATCAAGGATTATGGGTTGAATAGGGGAGAACAGCCACCTCGGCTGTTCTCCAACAGGCAAGAGTTCAAAGGTTAGGAGCTCTAGAAAAAGTCGAGCTAAGCCGATTCATAGAACAGGAAATCAATATATCCTTCAGGCCCAAAAGAATACCAATCTTTGATCGCAGCATCAGGATTCAAGGGCCAATTATTGGTAAATCGTTCGACCAAATCTAGGTTACTGATATAGGGTCGTCCGAAAGCAATCAAATCCGCCTCTCCAGCTTGAATGGCCGCTTCAGCAGTTTCCTGAGTGTACCCACAGTTCCCGATTAACGGCCCCGAGAATACCGGGCGAAACTCCTTTAGAATCATCGGTTCTCCCAGTTCATGGAATCCAAACCCCAACCCATCCAGTAAGTGCAAATAAGCCAATCCAAAAGTGTTTAACTGTTGGGCCATGTAGAGAAAAGTCTCACGGTAATCGGGGGAACCCATATCGTTGTATATCCCATTGGGAGAGAGCCGAACTCCCACCTGCTGGGCCGGCCAAACCATCAAAATTGCTTCTATAATTTCTTTCAAGAACCGATAACGATTGTCCAGACTCCCGCCATATTGATCAGTCCGCTGATTGGTTTTGGATTGGAGAAAGGTATCAATCAGATAGCCATTAGCGCTATGAATTTCTACCCCATCAAACCCGGCTGCTTTGGCCCGTTCGGCGGCTCGGCGATAATCTTCAACGATGGCTGCAACTTCTGCCGTTTCCAGGGCTCGGGGGGTTTCGTAGGGTTCCTTACCATTGGGAGTGTGAATGTAGTCCCCATTTAATTTGATCGCAGAGGGGGCTACCGGAGCCTGACCGTCTGCATGAAAACTGCTGTGGGAGGCCCGTCCACAATGCCAAAGCTGAAGAAAAATGGGTGTGCCTTTGGCGTGAACAGCCTCGACAATCTGTTTCCAGGCTCGTATCTGTTCGTCAGAATAGATACCGGGGTCTGTTGCCACCCGTTGGCTTGATCAGAAATTACCGTAGCTTCAGTAATGATTAAGCCTGCGGATGCCCGTTGCGCGTAATACTCCGCCATCAACCTATTGGGCATCCGTTCAACTCCCGCCCGGGAGCGAGTCATCGGCGCCATAACCACCCGGTTTTTCAGGGTCAAATCTCTTAGTTGAAAAGTACTCAAGAGAGCCTGAGATAGTTTGTTAGTTGCTGTCATACCTGATGTAGTCTGTTTGAAGATTTCTACATCAGGATTATGTCATAGGATTTAGTACTAGTACCAGAGAGTATTTATACTAGTAGCATTACTACCTGGTTAATGTCCACTACTATGAATCCCGAGAAAAGACGTGCTGAATTGGCTCACTTTTTGCGAAATCGTCGCTCTCGCCTTGCTCCCACTCAAGTTGGATTACCGGAAGCAGGTCGTCGCCGCACCCCAGGACTCAGGCGCGAAGAAGTGGCGACCCTGGCCAATGTCAGCGTTACCTGGTATACCTGGCTGGAGCAAGGACGCGACATTAAAGTCTCCGTTCCAGTGCTTGAGGGAATTGGGCGTTGCATAATAGTGCCATGAATTGAGGCTCAATCTGATGCAATGTCCTGACTGTGGTTCCAGCCATATCCGTAAAAACGGCAAGATGAGGGGTAAACAAAATCACATTTGTGTGGCGTGTC
>JAAURB010000098.1 GCA_012033335.1 Oscillatoriales cyanobacterium RM2_1_1
AGCTTTGGGATTTGATTTTTATCTGTTGATTTTATCTGATGGGTATAGGCCCTTCCAGCCAGGTTGCTTCAGACTTTAGGGGAAATTTGTAGGGGAAATTGAGGGAGGATTGTAGTGGGTCTGGCAGTCGAAAATCTGGTCATTATTGGTTCCGGCCCGGCGGGGTATACGGCGGCTATCTATGCTGGTCGGGCTCATCTCAAACCCGTCATGCTAACCGGATATCAACTAGGGGGAGTTCCGGGGGGGCAACTGATGACCACAACTGAGGTGGAAAATTTTCCCGGCTTTCCGCAAGGTATTACTGGCCCCCAATTGATGGAGCGAATGCAGGTGCAAGCCCTGCGCTGGGGAACCGAACTCTATTCTGAAGATGCGATCGCCGTAGACTTTAGCCAGGGCCCCTTCACCATCCGAACCGAGGAGCGGCAACTCAAAAGCCATGCTGTCATCATCGCCACGGGAGCCACCGCCAAACGTTTAAACCTGCCCCATGAGGCAGAATTCTGGAATCAGGGAATTTCTGCCTGTGCCATTTGTGATGGAGCCAGCCCGATTTTCAAAGGGGTTGATCTGGTAGTGGTGGGGGGTGGCGATACGGCAGCAGAGGAGGCCATTTATCTAACCCGCTATGGGGCCCAGGTGCATTTGTTGGTGCGACGGGAGCAATTGCGGGCTAGTCAGGTAATGCAGCAACGACTACTGGCCAATCCCAAGATTACAATTCATTGGAATACCCAAGCTCTGGATGTCTATGGGCATAAAACTCTCAAGGGAGTTAGGGTTAAAAATATCCAGACAGGAATTGAAGATAAAATTCCAGCCCGGGGATTATTCTATGCCATTGGTCATGCGCCTAATACTCAGATCTTTCAGGGTCAGTTAGAACTCGATGCCATGGGCTACATTGTGACTCAACCTGGACGGATAGAAACCAGCGTAGCAGGGATTTATGCCGTCGGAGATGTGCAGGATCATGAATTTCGCCAAGCGATTACGGCGGCAGGAAGTGGCTGCATGGGGGCCATGGTAGCGGAGCGTTGGCTGTCCCTGCATGGGCTAATGCAGCCGGTGCCATTGGCGAGCCAGGAACCAGGATCAGACCCTCAACCCCTGACTTCAGGTCAGGCCACCCAACTCTCCCAGACCTCCAACTTTCGTGAACAATCCTCTGAAGTCAATCCCACAGCAAACCCTAAAGCTAATCCTGAAGTAGAGGTTGACTTAACTTCAACCCACCATGCGGGGGGCTATGCCCTGCGAAAGCTTTATCACAAGAGCGATCGCCTGATTCTGGTAAAGTATGCTGCCCCAAGCTGCGGGCCTTGTTACAGCCTCAAACCGATTTTAGAGAAAGTTGTGAATGAGTTTGTTGGCAAAATTCACTATGTAGAAATTGATATTGAACAAGATCCAGATATTGCCCAAAGTGCCGGAGTCACTGGAACACCTACGATTCAATTCTTCAAGCATAAAGATTTAGTGAAGCAACTTAAGGGGGTCAAACCAAAGAGTCAATATCGAAAAATCATTCAAACTTATCTTTAAGTTGGCTTTAGCTGGCATCAGCAGAGATAGATTCATATGCCCCTGATATCCATCAACAAAACAAAGGTTTTTCTACCCTGATTCAATCTGAAGATATGTTAATATGGAGAGGTCGTATCATCTGAATAATCTGTGCTCCAGATGTATAGGACATAATTCATGCACAACGGTTTGAGTCCGTCAAACTTTATAGCTTTGAATCGAGATCCAAACGAAGAGACGGCCCTGCAATTGGGAAAGTTTGATTCTGATAGACGTTCCCAGATTCAGCCCTTCGATCCGGAAGAAGTTGCTCGAATACTGGGCTTAAATCCCGATCAAATTCACAACCTGAGCAACATTGATCTGAAAGGGATCAAGCTAATGGGAATCAATCTAGCCCGTCTTAATCTGGAAGGGGCAGATCTGGAGGAAGCGAATCTGGAGGGCAGCAATCTCAGTCAAACAAACCTGAGAAATGCCAATCTGAGAAAGGCAAATCTTAATAATATTACTGGGGTAGAAATTGATTGTCGAAGTGCTGACCTCAGTTATGCCCAGCTACGGGGCAGTAGTCTGATTCGAGGTAATTTTGAAATGGCTTGCCTCTATTCCGCAAATTTATCCTGCAATTTTAATCAACGAACTCGCCTGGATTTTGCAAATTTAAAAGCTGCAAATCTGGCTCGTGCTGCGTTTCAAGGAGTTACTTTGCTGTATGCCAATTTGACCGAAGCCAATTTAAGAAAAGCAAATTTCGGCCCTTACCAGATGAATCCTGAAACAGCTAGTTTAAGCAGTGATCTGACGGGGGTAAATCTGTCCAATGCTAATTTGCGAAAGGTCATTCTGAATCAGGCAGTTTTAATCAAAGCCAATCTGAGAAACGCCAATTTCAGACGAGGAAAGCTCTACCAATCCAATTTGAATCAGGCCGATCTAACGAATGCCAATTTAAGTTATTGTGACATGAGATTGATCTCCTGCGAAGGCAGCAATTTTACAGGGGCCAACTTCAGTGATTCAGATTTAGCCCATGGGAGTTTTAAGGGGGCAACGATTAAAAATATTCGGCTCGAAATTAACTCCGAAGACACAAACTTTACAGAGGCTTCGTTTGAGCAAACAGACCTCCACAGTGCTGAATTGAGCCACAAAATGCAGCAGGAGAACAAAAATATCAAGTGGCAGCGATTTGATTAGTTTAATCCTGCTGCATTGTTCCGCTTTAAGTAGGAACTCTGGTCTTTTAGAGTTCTAGTTTTTTGGAGTTAGCTTAGGGGTTTCTCGGCCATTTATCTCCGCCATCTAAACCAGGTTGTGGTCACTTGTTTAACCCATCCTTTAATCCAGCCCAGGTTGGATTGACTGGCTGCTTGACGAATGATTTCTCCCTGGGTAGGGTAGGGATAAACTGTATTAGCAATTGTATTTAACCCCAGCTTACCGACTATGGCTAAGGTGATCTGGCTGATGAGTTCTCCGGCATGGGCTGAGACAATGGTTGCCCCCAGAATTTTATCGGTTCCCCGTTGAATATGGATTTTGATAAACCCTTGAGTTTCTCCATCCAAAATCGCCCGATCAACCTGATCTAAGGAAATATAAAAGGTCTTAACTTTTTCGGCATTTTGCTGGATTTCAGCTTCTGTGATCCCCACCTGAGCGATTTCTGGATCGGTATAGGTGCAGGAGGGCATAACTAAACTGCTCAGTCGCTTTTGCCCAATTCCCCAAATTGAAAATAGAGCATTTTGCACGACAATTCGAGCCGCCGCATCGGCAGCATGGGTGAATTTCCAGTTCATGCAAACATCGCCGACCCCATAAATATTGGGATTGTCAGTTTGCAAATGATCATTCACCTTGATGCCTTTAGAATCAGACTTCACCCCAGCCGCCTCTAGATTTAGCCCTTGAATATTGGGTTGGCGACCAACTGCCACCAGAATCCCATCGACTACAGTTTCTTTTTCCAGTCCTACTGCTGTGTAATGTATAACTTTCTCCTGCCCCTGAACCTCCACCCGCTGCACCTGGGCATTCACCACCAGATTCACTCCCTCTGAACGCAGGACATTTTGCAGGATCTTGGAGGCTTCTGGATCGGATTGACTGAGAATTTGCTCTCCTCTTTGAAATAAGGTGACTTTGGCTCCCAATCGTTGCCAGGTTTGAGCCAGTTCACAACCAATATATCCTGCTCCAATCACGGCCAACCGGGGCGGGCAGGTCGTCAGGGAAAATATAGTTTCATTGGTGAGGTAGCCTGCTTCAGCTAGTCCGGGAATAGAGAGCTGAGCCGGACTTGAACCCGTGCGATCGCGGCTTTCTTGAACGTCAACACCTGTCCCCCGACTTCTAAAGTTTGGGGACTCAAAAATTGGGCTGTACCAAAGAAGACCTCAACTCCAAATTCTTGCTGAAATCGTTTCACAGCGTCATGGTGACTGATCTGGGAGCGGAGTTGACGCATCCGTTCCATCACCGCCGCAAAATCAACGTTGGGTTCCCCACCGCTGTGAATTCCGTAGCGTTCTGCGGTTGCCACGGTGGCGGCAACTCGCCCGGAACGAATCATGGCTTTGGACGGGACGCATCCGGTATTGGTGCAATCTCCTCCTAGCAGATGTTGCTCAATCAGTGCGACCTTTGCTCCAAATAATCCTGCCCCTGCCGCCGTTACCAGTCCGGCAGTACCCCCGCCGATCACCACCAGGTTATAACGTCCGGTCGCTTGAGGATTTTGCCAGTCGGAGGGGTGGAGATTGGCAATCAATTCTTGATTAAACCGATCCATTGGAGTGAGATCGACGGGTAAATTCATAGGTTTATTCTAGCTGGAGTAGATTTAGGGCTCAAAATCCCATGCAAAATTCTGTTCAAACTAACAATCTAACAATCTCATCATTCTGCCGTCCTACCTCCTAGGGAACCTCCATCAAGTAAGGTTAAATCCTGTAGTGCAGGCATCTTGCCTGCCAGAAAATAGTCAAGACGGCTGTGCCCTATTGAATCCATGATCCCAACTTTAATTGTATGTAATTAGTTTCTTGAAATCGATATCGCTGATCAACCGCCAAAGGGAGGATGCTCGAACTTCAGTTTGATTTCACTTTGATTCCACTTGAAGTTCACTGCCGGGGTCAGACCGAGTTGTACCTTTAGTGGGTTTGCCTGGTTTGTGCCCTGCGATACCCTATGAGCGACCCCTCTCAACCCTCTAGTTGGACTGTTAGTGAATATTAAAAATTCAAAATCAGGTGCAGTCACAGAATGAACCTGAGAAGATGTCGGGGTATAAAAGAGCTTTGAAACTTGCGGACTGGTAGATTTTAGATTTGTGGCTTTTAGAGTTGAGGTTTTTAGATCGAAGGTCTCTGGAGTTGAAGTTTTTAAAGCTGATTCATCCAATTCAGGAGCTATTGCTATCCATCAGATCATCGCTGTTTAATCTGAACTCTATAAATTGAATCTAATAACTTGAGGTGTCCGACTTGAGAAAGGATAAAATGTAACCAGCGCTTCAATTATCGCTCACAACTCCTGGAATCCAGCCGAACCCAAAATATTGAAACATCCCGAATTAGAGATAAAAACTACTCTCGAGCCAGGCATTCACGGGATTCTTGACGGATTTTCCCGGCCTTAGCCGCGAGTTGAAGCTTCACAAAAGCATCAAAGTCTTCACGACCATACTTAGTACATTGCACCAATCGTCTGAGTTGCTCTTCAACTTCTAAAGTCAAATAGCCTGTTCTCAAGACCTGCTTCACCAATTGGCTAATTGTACCCATCGACTCGCTCTCTGTAATATTATTTGACTATGTCCAACCATATTCAACGAACCTGGGGAAAGACAAGATGCCTGTGTAAAGTGTTGGCTGGCAAATGTAAAGATTCTGTTTAATTATTCCTGATCCTGGGGAAACATAGTTGAATATACTATTTTGCTTAAACACTCAGCCTATCGATTTTTTATCTGGTTTGATATAATACGGGTGGTTTTTATTGGATTCTCAAGTCTGGCTCAAGGGAGTTACCGCCATTTAAGGCTCAAGTTTGATTGCTGATTGGATTGCGATCCAGATTTGGGGTTGGGATTTTGAGCCGTGGCTCTATTATAATTTAGTGAGCTAGGATACAAATAATCCACAGCGGAAATCAGGAAAAGCTCCCATAATAAGAATAATAGAAATTAGTAAACTTCTTAGACTTTAGCATCAGAAACTCAAATGCCCTGGTTTGCAAAGATTGAGCGTGGCATCGTTGACAAGCCCACCTTTGACCAATATGTTCCGGCTCACATTGCCTATGTTCAGGAGTTAATCGCAAAAGGTCATCAAGCCCGTAGTGGCTATTGGGCCAAGCGAGGCGGTGGCATGATGGTTTTTGAAGCCGATTCCATGGCAGAAGCCGAAGCAATTGTTGCGACAGATCCCCTGGTGCAGCATGGTTGTGTTTCCTATGAGCTTTATCAATGGTGCATTGTTTCGCAATGAATCCCGTGCTATAATTAGAAATGACCTGGATCTATGCGATTAGAACGCCCAAATCTTGTCAGAACCGGAAGGTGGCAGCAATACGGGATGCTTCTGGTAGGCGTAGTCTCCGGGTCACTTTTGTTTGAGAGAGCAGGGGAAAACGATGCCAGGTTTTGGAGATCTTGTTCAGAAAGCGGTTTATCTGGGAGTTGGTTTGGCTTCCTATGCGGGGGAAAAGGCCAGCAAAACGTTAGCTGAACTCCGTACTGAAGCGCAGAAACTTGCAGATGAGATGGTAAAACGGGGAGAAATGACCGCAGAGGAAGCCCGTCGCTTTGTCGATGATGCGTTGAGACAAGCTCAGGCTGTCTCAACTCCGAATGCTCCTCCCAAGCAGCATTCGGAACCCCGGCGCATTGAGATTTTAGATGAAGATGATGAACCGGTTCAGGATTCTGCTGATCAGTTACGCCAACGGGTAAAAGATTTACAAGAAGAGCTACGCCGGATGCAGCAAGACTGAACTTAGTAAACAAACACAGTGTCAACAAAGGCAGTGCTATACTGGAATTGCTCAAGTGCAAGAATTTCTTCACTTCTGATAAGCCGTTTTCAGTGAGCTGGTGTTTTTTATGGAAGAGTTTTCACAGGGCTTTTTTGCAGCAGTAGAAGCAGCATTTATCGAATTTGACAAGTTTTTGAAAGTGGCAGGTGAAGAGCTTCAGGCAATGGCTGATGAGCTTGAGAAAGCGTCTGACGAGGTGACCCAGGAACTTCAGGAAAGAATTATTCCTGGACTAGATGAATATTTTGCTGAAATTATTGAGCCTGTTTTAGATGTTTATTTTAATCTAGACCTGGATTTAACCAATGAAGGATTTGAACCCTTTGTTTCCTATGTTCATCCCTCTAGAACTCAAAATCCTGCTTGCCAGGGCTGTAGCAATTATCATGGCCAGGTTTACGGAGGCAACCTGCTGGTATGCGCCATTCATCCGACCGGGGTTGAAGCCGAAACTTGCCCCGATTGGGAACAGTCAATCTATCAGGTGTAAAATTCATTCTGTTGATTCCTGTCTACTTATGATAAGAACTCCCCTGTAGAATTGTTTTGGCCCGGTAGAGCTGTTCAATCAGGAGCAGGCGAGCTAGTTCATGGGGAAAGGTCATGGGAGATAGACTCAACTTCCGATCAGCGGCTTGTTTTAGCCGGGCACTGAGCCCCTCAGCACTCCCAATAATAAAAACTAGTCGATTGGACTCAGATCGCTTGAGAAATTCAGCAAACTCTATAGATCCACAGGTTTTGCCTTCCTCCGTCAAAACGGTGGGGTGATCGCCCGATTTGAGCAAGGTCAAAATTTGCTCCCCTTCGCTAATAGGATTGGAATCTTTGATTTCAACGATTTCTAGTTCTGGCAAGCGTTTTTGATAGAGTTCAATCCCTTCCACAATCCAACGCTTTTTGACCTTACCTACTGCAATTAACTTAATCTTAGGAAAACCTTGCATTATTTTGGGGATGGATTCTGGAGATGTATTTCAGGGATGGTAGCAGCAATGATAAATTCAAAAATTTAGGCTCCTGAAACCCTTGTACCAAGAGAGGTTCTTGATTCTTAACAAACCGATGGCAAGCTGAAATGGCGTAAAGTCGTTCCGAACTGATTTCTCCTGGGATGGTAGGAGACAAGCTGAATTCCTGAGCCCCCGGATCGTTCCTTTGATATCTTGGTCTATGATGACCCTAATCTAGGATCTTAAATCCCAAGGCTTGCAAAGCCAGCAATCCAGCACCATTGGCCGGTTCATACCGAGGCCAAACCACCTGAACCTCAACTCCAAGCCCCTGCAGGAACTCTGTAAATTGCTGCCGTAACCGAGCCAATCCTCGCCAGGTTCCTCCCTGGGTAACGACTTCTACGGTTTCTCCAGGTTTAAATAGTCCCTGGACAGCGACCCGGGTCGCTAGAGCCAATTCCTCGGCGGCTTGGGTGATAATAGCCTGGGCCACCGGATCCCCTGCTACCGCCACCTGATCAACAATTAACCCGAGAGCGGCAATGTCCTTTGCCCCCCAGCCTTGACGGTAAACTAATTGGATCAGGGATTCAGGATTCTGCAAATTCAGGTGAGTTTGAAACGCCTCTAGCAAGCCCGTGGATTCTCCCCGCCCATCATAGGCCCGCATCATGACCCGTAACCCTTGAATCCCAATGTCATAGCTGCTACCTTCATCCCCCAGCAAATACCCCCAACCCCCAACCCGTTTGGTCTGGCCCTGACGATTGCGCCCGAAGATATGGGAACCGGTGCCAGAGATCGCCACAACTCCGGCTCCATGACCCAAACCCCCCACCAGGGCCGTCAAGCTATCGCTACCGGTAATCACTGCATTGGGGTGAAGATGCCATTGCACTGGCAATTCAGATTGGGTGTGAATCTGCTGAGCGAGGAGGCGGATGGCCTGGAAATCTTCTGGGCGACCGATCCCTGCCAATCCCAGGCCCATGCCCTGGATCGTGACGTGAGATTGACAGCTATGGGCGATCGCCGGCTCAAGTGCCTGCTCGATGGCCTGTTCGATAGAGTGGCGCACCCTGTCTAGGCCAACCACCTGGTAATTAGCAGGGCCAGCTTCACCTCGGCTGATCACCTGACCGATCTCATCCATCAAGACACAGACTGTTTTAGTGCCACCACCATCAATGCCAAGCACGTATCTCATGGGAATGATTACAAATGGATCAGGAATAGCAGGTCTTCAAGGTTCAAGCCCAAGGAGAATGGTTGAGGCTCATTGAGACAGAATCAGTTTTCGCGCCCGTTCAGCTCGGGCATCGGCAGAGTCCATCACTTCAGATAACTTGTCAATCAACTCCCCTGGGTAATTTTCCAGAAGCTTGGTGGAGAGGGAAATTCGATGGCGGTCTTCTTCTAAAGCAATCACCATCGCCTTAACAATCTGACCCATGGGAAACAGCTCCTCCAGGGAGTTGACGGGTTTTTGGCTGACTTCTTTAATGTGGAGTAAACCCGTTGCCCCCGCCAGATCAACAAACACCCCAAAGGGCTTAAGGCTGACCACTTTCCCCTCTGCCAATTGCCCCACTTGAAGCTGACTGAAGCTCAAGGATTGGGAGGCTAGACGTTGGGAGAGGACGATTTTATTGCGATCGCGATCCAGTTCTAAGACATTGACCGTCAATACCTGATCAATCAAGCCATTCAGATTGTCTCGTTCTAGCAGGTGCGATCGGGGAATAAATCCCCGCAGATCATTGACATCTACCGTTACCCCACCCTTATTGACCCCGGTGACTCTGGCCTGTAGGGTTTTTCCGGTTGTACTTTCCTGCTGCAGATCTTCCCAGCGCTGATTGAGTTCGAGTTGCCGAATGGATAGTAGAATCTGACCTTCTTCATTTTGCTCACGGATGATCAGAAACTCCCGTTCAGTTTGGAGGGGCAGGATCTCAGCGATGTCGTCTACTACTCCCAGGGAAGCTTCTTGTCGCGGTAGGAAGCCAACGGACTTTCCACCAATAATATCGATATAAGTGCCACTATTACCATGCTCCAATACCTGGCCCTGGACAATTTGACCCTGATTAAACTCATAGTCGTGTTCATTCAGGGCTTGGGCAAAATCATCAAGGGAGAAGGCAATCTCTTTCTTCTTCATAAAATCTTTGTGTGAAAAACGAATCAGCTAGTCCATGCACTAACCTCTACTCTCAAATTTGAGTTCTGATTTGAGTTTTGACGGGGAGGAATAGGGCAGAAGCAGCTAGATATACCAATATAGCCAATTTCCCAAAGCAGTCTACAATATTTCAGCAAACAAAGTCTGAACCTGGTTCCAGGCATCGGCAGCCGCGTCAGGATTATAGCTCTCCCGCTGATCACAGAAGAATCCATGGGTAGCCGGATAGCGAAAGATCCGATGAGAAATATTGTGTCGCTGCAACTCTGCTTCAATCTGATCCACCTGTTCATTGGGAATCAAGGGATCTTGAGTGCCAAAAAAACCATACAGTGTTCCCTGAACTTCTGCGGTGCGACTCAGGGTTGGGGCACCGCCTCCGGGGGTTCCGGTGGTAATCCCAGCCCCATAGAAGCTAGCTGTCGCCTTAATCTCTGGCAACATGGCCGCCAGATAAGCAACATGGCCCCCAAAACAAAACCCGATACAGCCCAGACCCCCCTGAATCTGTTTTAACCCTTGGAAATAGGTGATGGTCGCTTGAATATCACTGATCAGTTCAGGGGCTGTGGTTTGCTCTTTGTACTGGCGACCGAGGGCCAGATCTGCCTCCCCATAACTCACCTCAAACCCAGGAGCCTGTCTTTGATAGAGGGCCGGGGCGATCGCCCCATAGCCAGCCTGGGCTAACCGTTCCGTCACCTCTCGAATGTGAGCATTTACACCGAAGACTTCCTGGATAACAATCACGCCAGGGTAGGATTCAAGGGTGGTTGGTTGAGCTAGGTAGGCGGCAATTTGCAGGTTTCCGTTTACAATATCGACCGGGGTTGCTTGAATATTAACTGTCATGGTTCTTTTAGATAACTTTCTGAGATGGCTTTCTAGATGATTTTCTGTAACTTTTCTGAGGATTTCAAGATGAGTCATCACTCAGGTTGTAAAAAGTTGTGAAAAGAGAGGGGCTAATCTCAATCAATTTTCAGCAAACTCCTTTATACTACATGTGACCCTTACCCTATAAAATCAGAACCCTCTCAGGACTGAATTTTTGGAGTCATTTTTATGGTTCAGTTCTATATCCAGCCCGATAGTGATATCCCTGCGTCCAATCAGCTCTTCAATCAAATCCGCTTTGCGATCGCCTCTCGGCAGTTCCCACCCGGACATCGACTTCCTAGCACCCGGCAATTGGCCATGCAAACCGGGTTACACCGCAATACCATTAGCAAGGTTTATCGTCAGCTTGAGGAAAGTGGACTGGTCGAAGCCCAGGCTGGCTCAGGAATTTATGTCAGGGCTTTGGGTCATGAGGGGGGCTCACGGTTAAACTCCCCGATTCTGGAGCAATATCCAGAAGCCAGTAAGGTGATCCAACGGAGCCTGGATGATTTACTCAGCCTGGGCTGTACCCTGAATGAAGCCCGAGAATTATTCCTGGCAGAAATTGATTGGCGATTGCGCTGTAGCGCTCGGGTTTTAGTGACAGCAACCCTACAGGATATTGGCATTGGTCAAATCATGGCCCAGGAATTGGAAAAGGATTTACGGATTCCGATTCAACTCGTCCCCATGGAACAGCTCGCCGAAACCCTGGACAAAATGCCCTCGGGTACTGTTATTACCAGTCGCTACTTTATTGGAGATGCGGAGGAGATTGCGGCCCCTCGATCGGTACGGGTGATTCCGGTTGATATCTATGACTATGCCAAAGAAATTGAAATTATTCAGGGTCTCACCGAAGGAACTTATCTGGGAATTATCAGCTTGAGTTCCGGATTGCTGCGGGCTGTAGAAGTGATTATTCACAGCCTTAGAGGGGAAGAAATTTTAGTAATGACCGCTCAGCTTGGAGATGCTTACAAAATCAGTGCTATTGTTCGCAGTGCCCGGATGATTTTCTGCGATCAAGCCAGCTCGGAAGCGGTAAAGGAAGCCATCTATGAGAATCAGGATGAAATTATTCGTCCGCCCCAACTGATTCTTTGTGAAAATTATATTGGTTTGGAGTCAATCAACTTACTCAAGCGAGAATTGGGTCTCAAATAGTGCGAAAATTAGTGTTGTGATTGCCACAAAAGATTTAGGGTTCCTCAGAAGAGAACCCAGCCCTTGAGAAACCCTAGGAAAATTCGACAAATTTATGCTATTTCAGTGCCCCTTCATCCCCACATCAATTTTCTAATGAGTTGCGTCAAGCTAATTAATCTGTATTATCTATAAATTTATGATCCGGCACAATGATCCGCATAACCAGAGGAACCGTTTAACTTAAACAGTCAGATTTCACGATTGGCGGGTATGATTTATTTGGCACAGTGTTGTCCTCAGGAGATCGTTATGAAAGCAGCCCTTAAAGCAAGATCCTTTAACAATAAAACTTTAAGTTCTTCCGCCCATTCCCCAGAAATCCCTACTTCAAATGATGCCTGGGACATCGTCAATCCCTTTGCGGAATGGGAAGGCAATCCCTTTGATGCCCAGGATTTAGATCAGATTCCTACCCCTGTGGAAGGCTCCTCAACGGAAGCAGAAGCTGAGCCCCTGCCCCCTCAAGAAAGCTCAGAACCATCAGCATCCCCATCCTGGAATTCATTATTAACCCCCCAAATGGGGCTAGCGGTTGCGATTCTGCTGGGTTGTGTATACACCTTGAGTCGTCCCTGTGTGATTGGGGAGTGTCGCCCCGTCAGTACCGCCCAGGAATTTGCCCAAAAGTCAGAGCAAACCCTGCAATCGGTTACTTCTGCCCAAGCTCCGGGTCTGGCTCAGGAAGATCTGGAAATTGCCATTAAAGAGCTCAAGCGGGTTCCGTTTTGGTCTCCCTACTATCGGGAGGCGCGATCGCTGATGGCCGACTATCAACAGGACGCTCAAGCCCTCGATGAGACGATCACGGGCCTACGGTTTGCTGGAACAGCGGCCCAGAGTTCCCAAAATCCTCCCTATTCCCTGGAGGAGTGGGCCAAAGTCAAATCGGACTGGGAGAATGCTGTGGCGCAGCTTGAACTAGTTGACCCAGACAGCAGTGTGTATCCCTTTGCCCAACAACGTCTGCAGCAATATCAAGCCAATCTGGCGGAGATCCGACAGCGCTTGACGGTGGAACAGCGGGCCGCCCAAACCTTGAAAACAGCTAAAAAAATGGCTCAGGTGGCAGCAGCCCGTCAGGGAGTGGCCAAGTATGCTGATAGCTGGGAACAGGTTTATGAGACCTGGGAAACTGCAACCAATACCCTGGCATTGATTCCCAATGGTACGGCTGCCCATGAAGATGCTCAGGTTTTGTTGGCCCGATACCAACCCAAACTGGAAGGGGCCCGCGATCGCAAAACCATTGAAGCAGTTGGGCAGGATGCCTACAATCGGGCGGTGGGCAGCGCGGATCAAGCTAAAGTATTCGAGGAGCGGGGAGCCTGGTCAGATGCAGCCCGTTACTGGAGTCGAGCCGTCAGCTATGCCAAACGAGTCCCTCAAACCAGCACTCGCTATGTTGAGACTAAACCGCTGATCAATTCCTACAATCAATCTTGGAAACAGGCAGAAGCCCAAAATAGATCGGCGAATCGGATGAATAAAGCCCGCCAGGATTTGAGCAATATTTGTAATAGTTCTCTCAAAAGCAGTAGTGCTCTAAGAATTTGTGAGTACAGTGTGACTCCAGATTTAATTACCGTGCGGTTGACTCCGGAGTATATTGAGCGGGTGCAAAAAACAGCCACACCAACCAATCAGTCCCAACCCAGCAAAACCCGAGCAGAGGCTCAAAAGCACGTTCAGACCCTGGAAGTAGCCCTTGCGTCTATCAGCGACAACGCCAAAATTGCCCTAGAGGTTCACAAGCCCGGAGGCGAAAAAGCAGGGGTTCACATCCCTGATTAGGACAAGAGAGACTCGACATTACCCTCCCATCCAGGTTAATCTGTATGTAGGGTGATGTACCTGAATGCTCTCAGGGTGTCTAGCTTCAAAATGATTGAAGCTACTGTTTCATGTTATCTAGCGTCTGGACTAGTGGAGCCTAGCCCTTACCTGTTAAACTTGGAGCAGACTTGTAAGGGTATTTCCCGCCCCCACAAACTATATTTCCATCCTAACTGCTGAGATGACAGCTAAGTAGGTGGGCTGATTTATATTCAGGATAGGTTGGTAATGGGTGTAGCAAAAACCGAAGCGCATCACTCATGTTGGGGTTGGGTTGTCTTACCTCTCAATTTTGGGCATGGGAAGCTATGGACTTCAATTAAGTCTGTGCAAGTTATACAGTTAATTGGATTTTCCTAACAATTGATAGTGCTCAATTGAAATTTTAATTCGGGTTCGCATCTCAAGATTGACTTGAAGCAGGTAGAATTTTGAGCCTTTAAGTTTGACCTTCAAATAATCAGCACAAATAATCAGCAATTTTCCGGATGAGGATTGGGGAGCTGGAAAAAACTTTAAGATATCTATCTATTTTTAGATTTTTAACAGGAGTTGTGTATCAATTTAGTACATAAATCCTGCATTCACTGATAGCAAGAATGTTTAAAAAAAAGCAACTATTTCTAACACTGATTTCAATGCTGCTAGCATTAGGAGTATTTTTTCGCTTTTACAATATTGACTTAAAGTTTCCCTGGATTGATGAGTGTATTACTCAGGTTAGAGTTTCGGATTATGGCTACTCTGCAGAGGACTGGCAGTCTGTTTTTAGTCAGGAAATAGTTGAAATAGGGAGAATTCAAAACCAACTTAAAAGTCGCCCCAATCAATCTACGTTTCAATTTATTCAAGACAAGTTAATCCAACAGCCAGAGCATCCGCCACTTTACTATATTATGGCGAAGGAGGTTACCAGATGGTCAGGAAACACGATCTCTCGGTTGCGGAAATTATCTGCTTATATTGGCTTGCTGGCATTTCCAGGAATCTACTGGCTCTGTCTTGAATTGTTCGGTTCATTTACGTTTGGACTGGTTGGTCTTGGGATTATTGCTATTTCACCCCTCTATATTCTGTATGGTCAAGAGGCTAGGGAGTATAGTTTATGGATTGTAGGGACTTTGTTTTCTAGCGCTGCTTTGATTCGGGCACACCGGAAAAGTACCGGGAAAAACTGGGCTATATATAGCGTCATATCCATCATTGGTCTTTATTCTCATCTATTTTTTCTGCTGGTAATTGCTGCCCAAAGTCTATATATTTTACTCTTGCATCAATTTGGTCATAAAGTTTTTCTGCGTAGCTACATTAAATCAACACTGGTCAACATCACAATTTTTCTCCCCTGGCTCAGTCTATTTTGGTGGAAGTTTGACAAAACCAGCGCTCAGACTAAATGGTTTAATGAGCACCTAAGTCTGGTTACAATTGGCAAACGATTTTTGGGAAGTATTGTCCGAACTTTTTTTGATTGGGGCCTGGATGAGACCATTAGCTTGCGGAGTTCTCCCCTCGAAATCATATTAGCTGTAGCAACGTTATGCTTGATTGCTTATTGCTTATTTTATGTTTTTCTCTCAGATAACCTGGAAATAAAACTGTATATTTTTACTTTAATTAGTGTTCCATTGGTATCAATTTTTGGCATTGAGTTGATATCAGGCAAGGTATTGTCCCAGGCTCGATATCTGATCCCGGTTTGTTTGGGTACTCAACTGGCGGTGATCTATTGGATTGGTCATCAAATTAGCGCCAGCAGAGAACCGTCTAGCCAGGGTACCCGTTTGGGAAGTTTTCCAGCCTTGATCATTCTGGCTCTCTTGATGGGTAATATCTCCTCCTGCTATCTCAGTTCCCAAGCCATGTTCTGGTGGACTAAAGGAGATGCTCGGAACCTGGGAGAAATGGCTCAGGTGATTAATCAAAGCGAGAACCCACTGCTGATCAGCAGTAGTTTATTACCGCGATTGATGTCCCTGGGATATCAACTGGATCCCACCATTCCTGTGCAGTGGATTCCATTACAAACAGTTGCTCAAGTTATTCCTGCTTTTCAGCCTATTTACTGGTTTGAAGGGGGTGCGATCGCCTCGACTCGCCAGCAATCAGAGGCAAATCAGACCGGTTATACCCTTGAACTTATCCAAAAAATTTCTCAGATAAATGTAGGTCTCTATGAGATCAAAACCTCCTCAGAACCGAGCTAGAGATACTTTTTGAGAATTGCTTGCAGGGATTGAATGCGCTCGGCAGGAAGATGATTCAAAGGGGTTAAGATGGCATTTCGAAGGGCAGAATGGGCAGCAGATTCAGGGAGAGTTTCACCTAAGCGACGCACCGTTTCGTAAATTACTTTCTGAGCATTGATGGCATTACGCTGTAAGTTGCCCACCACCATCTCAACGGTAACGCTGTCATGGTCGGGATGCCAGCAATCATAATCTGTCACCAAGGCCAGGGTTGCATAGGCAATTTCTGCTTCCCGAGCCAGTTTAGCCTCAGTCAGGTTAGTCATACCGATAATGGTTCCGCCCCAACTGCGATAGAGAGCAGATTCGGCCTGGGTAGAAAAGGCAGGCCCCTCCATGCAGACATAGGTTCCGCCCCAATGTAGGCTGACATCGCTGAGTTCTAGGCTCTCAAATGACTCAGCAACCACCCGGGACAATCGGGGACAGAGCGGATCTCCAAAAGCAATATGAGCCACGATACCGTCGCCAAAAAAAGTCGAGATCCGAGCCTGGGTGCGATCGATAAATTGATCGGGAATGACCATATCTAGAGGTTTTACCTCTGCTTTGAGGGAGCCAACGGCGGAGGCAGAAATTAGATAGTCAATCCCCAATTCCTTGAGAGCATAGATGTTTGCCCGGTAAGGAACCTCCGTGGGCAGCAGATGATGGCCTCGGCCATGACGGGCCAGGAAAGCCACCTGAATTCCTGCTAAAGTCCCAACAATAATCTGATCGGAAGGATGACCAAAGGGAGTATCAACATTAATCTCTTCAAGATTTTGCAGGGTATTCATTTTATAGAGCCCACTACCCCCAATAATTCCAATCTTAATCTGACTCATATTTGCTATGCCATAAGGGATCTTAAATATTTTAGTTCAACAAGGTTTGAAAAGTCGGATTTGTGACCCGATGGCCTGGGCCGCTCCCCTTAAAGTCTCTATAGTTTCATAATAAGATCAGCCTGCCTACGCCACCTGATCTTCTTTTCAGATACTCTCCCCAGTGATTTTGAAAAAGCAGCAGTAAATCCAAAAAAGAACTCTATAAATTCTGATACATCATTCTCAACAAGATTTAGATATAGTAGAAAGAACAGTGGAGAAAATAATAAAAAATACATTAAGAACTAGAGTAAGAACTAACGTAAAAATACCAGTATCTCAGTCTGGGAGTGCTAACCAGACATCTTATCTAACAACAGTACCCAAACCAAATTAATATCTGAAATCAGCGTCATTTAATCTGTAGAAATTAATCAGGGTTCTCGGATTCAAGTTAACAACTTTCTGCGACCTCTGATATGCTGATCGGCTCAATCTGATGAGCATTTTTAAATCACTGATCATGATAAAAAAACTTTTGAGCTAAGATGGATGCTTAAGAGTCTTTCACCGGCAGGGACAGCAAAACAACATAAATTGGTTTTAGAATTAGTTTTAGCTCAAATTTAGTTTTTAAGTAATGCTGGTAGAATAGCTGAGAAATAGTAGTTCTTCAGATTGGCATGAGATTGATATACGAAGTTATATTGAAAATGGGCAGATCAGCCAGGTGGGCAATAATACCTCCAAGTTGGCTAAAACCACTCGGACAGAACAGAGGCAAGGAGACCCCATGACAAAGCCAATAAATGGCAGATTGGAAGCAAATCAAACCAGGAGCTTAGAATCAGGAAACGACTTAGAAAAGGGCGATATTCTAGTTGTCGATGACACTCCCGATAACCTGAGGCTCCTGGGAAATATCCTGAGAAAACAAGGCTACAAAGTTCGTCTTGTCCCGAATGGAGAACTGGCTTTAACTGCGATTGATCTATCAGCTCCTGACTTGATTTTGCTCGATATCATGATGCCTGATATGAATGGCTACGAATTTTGCAAGAAACTCAAGTCGAAATCGACAACCAATCCAATTAATAGAGATATACCTATCGTTTTTATCAGTGCAATTGATGATATTTTAGATAAGGTTAAAGCCTTTGAAGTCGGAGGGGTTGACTATATTACGAAGCCTTTTCAAGTTCAAGAAGTGCTAGCAAGGGTTGAGACCCATCTGAAAATTTTCTCCTTACAGAAGCGATTGCAAGATAAGAATGAAGAGCTTGCTGTCACATTAGAACAGCTACAAACTGCCCAGATCAAGTTGGTTCAATCTGAAAAAATGGTAGCACTGGGACAGCTTGTAGCCGGAATTGCCCATGAGATTAATACTCCATTGGGTGCAATTCGTTCTTCTATTGAAAATATTATGTCCTTTCTAGAACATAATCTTCAGGAATTACCTCAATTTCTTCAACAATTGAGTCTTGAGCGCCAGCAAGAGCTGCTGCGACTCTCCCGGTGCGCCGTAAAACAACGGTACTCTTTGTCAACCCGAGAAAAGCGTCAACTCAGGCGAAATTTGAGTGAACAACTAGAAGCCCACCATATTAATAATGCTAATGAGATTGCTGATACCTTGGTTGATTTAGGGATATCTGGAGATATTTCCTCTGCCCTCCCACTTTTACAGGATAGTCAAGGGGAAAGCATTTTGGATATGGCTTATCAAATTTCTAGCGTTCAGAAAAGTGCTCAAACCATCAGAACTGCCACTGATCGAGCTGCCAAAGTTGTATTTGCCTTAAAAACCTACGCTCGCTATGACCATTCCGGAAGGAAACTAAAATCTGATATTGTTGAGGGCTTGGAAACAGTACTAACCCTATATGAAAATCAGCTTAAACGGGGTATTGAGTTGGTTAAAAATTATCAGCAACCTATCCCTTTAGTGGATTGTTACCCGGATGAAATAAATCAGGTTTGGACAAATTTGATTCATAATGCCCTACAGGCAATGGATAATATCGGTGTACTGACAATCGAGGTACTACAACAGGACAACTATTTTATAGTCCGAATTAAAGACACAGGTAAAGGAATTCCTCCAGAGATTCAATCTAGAATTTTTGAGCCATTTTTTACGACAAAATCTGCAGGAGAAGGCAGTGGATTGGGACTAGATATTGTAAAGAAAATTGTAGAAAAACATGAAGGAATGATTGAGTTTTCCTCCCAGCCGGGAGATACTACGTTTAATGTATTTTTACCTGTTTAGCCATTTGTCTGAATCAGTCTTAGCTGCTCAAAGACTTGATCTCTGATTTTTCAGTGAATAGAGGATAATTATAATCAAAATAGCAAGTCAATACTCCGGACACTTTTGTTAGAGAGTTGTAGGAAAGCCATCCATCGTGTAAGGTGCAAAACGTCAAAACTCAATTGCACAGCGATGGATAGCCTCAAGAAGATTCTAACCGGTTTGCTGGAAACAGCAGACCATTTCACAAACCGCAACAGAAGTTGCTGCTGAGCGTAGTAACAACAA
>JAAURB010000099.1 GCA_012033335.1 Oscillatoriales cyanobacterium RM2_1_1
GAAGGAACAGGGGAATAGTAAGATGCCCGACCAACCGACGAAGACGAAACGGTCTCGCTTCAGCCAGTCATCTAGGACATCGAACCAACCTCTCTGAAGTCGAGAGCGTTCGATTGCTATAGTCATTTTAGAACGATCCTTTGTGGATTACTAAAACTGTGCTTTTAAGCAAGTTAACATAACTATATATTACAGTTAACCTTGTTGGCAAAGTTATAGGCTTATAAGGATACTTTGATTAGCGCTAGAGCAGCGAGTAGCAGCAAGTATGAGTGAACAAATTAGTCAAAGAGTAATTTACAGAAAAATTTTAGGTTCCAGGCGAGGCAGCAACTACCTATGGGCCACCATTGTCACATTCGGTGGAGCAGGCTTTTTATTGTCTGGGATATCCAGCTATCTGAAGGTGAATCTACTACCCTTTGCTGACCCCACCCAACTGATCTTTTTACCCCAGGGATTGGTCATGGGACTCTATGGAACAGCCGCCCTATTGCTGGCCCTCTATCTCTGGCTGGTTATTCTCTGGGATTTGGGGGGTGGCCACAATGAGTTTAACCATGAAACTGGAAAAATCACTATTTTTCGTTGGGGATTTCCAGGAAAAAACCGTGAAGTTGAGTTTAATTGCCAAACGGAAGATGTACAATCCATTCGAGTTGATATTCAGGAAGGTCTGAACCCTCGTCGTGCCCTTTACCTCAAGCTTAAGGATCGACGAGAGATTCCACTCACTCGTGTGGGTCAACCGATGCCTCTCTCCGATTTAGAAGATCAAGGGGCTGAGTTGGCAAAGTTTCTGACGGTACCATTGGAAGGACTCTAGATGAAAAGTATAAATTGCTGGCGGTGGTTAGTTTCCCTGGGGCTGACGGTGACCCTGGTTTTGGGGGGTTGTGGTTCCTCTGGGTCGAATCTTGCCACTGATCAGACCCCTGGGGCCGATCCTCAGGTTGACGCTGCTGCCGCTCCCAGCCAAGTTGTATCGAATCAAAATGAATTCATGAATAATCTACCGACCCTGAATGGAAAAGCCACGGTTGTCATGCAGGTTAATGGTGCGCCAATTACCATTGAGGTCAATGGGACATCCGCTCCGGTGACAGCCGGGAACTTTGTTGATTTGGTGAACCGTGGGGTATATGACGGTCTGGTGTTTCACCGGGTGATCCGTGAACCTGAGCCTTTTGTAGTGCAGGGGGGCGATCCCCAAGGAAAAGATCCTAATTTTCCAGTTGCTCGTCTGGGAACCGGTGGATTCACTGATCCGAAGACAAATCAAGAACGCTATATTCCCCTAGAAATCAAGCCAGAGCAAGCCAATGCTCCCGTTTACAGCTCAACCCTGGATCAAGCGGGTGTCAAACAAAAACCCGAACTCAAGCATACCCGGGGGGCGATCGCTATGGCTCGCTCCCAAATGCCTGACTCTGGGTCGGCCCAATTTTACTTTACCCTGGCTGACCAGCCGTTTTTAGATGGTGACTATGCGGTGTTTGGCTATGTCACTGATGGGATGGCAGTGGTTGATAAGATTCAGCAGGGTGATCGAATCGAATCCGCTAAGGTGACAGCAGGTCTAGAAAATCTAAAGACACCCTAGGAATTTGGATTGAATCAGGGACAGAGATTGTGGAGGTTAATATCAAGGGAATAAATCCCCATTCCTGTCATTATTCCTCTCAGTCAAAGGACTTCAGAGGGTATTGGAAAAGTCAGACCTGTGACCCGATAGTCAGGGCAGCGTCGCTGAAAATCTCTATATTTTCGTTCAACGAAAATACGAAGCTCAGTTTGCCTGCGCTGCCTGCTAACTGTTTTCAAGCACCTTTGCCTAATGCTTTTTTATTACTTGATTTCCCTGCTGGAACCAGATTGTCATACTGACAGCCAGCAATATGAGACCTGCTGGAACCAGGGGCAACCAACCCCCGAGTTTCCAGAGCGTTAAATAGCAAATAGTGTATAGGGTCATAAAACTGGTTCCTAGAATCAAACTGCCCTTCCAGAAGGGCCGAAACTTCCAGGCGATCGCCCCTCCAATTCCAGCCCATACCCCAATCCAGAGGATTTCTAGCCAGGATGGCCACCACCAGATCAAAGGGCGGCCATCCTTGACCGCACTGACTAACTGGCTGACCATATGAGCCTGTACCAGAACTCCAGGAAC
Source organism: Oscillatoriales cyanobacterium RM2_1_1 (assembly GCA_012033335.1). GTDB lineage: Bacteria > Cyanobacteriota > Cyanobacteriia > Cyanobacteriales > Microcoleaceae > JBHJGO01. Next base: position 2,171 of record JAAURB010000099.1, read on the forward strand.
TTCATTGCCCCGACTCAAGGCCATTTGATGCAAATCCCGAAATGAGGGATCAGTGGTTCCAATCAGGACAATTTTGTCTCGTACTAGTTCTGGGGTGAGTCGCTTTCCTTCTAGAGCCTCTGTCAGAGTGACTTCTGGCGCAATGGAGTGGGTATTGCGATAGTTCAGCATGATCTGATAGCCCCAATAATTATCCAGGCGGCTATACCCCCCCGAATTTTGCGTGAGGATTTCCCGTCCCTCCTTCAGGGTGAGATCACCCAGTTGTAATTGGCTAGAAGTGGTGCTGAAAGCAATTCCCTCATCGCTGAGGTAGCGCATGGTCAACATCAGATTGAGGGAAGTGGTGACTTTACAGGCAGAGTTTTCAGGAAAAGACATTCCCAATAAATGCCGTCGCACCACATTATCTGAGTCCGTCACCACATCACTGAACCCGACTCGGCTCTGGATCTGTGGCTGAGGAATTTCGAGGGCGGGGGGAATTCCTGGATTATTGGCATCGTCTCCCACCTTGCAGAGATTGATCAAACGGTTGTTCTGCTGAAATTGCTGCAATAGGGCAGGATAGCGATCACCCAGCGGAATTTCCCGATAGATATCTACGCCAATCACCCGGGGTTTCAGGGGAATCAACTGCTTCAGCAACTGGTCAAAGGCTTCATTGGATAGGGAAGCCCCCTGACGCTTCTGTGGGTCTTGAGCCTGGACATCATTGCCGGTAACCGTAATCAACAACAATCGAGAATCCATTGCCTCCGAGGGACGCGATCGCATCAAATGATCAAAAGCTCTCAATTCAAAGGTTTCCAAGCCCCCCAACAGGCGTATTCCTAATACTGCCACTGTTATTAGCCCTCCTAGTACGGGCGGATATTGCAGACGACCCAAAAGATCCCGCAGCCGAATCGGTTCTCTGCCATGTTGCAACTGTTGCCAGGTGGGAGGTATGGCAGTCGGGTTTTGACAGATCACGGGTAACCAGCAGGCACAGGGAAACTCCCCCTCTAGCCCCTGGAGTCGCTCCCTAGCTTCTCGAACTGATTGATAAAAGGGTTTGCCCTGGGAAAATGCCGTCACCCAGTATGTCAGGAATTCCTGGGCGACTCGATCCGGGACAGGCTCCCGCATCACAATGAGTTGAGGAATCTGCAAATCTGCCAGGGAACGCCCCAATCCCAAACCGTCACAGGAATTGAAAATAGCCAGTTGCAGACCATTACTAATGGCAGTTTTGAGGGCATTGCGTAGCTGGTCAATGGAAAGGCGATCGCGGGTATTGATCTCGATGTATCCAGTTTCTGCCCGGCTGTTACTTGAACTATGACCGGCAAAGAATAAAATATCCCAGCCCTGGCCATGCCAGAGCCAGCGATTCAGTTCGGCCCGGTCTGGTTCAACCAGAAAAATCGTATCCGCGTTGGGCAGTCGTTCTAGAATCTGGCGATCCTGATCGACCTCAATCCCCTGACTATGGCCTAGAATAGCTAGAATTCTCACCCGCTTGCGAGGAGGGCGCGGGGGTAGGGCAATTCTATTGAATTGCAGGGCGCTCAGGGCTACCTCGGCCTCGGGATAATCGACAAACAAGTTCCAGAGTTGCCAGGGCAGGCGACGCAATTGCGGGTCTTCGGTTTCCAGAATCACCCGAACGGCCTCAGCGGGGGTGAGTCGAGCCCGCAGTTGACGCTCAATTCGGCCAAACGATCCAGAGTCTAGCCATTGATTTAGACCCCGTTTGAGTTGCTGGCAGAGGTCTGCCAAGTCAGCATCAGAAACCGCTAAAGGCTCCTCTGAGGCATCAAGCTCAATCCCTGGAATCCCCCGACGAAAGCGACGATACTGATAGACCGCCAAATAGAGCGATCGCCACTGGTCATAGAGCTTCAAAAGTTCTGGTGCTGGAGGCAAGCTCCCGGTCAACTGAATCGGGGCCCTGCTTTGATCTTCCTGTTCCCAAACCTGGGCAATCACCCCTGGAAATCCCTGGTCAAAACTACCATTACCAAACTTTAAATCTACCCGCTGGCTCATGATTGCTGTAAATTGCCATGTTGATGGAAGAGTTAACCGATGGGAAGAAAGGCATCAAAGCAAATGGCTTTTACTCTAAGGTCGAAGCATTTGGAAAGGGCAACCCCATAATGAACCCAATAGGGCGGGCGATGTCAAATTATGCAGAAAACCTATGGAGAATTAACGGCGGCCAAGAATAAACAAATTGAAGGTCAACCTGTTCAATGCAAACCCTCAGCTTAAGAATTTTCAGCCTACAATCGGGATGACAGGATTCGAACCTGCGGCATCCTGCTCCCAAAGCAGGCGCGCTACCAAGCTGCGCTACATCCCGTTACTTTAATCATAACTTGAGTATGGGGCTTTAGTCACTATATTACCAGTCATTATCTTATTGAGATCTTAATCTAAGATATTTTTCCTGGATTTTTTGGGGGGATGGAGGACATTATCCCCGTCAAAGATAGGGAGTTATCCAGGCTAGACAAAGAAAGACATTAACTTCATTTTGCCCAGTCCTAGATCATCAGGAGAGAGCGATCGCCCCTCTAGCAGTGCCATCATATCTTTGAGCTGGGGCTGTCCCCGGGAAGCTCCAGTTAAGCCCATGGCCACTACCAAACCACAACATCCTTGGGTTTGCTGACAGCGCTGGTTCCATTTTTTACGGGCTGATTGATGGTTGGAGTCATCTGCATTAAACTCGCCAAACAGATGCAAACTCCCATTTTTCGTTTTTAGGATTCCCAATTCATAGTTTTGTCCCGCCATTGGATCTTCCCCTGGGTTGAAACAGATCCCTGTCAATCCTCCAGCATCCTGTAGTTCTTGAATCAGAATTTTGGCCTTGGGTTTGGAGGTTTGGATCACGATTACAGGCAAACCTTCTCCAGCCTGAACTGTACCAGTCTCAGCAGCGTGATGAAACAAGACATGGTGTTGTAGATAGTCTGCGGTGTCCCAGGGCAATACCCCCAAACTCAACAGTGAATTCGGGGGGATGAGATCACTGCGAATGACAGCGGGGCTACTGACCTCAAGCTCCCCCTCATCTTCCCCTTCATCCTCTGCGGTAATGGCATAGAGCTCCTCTGAAATCTCAGGTTCGGTGGCAACCTTTGTCGAGACTAATTGTTTCTTTTTACTCGCTGATTCGGTTTGGGGGAGAGCAATTCGATAGCGATGTTCGATGGCTGGGAAGTCATCATCAATTAATTGATCCTGATGATCGCGCCAGAACCGATGCAAGGCTTCTAAGGCGACAAATACCACGGTTGCTTCTTCTTCATAGAGAATTGAACGGATCCCTTCCAGGGGATGCAGACTCCCAAAGCTGGGCTCAATTTCACTCAGGGGTAAATCTGCCAGGTTGATATCTTCCTCGTCATAGTCGGATTCCTCAGCCTGCTCAAAGGTGACAAACAGGCAATCTTGGGTCAGAAAAGCATCCTCTAGATTCTTGGTGGATTCATTGCGGCAGTGGACAATCCGTTCACGAAACTGCTTGAGGGAGTCTAGAGAACGGTACATCAGAATGCCATAGTCCATACCCAGTTTCCCCAGGGTAGAAATATACAGGGTTTCTACATCAAATTGATTGATCTCCATGGAGATCATCTGATGATCGCCCAACTCTTCCCAAATTCTATCCTCCCAGAGATCATAGGCTTTCTGGTTCAAAATAGACTCGTATTGAGGGGGAAGCTGAGGGGGACGATTCTGAGCGACTTCCTGCAATCCGCGAAAAATTTCATCGATCAACGGTAAGTCTGGCACATACTCAATCGTAATGTCTAAATCCTGCAATACTCCCCTGAGAAAAAATTGCAATTCCCGATCCTTGACAACTATTTTCTGCGGTCGAGCGGCGGGAGTTGGGCTTTGAGGATGCTCCATCGCCCGCAGCAAGGTTCGGACAATAGCCTCGGCACTGATATCAACCGGAACCATATCCATCGCTCTCACCATTCCCTGGGAACCATCCACCCAGATAATGCACTCTCCCGAAGCTTCCAGTTCTCCTTCTTCAATCACCATTCCGGGCTGCAACGACATGGAGCGGCGATCGCCCTCCCAAACACTAGAAATCTGAGGCAAACTTTGTAAGCGACGTAGTGTTGAGGTATTAATATGTGCCATCGATACGGTATCTTCCTGAACTTTCCTGAACTTTCCTGAACAATTACTCTGGTAACTTTCGGCTGAATATTCCTAATCATAAACCGCTACTAAAAACTTGAACAAATTTATGTTGTGATGGTGGGGTAACGCTTTGTTGAGACTAAACTCAAGAGCAAGGGGGGCAGTAGTCAGATTGATGGATTTTTCAAGCCAGGGATTTTTCCGAGCTAGAGTTTGATCGAATCCCTCTGCTAGCTGGGGATGATTGACTGGGGGATATTGAGATATTGAATAGTCCAGTATCCCAGGATTTAGCTTCAATTCTTTCCAGGTTTCTCAACTGGGGTTTCTCAACTGGGGTTCCCGATCAGGGTTGTACAATAGACCCAGGTACAAAAAATCTTAAAAGCCAACTTTTTAGAGTTGAAAGGACAAAAGCACCCATGACACAAACTACTCAATCTCAAAAATCAGGCATTCAAGTGTCCGAGTCTGCTCGTCAGCAAATTTTGATGCTGAGAGAAAAACAAGGGAAAGACCTCGTTTTAAGGGTTGGTGTTCGTCAGGGAGGATGTTCTGGAATGTCCTATGCAATGGACTTTGCTGATCCTGATACGATTCAAGCCAGTGACGAAATCTTTGACTATGATGGCTTCAAAGTCGTTAGCGATCCCAAGAGCCTGCTCTACATCTATGGATTGATGCTAGACTACAGCGATTCATTGATTGGGGGCGGTTTCCAGTTCACGAATCCCCAAGCTACTCAGACCTGCGGTTGTGGCAAATCCTTTACCACCTGAGGGGCTGACCCTGATTCAGCGATTACTAATTTGAAGCGATGGGGGTTAGTGATCCACTGAACCCCATTGTTTTGCCATAAAATTCCGTAAAGAAACTTAAACCTGAAGACTAGACCATGAAGACAGCCGAGGAGTTATTTCAGGAAGGATATGAACGCTATCAGGCAGGAGAGGGGCCAGAAACCCTGATACCCCTGTTCAAAGAGATCTGCGATCGCACCCCTAAAAATAGTAGTGCCCGCACCAGTTTAGCCTGGCTATATCTCTTAGGAGACAAACCAGAACCCGCCTATAAAACCGCTAAATCAGCCGTCAAACTCAATTCTCAAGATCCCCAAGCCCGAGTCAATCTGGCGATCGCCATGCTGGAACTGGGAAAAGCAGGCGTACGGGATCATGTGGAACTTGCTGGCCAGATGCTCATGGCCGACTCAGAATGGTGCGATGAGGTCAAGAAAAATATTGAAGATGGATTGACTCGCAAACCAAACTGGAAAAGCTTGATCCGGATGAAACAGTGGTTATTCGAAGCTGAGTGACTGCTCAAGGATTGAAGCGGATTTGAAACTATCAGACGGCATCAGCCAACTGAAGCTATCAAGTTGAGGTAATTATAGGTACGGTCACGTCGGAGTGTCTCATCTCAGTGGGCATTGAGCTACCAGTTGAGAGGTAGACCCCGTACCTCAAAACCAGCCTGGGTTAGTCTTCCTTTTAACTCAGTAGGTGGTTGTAATTAATTGTTAAATGGCAGGGGGTCTGGGGCGAAGCCCCAGGAAGGGGTATTGCCCCCCTTCACCCCCCCCCATCAATCTTCTAACTGATTGCGTCAAGCTACTTATGCCTTTCTCATTAAAGTTAGTTTGGGTGGAGGCGAAATCTGAGTTAAGATCCACTCATAATTTAATTGTTATTTAATAATTGTGGTTTGATAGCTCAGATCTCCTCGAATTCTTGATAGAAAAGATAAGTATAACTACTAGTTTCAATGCATTTTCGTAAGAATGCTTTAAGTTTCCGCAACAAAAAAATATATAAGTTTATAAAAAATTGAGTCTTCTAATGTTAGTATTTGGTAACTCGAAAGACAGCAGTCGATATTTCCAATTCAGACAAAACTTTTACAAACCAAAGGAGTAGTGGACATTATGAATACTGAAAACTCTGTTCATGTCAAGCCAGAAACTCGTAACCACAAAGGATTTTTTGTTAAGCAAGGTGCTTATCATCTGAAGAGTATTGATGAGTCAGGATGGGCATTGATCTGTCTGGATGATGTCGTTTGTTACTACGTTGATCCAGATAACCTACAGGCTAATGATGCCCTCGAAGAAGCTGATGCTTAGCTTCAAGATAAGGCATAAAAATTGTTGGAAAATTATCGTATAGTTTCCCAAATCTTACTGTTCTTTAACAAAGAGCAGTAATTTTTTGTTTGTCATTGATTGTCATCAAGGACTTTTCGTTGCCAAGGGTAGCCCTTCAAGATAGAACGATCTCCCGACTTTTACAACTCTAGCCCAGTCGGCCTTTTCCAAAGATAAATTCAAAGACAAATCCAAAAACAAAGAAAATTATAAAAAATTTGGATTTCATGTATAATCGTCACTCAGGGTCAATTTTTAACCCATCTTCAGCCCCAAAGGTAGAGCTAACGGTGGTTAAGCGGATGTTACAGTGTACGTAAAAAGTTAACTGGTCTACCATCTCAGGGCTGATGTCCTCTCACTCCTCTGTTAGTTTAATTGGGTTATTCACATCTTGAAGGAGAAACCATGAAACGATTTGCTTTTTTACTCGGCGCTCTGTCTATGTTTGCAGCAGTTGGCTTAGTGGCTTGCGGGCCTAGCGCTCAAGAGGCGGCTCCCCCTGCTGATACCACAACCACTCCTGAAGCGGTTCCTGATGCTGCTACTCCTGAGGCTACTCCGGCAGAAACTCCTGCAACTCCCTAGAGCATTTCTGTAAAGCCAACTGGAACAATTTCAAACTCATGCTGATGCAAGCTTGTCTGAATAGACAAGCTTGCATCGGTTTTGACTTGAGGATTTTGGGGGTTTAAGGTTCTAGATTGTTGAAAGGATCAATTTGGGAATGAGCTAATCTTATTAACCTGTGATTCCCCTAAACCGGATTCAATGCGTCTAACACAGTCTGATGAATTAAGCCGTTGCTGACAATCACCCCTCGGTTATCCAACATTTTAGGCTGGGAAGCAAAATCTAGCGGTTTGCCATACATGTCTGTTACTTTTCCACCCGCTTCCTCAACAACAATGGCCCCCGCTGCATGATCCCAGATATTCTCGCGATAATCTGGGTATTTAGGAGATGGCAAGCGCAGATAGAGGGCTGCCTGCCCTGCCGCCACCGCTCCATATTTTGCCTGGGAATCCATTCGCACTGAAGGGGCTGTAATTCCGACGACCTGAGCGATCGCATTTTGTCGCTCCTGATCCCCATGGCTCGATTCGACGCTTTCCACGAATCGCAGGTTCACTGGATCATCGGCCTTGACCACCTGAATCGGAGTATAGGTTTGAGTGGCAAAAGGCATCATCACGGCCCCCTCTCCTCGAACAGCCACAAACAGCATTCCCGGAGTCTGGCCAGCTACCGGGTAGGCAGGACAGCCCATAATTCCTAGCTTGACTTCCCCCTCTTCAATCAAAGCCAGGGCGATCGCATATTGATCCTGCCGCAAAAAGCCTTTTGTCCCATCAATCGGATCGAGGGTCCAAAACCGCTGGCCAACACTCCCATTCCCATGATTAATCCAGGTGATCACCTGATCTGAACTAATATCAGGCAAAATACCCTGAACATAGGTGGTGACTTTGGCCAGATTGTCCGCCATTTCTGGGGTTTTTAGCTCAGTGGCATCTTCCTCACCCACCACAGGATCCTGGGGAAAAGCTTCTAGCAAAGCTTTGCAAATAATAGCCTGAGATCCAAAATCTGCCACCGTTACCGGACTCTTATCCCCTTTTTCCATGGCGGGGGGAATATCCTGACGAACTTGTTCACACAATTTAGCAGCCTCAAGGACGGCTGCAACGGCAACTTGCTTTTCGCGATCGTAGGCCATAAACTCTCCTAGGGATCTTCATACCGAGTATAGCCGAGTTTATCGGAGCAATCGATTAACGATAATAAAACCTGAAGTCGTTCAAGGCGGCTACTATCCGGGCTCTGTTCAGGCGAGAATGATAGACCAGCTTGCGTTTTAAGCGCTCTACAAAAGATAAGGACGGCACTTCAGTAGCCCGTTGACGCTCAGTATTGGCATAGAAATGCTGTCTGACGGCATTAATATCCTGCCATCCAGCTTGTTGAAAGCGCCAACCTACTGCCGCTGCTGCCAAACCGATAGCATTTCCCGAACCCGAATGGATGTGGTTCAACTCAAAATATCTGCCAATTTTGCCCCAGAGCTCCAGGAACTCCAGTTCTTTTCCCTGATCTTGAGTCACCACCAGAAAATTCTCCTCCGTCCAATCCACCTGTTCCGGGGATAAACCCAACTTTTTGGCGATATCCCAAATACAGGCAAGCCGCATCTGATGGTCTTTGTTGCCCCCATGGATTAAGATGCCTCTGGTTGTGCCCGACGTGATTCCAGGTTGCCAGTCAATATCTTCCGGAATATCCCCGACAATTCGAGTGTCGGCATCCACCAGGATGACTATGGGAAATTGGGCGATCGCCTTTTCAATCGCAAAGCGCTTGTCGTGGTAACAGCGATGGATACCCCGTTGAACGTGCTTGTAGGGAGCCACATTTGAAAAAGACTTAAAATTTTCAGGGGCATCCGTGCAGATCACCAGGGTTGTTCCTGGGGAATGCTTCTCCAAATCTTGAGCAAGCTCCCCAGCCATCAAACGATATCTCTTTCCCAGGGCCAGAGTACAGAAACAGAAGTTTTTGCTTGGAGGATTCATAGGGCTTTCTGCTTAAAACTGATTAATCGATCCCCTGGCCTCCCTCCCAGCATGGGCGTTTCCTAAAAAGCCGGTTATTTCAGGGACGACCCATCATGACTCAATGCAGTCAGGGGAGTTTCCCCCCATGGGTGAGATCTGTTATCAAGATAGCTCAATTTTTTGTCGTTTGAGTCAGTCTGGCGAATTTATAGCTGTAGCTATTGCATTAATCCAGTGACTTAGGCTGACTCATTCCAGGAAGGGCCTTAAGATAGATAAAAGAAAGCTACTATACTCAGCGAAAGCGAATGACCTCAACCTTACTCCCGCGCGCTTCACTTCCCCCCATCAATTTGCCAACCCTTCATCAATTGCCTAATGGTCTGACCATTCTAGCTGAACAGCTCCCGGTGGAAGCAGTTAACCTGAGTGTGTGGATTGGTACGGGCTCCGCTGCTGAGCCAGATCAAATCAATGGCATGGCTCACTTTCTGGAACACATGGTGTTTAAAGGGACACCTCGGTTGGCCGCCGGAGAATTTGAGCAGCGGATTGAGGAGCAAGGGGCGGTGACGAATGCTGCAACCAGTCAAGACTATACCCAGTACTACATCACCACCGCTCCCCAGGACTTTGCTTACCTGGCCCCTTTGCAACTGGACGTGGTATTTAATCCCAGCATTCCAGCGGATGCCTTTGAGCGGGAGCGACTGGTAGTTCTAGAAGAGATTCGCCGGTCAGAGGACAATCCAGGGCGCAGATCGTTTCGACAGGCAATGGAAACTGCTTTTGAGAGCCTGCCTTACCGTCGTCCAGTCTTGGGGCCAGTGTCAGTGATCGAACAGGTTACGGCTGAACAGATGCGGGCTTTTCATGGCCAGTATTATCAACCTCAGTCAGCAACCGTGTCAGTTGTGGGTAATCTGCCGGTTGAGCAATTGATTGAAACGGTGGCCAATAGCATAGAGGAGATGCAACCCCATTGCCTAGGGCCCACTGACCTCGCATTGCCTATCTCAAGGCTACTGCCTGAACCCAGCTTTACTACGGTGGTGCGGCGGGAAATAGTAGACGAGAGCCTCCAGCAAGCCCGTTTGATTTTGGTCTGGAGGACTCCTGGATTAGATCAACTGATACAAACCTACGCTCTGGATATTCTGGCCTATGTTTTAGGTCAGGGTCGAACGGCTCGTCTGGTTCAGGATCTCCGGGAGCAGCGAGGTTTGGTCTCTGCCATCTCTGTCAGTCACATGACTCAACGATTACAGGGGGTATTTTATATTTCTGCCCGGTTACCGGTTGAACATATCACCGAGGTCGAAACTCGCATCACCCAACATATTCAAACCCTCCACCATCAGCCAATTACAGCAGCCGAGGTCACCAAAATCCAAACCCAGGTTGCCAATCGGTTTGTCTTCGGGAATGAAACTCCTAGCGATCGCGCCAATCTCTATGGTTACTATCAAACCCTGGTGGGAGATTTTGAGGCGGCATTGAGCTATCCGGCTCAGATTCAAGGGATTACCCCTGAAAAGCTTCAACAAGCAGCTCAGGAATATCTTTCCCCAGCAGCCTATGGGGCTGTCATCCTTAAACCGACTCCCTGAGAAATATCTGTCAAGCCAGATGCCAGTCAGATGCAGATCAGATAAAAATCTTGGGTTGCAGGTTTTCGACTGATGGTAAAACAGCCGACCCGGCTTTTTTACTCCATTGGCTGGATCATCTTGGGAAGCTCCAGGAGTCAGGAGATCGGGGTCTGAATTTGGGTGGGGTGCTTGAACCGGGAGTCCTGTAGGAGGATAATGACGGTGAAATCTCAATCCCTCTTTTTGATGGATTTTCCCCCTGGATTTTCCTCGATGATTTTCTGGGGTACCTCCCGGTCAAGGTCAATCGTTGGGAATCCTAACCCATCCTAAGCAACCCCCTCCTGAGTAACTAAGCATGAGATTACAAGACTTCCTGGGAACAGACCTGAAGTACAGCATTCAGCAAATTAGTCAGGACGATGAATTGAGTCGTCAGATTCAATCCCGGTTAGTTGACCTGGGATTACTGGATTCGCCAGTTGATGGTTTATTTGGCCCAAAATCTACAGCAGCATTCCAGAAATTCCAGGAATTGGTGAACCTGGTTCAATTGTGGGATTTGGATGCACAGATTGCCAAGAAGCTGATTGAAACCCGACGAGAGGATCTGACCCCATCCACGCCTAAAGCAAGCGTGAGGTTGCAGAACTTTGTGGGCACGGATCTCAAATATGACGTTGCCCAAATAGACAATGACCTGGAATTGAGTCGTCAGATTCAGATTCGACTGATTAACCTGGGACTCTTAGATCCCCCTGCCGACGGAATTTTGGCCAAAAGTCAACCGCAGCATTGCACCAGTTTCAGAAGTATATGCGATGCGAGGAACCTGGATATCTCGGGTCGGAAACCGCCAAAAAATTAATCGAAACCCGGCCAGAGGATATTCCTAAACCCAAGTTAATCTTGAAAATTATCCAGAACAGTGTATTCAAATTCATACCCATAGAGGCTGCTCAACTGCCAGACCAAGAGAAGTTTTCGGTAGAAGCGGGGAAAGAATTTGAGATATTGACTTTCGATCCGATCAGGCGGCATCTGCGAGTGGCATTTCGGAGTGTCACCCTGGGCGATCGCTCAATGGTTTATATCTGGAGTGAACATGCCCAAATCTACTTTGGGGAAGAAAAAGTTTATCCCAAGCCGCTTCCCCCAAGCTATCGAATTAACGGAGTGCCTTACAAATCCCAACTTGATAACTGGTACAATCCCACGGGAGCTTGCAACGTTACGTCTCTGGCTATGTGTTTGGAGTACCTGAAAACGCCCCGCCGAACCAACTATACTCAGTTTGAAGATGAGCTCTACGAATATGCCTTGAATCAAGGTTACAGTCGCCATAATCCCTATGATCTAGCTCGAATTGTCAAGGACTATGGCAGGCAGGATTTCTTCACCGAAAATACTTTAATTGAAGATATCCAGGATTGGATTGCGGCGGGCAATCTGGCGGTGATTCATGGCTACTTTACGGCTTTTGGGCATATTATTGTTGTGGTAGGGTATGACGAAGCTGGCTTTATCGTCCATGATCCCTACGGAGAATGGCTTCCTAGTGGTTATCGTACGGATCTGAGCGGGGCTTATCTGCATTATTCTTATTCATTAATCGAGCGAGTTTGCATTCCAGATGGGAAGTTCTGGGTACACTTCATTTCAGATTAGTTTATGATTTTCAGGTATTTTTAAAGAGGTACTTGGAGAACTCTTTCCGTATTCCAGCAACGTGAGAAGTGGGAGAACTGCTGTAAACCAATTTCCTAATAGAAACTCCCTTAACTTAAACCCCTCTCCCAAATCTAGGAGAGGGGTTTTTAGAAAGTTCAGAATCAGGAGTTAACCCGGATCAAACAAACCTATAGTAGGTCGCCAACCGCAAATAAAGCATCGCTGAATTTAATGAACTCGATATCAAGTAAGATGTCTGTTCCTTCACCCTGTCCAGTCACTGTCAGGTTATCAGCCGTACCAGCAACGCTAAACTGACTGCTAGAACCCCGATACTCAACAACATCAGCCGTGACAGTATAAGCACTGCCCCGCAGATCAGTGAATTGGGTTTGACGATCATTGCGACCGACTTCACCCTGACCATCAAACACATTGTTCTGACCGTTGCCAATAAACCGATCATTGCGCTGAGTTCCAGTCACGTTCTCGATGCTAATCAATCTGTCTGTCCAGGTCAGAGCATTATTGGTGCTGGAGTGTAGGGCGGTTCGGGTTCTGAGATTCACGTCCAACCCGGCAATCGTGCCGAAGACCCCGTTGATCACCAAGTCAGAGTAGTCAGCGGTGTCAGTGCTGCCGCCACCACTCAGGAGGTCGTTGCCGACATCTCCATTGAGCAGGTCATCGCCCCCATCGCCGAAGAGCTGATCATCGCCACCCTTGCCCAGAAGTGTGTCATTGTCATTTCCGCCCCGCAGTAAATCAGCCTTACCACCTCCAATCAGGAGGTCATTTCCAGTGCCCCCAAAGATTCTGCTGATCTCACCATCAAAGTCATCGAACCGATCAACCCGATCCGCCGCTAGAACGTCATCACCGGCACCGCCCTGAATACTATCCCCACCACGACCCCCTTCAACGGTGTCGTTGCCATTCCGGGCATTGATGCGGTCATTGCCATTGTCGGCTCTGATCAGGTCATCTGCATTAGTGCCAACAATGTTGTCGTCATTGCGAGTCCCATCGATGACATTAACGGGGCTGTCCTCATCTAAGCCGTTGATGGTAATAGCTACGCTTGCGGTAGATTCTCCCCCCTTCCCATCACTGATGGTGTAGGAGAAAGAGTCCGTTGCGGTTTCTCCGGTATTCAGGGCGGCAAACTGACCATTCGGGTCATAGCCAAATGTGCCGTCGCCATTATCTGTGACTAATCCCTGGGTTCTACTGGTGTCAACGCTCACAACACTTAAGGTATCGTTGTCGGGGTCTGCATCATTCGCCAGAACGTTACCGGTGGTGAAAGCAGTGTCTTCGTCCGTGGTGAAAGTATCATCTACTGCGGTTGGCACACCGTTTGGACTACTTAGGTCGAGACCGACAATTAACGGGTCGTGGTCAGAAGAACGAAATGGACTATCGCTATAGAGATTAGCAATTTGACCCGGGGATCTGAAGTTGGTGTTGTAATCTAGAGCATCGGGCTCATCCACATTAATATGCCATTCCGCTGCACCAGTCACTTGAGCGGTTAGGGAAGTATTAGCCAACGCATGATCTAGAGCTCCAAACTGTCCATCAAACACAAAGGAATACCCCTCTGCCTCAATTAGGTTGGTATAACCTGCATCCTCAATGGTTGTGACGGGATCTTCCTGGGCATAGGCATTTAGATCACCGATGATCAGCACATCTGAATCTCCACTATCGGTTGGATCAGTGGCTAACCAGTCAACCAAAGCCTCGGCAGCTAGGGTTCTGGTGGAGTTGTTACTGCCTTGTCCGTCGTTTTGATCTTCGTCTCCAGGAATGACCGATCCCTTAGACTTGAAGTGATTAACAGCCACGGTAAGGGCTTCCCCTGTGCCAACTTCTTCAAAGGTTTGAGCGATGGTCGGCCTTTGGTTATCGCTGTCGAAACGAGGATCAACGGTCTTGTCTAGAATGGCTTCCTCACCAATGGGGGTGACTGCAGCCGACTTGTAGATCAAGCCAACGGTAATCTGATCCGTTCCGACTACTCCAGTCGAAATAAAGTCATAGACTGAACTGCCCAATTCAGTATTGATCCCATCAACCAGATCGCCAATGGCGGTGTCACCGTTATTCTCTAGCTCGATCAGTCCCACAACATCTGCATCAAGTTCAACAATGGCGTTGATGATTTTGTCCCGCTGACGTTGAAACTCTTGGGCATTATCGGCACCCCGTTGATCAAACGTTGTGAAATAATTCAAAACGTTGAAACTGGCAACCTTTAAATCTCCCCCAACATCAGGCGTAGCAGGACGGGGATTGGTGGGTTGGAAATCCACAGGAGCCACCGGTTGAATCCGATATTCATCAAACCCAAAGCTCAAGATCCCGGAGAGATGATCAACCGTATCCCCACCCCGCAAAGTATTTGTCGCACTGAGGGGATTGCCACCGCGACCTAGAATGATCGGATCAGGATTTTGGACAGTCTGACCATCATCTAAAACAATTCGCCGGGAGGCGATCGCATCCTGGTAAACCGCAAAACCAGGGACACTCGGATCATTAAACTGCGTGAATTGATCCAGACGACCATCGGTTCCGGGCTGGTTACTGGCTCCATCGGAGGAGAGCAATATTTCCCCAAACCGATCCAGGTTGAAATACTCGGTCACAAACAGGGTCTCAGGAATGGTCACCTGCATTCCCTCGAAGGCTTCCAGATCATCCACTGCGGTGACGGGGAAATTGACCGTTGCTGGAGTGGGCAAACTATCAGTTCCCGTGATCGCAACAGAAACATCCATCAGTTCGGTCAGACCGTTAAACTCAGTCACTATCCCAGTGATCTGCACTGTATCTCCGATATTGACGTTCACAGCGGGGGAGTTCCCGTCAAAGATAAACAGACCTTCGGAGGTGGCGGGAATACCATCTACGTCGGTATCCTGTTCCTGAACAAAGAAACCATTCAGATCCCCATTGGTTCCGCTGGTACCATCCTGGAAATCACCGACGACAACGGCTTCAATGGTGACTTGGCTACCAACAATTGGGCTGGCTGCACCACTGCCTTGAATTGCAGAGATAGGGGTGATCGCTATCCCGTCGTCATTTTGAATGGTGCCGTTTGCGGTTGCAGTCGTGATGGTGGCGCTGCCAGAAGGGTTGGAGAGAGTGACCGTGAAGGCCTCATCGGGTTCAGGGTCAGTGTCACCCGAAACGTTGACTGTTACCACTTGGCTGGTTTCACCCGCCGCAAAGTTAAGGGTTCCAGCGGGAAAAGCACCGCCAAAGTCAACGGCATCAGCCGTATTGCCGGTCACGGCAAAGTCAACTGAAGTGGCCCCTGCAGAATCTCCAGAGCGTGTGATGGTAAAAGTGAAAGGAGTCACTCCTAAATCACCTTCGGCTTTGTTGGCATCAGTAGCGGCGATCGCTAGAGTGGTGCCGCCACCGCCGCCACTGCTTGGAGTTCCAGACAGCACAATCCCATTATTATTGAAATCAATGGTATTCTCAATATCAAACGTTCCAGCCGAAGCAGTTGCACCAAAGCCATATAGCCGGAAAATGGCAGAACTAATATTAGTGAAGCTAGCTAGATTAATGTCTGCATTGTTTTCACTACTTTCATTGACGCTACTGTCTGAGAAAAAGGGTAGAAAAGTCCCCCCACCATCAACTGAAACCTGAATCTCAATTTGATTGGGGCCAGTTCCTGATCGGTCATAACGAATATCTAGATCGGATAGATCATAAGGAATTGCCGAACTAAAACCCCACTGGAGAAAGTCATTATTTGCAATGGCCTGAACTAGATTAGCGCTATCATTCCACCCACTGGAGTTAAAAGTGCTGCCTGCGGCTGAAACAATCCCTGAACCACGGGTCAAATCTAAACCCGTTATCCCCGTACCCTCGAAGGTTGGGGCCAGGGAAGTGCCATTAGCGGACACATAAGTCAGAAGAGTCTCCATGAAAAAATTGCTCCGGTTTGCTGTAGTTATTTGCTGGATTTAGTAGTCAAAACGCGCAATAATCGGCGGCACTACATCGTTCTCCACGAAGCCAAACTCTTGCTGGTTTGATTCAGGAGATACAGAAATGCCAATATAGAGCCCTTAGGATTATCTCCATGAATGAGAAGATAGTTAAAAAATCTACTGATTCATGGCCCCGATGATTTGCCAAGAGCCAGAAGCCAGCTTTCGTTGCTGGTTGTAGTTACTCTATGACCCTACGCAGTATATTGGATAGAGATTAAAAGAATATTAAGTTTAGATTAAATTAGGTTCAAATCAGTTTAGGCTGCCTTGTATTTAGATTGCATTAATCCTATTCTCCTGAGGAATTTAGAGACTCCAAAGCCGAGTTACTTCTCGTGATCAATTGTCCTCAATTCGTTTATGGATCTCCGATAAACATTTGTCCGACCCAGGTTTATGACCATTTCTGAGAGAGCAACTCGCGGGTTCTAATCCTGCTAGCAAGAGATTCTGTAACACTCCAGATGAAAGCCCTTGAATTGATAACTTAACTGAAGCTTCAATTGAAACTTTCTAGTGCTTAATCACTTCCAGATGAGCCGCTTACCTAGACTGTCTAACCTTTTTCCAGGGGGATTAATCTCTTCCTGGGCTGATGCCGTCAGTTCAGAGATATGACCTAGTTCCGTATTCATTCCCGTTGCGACAACTACCCTTTCTCCCGTTCCCCAGGTGATCGCAGTCCCTTTAAAAGCCAGGCGTTGCTGAATGATGCAATGAATCATTGCGGAATCGGGACATCCCAGAATTTGAGGTAATGAAGTAGCAACCGAATCGAGTGCTTCAGCATTTCTACGGATTTGGAATAACAGAGCGTCTTGC
>JAAURB010000100.1 GCA_012033335.1 Oscillatoriales cyanobacterium RM2_1_1
AGGAGGGGGGGCAGCGCCCCCCTTCAACCCCCTACATGTATCTTCTGATTAATTGTGCCTAGCTACTTAAGTAACTGGCTGGGTTGAGGTTAGAAACGCATTTTTAATTTTGAGCTTCATTTAATTCAACCCAACCGATGGAATTTAACCTTAATTTTTAGCGTTTAATTCCCGAAGGAAAACCTGCATAAATTCTTCAACAACGCCGGGATGACGACCCGTGACTAAACTGCCATCAATATAAGTTGCTGCGGTTTCTTCTCCCTCGTAAACAATCACACCGCCTGCATTTTTCACATCACAGAGAATATTATGAGCGCAGGTAACCTTGCGATTGTTTAAGAGCGCTGGATCAGCACAAAATAACCACAAACTATGACAAATCGTGCCAATTTTGAGTTGATGTTGATCCATCAATTCTACTGATTCTCGTAAAAATTCAACTGCCGGAGATTGATTCATTTGACCCGATTTGACCTGGGGTTGATATCGCAATCGATCCATGGCGTAGCCACCAATCAGAATAATTCCACGATAATCCTCAGGTTTCACATCTTTGAAGTCAATCGTGACGTTAACTATTTCTTCGTGATCATTGCCCTTGAAGGTTAATTTGGGCTGACCCCAAAGATTAGACAGATATTCAACACTGTAGCCATTGGCTGGGAAAAACTCATTAAATCGACGGTATTCGGTTTCGTCAAAATGTTCTTCAATCAAAACCCCAATTTTGCCTTTACTTGACACTTGATCTGGAGTGAGAATCGTCATAATTTGCTCCATGTTAAATGCTGTATTGTCTGACAATTGTCACTTCCGCCTAGGTAAGAATCCAGGAAACTAAATTCTGCCTATGCACCGCTTTAATCTTGTTAATCTGGATGAATTCCTAGCGATCGCCGAGAATTTCATTTAACTTTCCAAAGCAACCAGCGGCTTTATTAAAGCCAGCATAGACACACATAAACAGCAGCAGTTCTTCAACTTCCTCGCGGGTTGCGCCCTGTTTCATCGCCATATTCACATGGGCAGCAAAGGGACTGCCAGGGCCATTTTGATCTTGATTCACCACATCAATAGCAATTGTAATCATGGCCTTTGTTTTCTGATCAATTAGAGGCATTCCCCAGGCTTCTCCAGCAACACGGGTACAAAAATCCCCAAATTGTGGATTAATTCCGTTGAGTCCAGCTTGCAGATCTAAATCATCCAGAACTGCATTTTTGTAGGTGTTGAGTTCAGTCATTTGGGATAAAGTCCTGTTGAATTCCTAGTGAATTTCTATTGAATTTCTGTCGAATTTCTAGTGGGCAGTCACATTAATTTTGGGAGTTGTTGAGTCGTTTTAGGCTGTTTTGATCAGTTTCAACAATTCCTCTGGAGCAAAAACATCCCGGTAGAATGTCAATTGCTCTGTTTTTAAATAACAGCCGCCCCGATGTCCCCGTCGTACCCAGGTGACGTTTCCTTTAGCAATGGTTTCATTGGTTTCGTTGTCTTCACACTTCCATTCAAAGAAGGTGTGTTCACCCGAAAACATAACAATGGGCCAGCACATGGTAACACCGGGTTGAGCAATTAGCGCCCACCAATGTTGTTCCCGTGCCTGTTGTTCCACTAAGCCTTGATAGGGACCATCTTGACAGAGATAAATTAAATTCTCCCGGTATTCTCCGGTCAGAATATCACCGCGTCCTTGACGTAATGCTTCACAGTGCGTCGGCCACCAGTCTTTATTTTCCTGTTCAATTTGCTCCAGGGTGTAGCTATTGTTAATTTCCGGTAACTGAGCTTCTTTTTGAGCTACGAAAGCTTCACCCATTTGAATGAGTTTTTGCTGCATTTCAGCGGAAATTAAATCCGGTCTGGAATAATTTGCCATTAAATCCTGATAGTAGTTGATGCGGTTTTTCATGGGACTGACTCCTTAATTTGAGGACATTAATTCAAGCCAGATTCAAATGAAACTCGAGTGAAATTCATTAAATCTCAATTCTTATTAAGCTCGATCTGTCTGAAATTTTTCCTTGATTTTTCTGAATTTTTCCTTGATTTTTCTGAGAGATTCCTGAGAGGTCGGCTGAAGAATTTCCAGGTATCAGAAACTGGTTACTCGAAAAGTGATCTTGATCAAAAATCATGTTGAGCGAAGTAACAGGATTTAATTCAAAGTAAACCCGTTCCTGATCTTCCAGGAGTTCACCCAATTCTTCTAGACAGCAACTTTCTTCAACTACAAGGTTCAAGGGACTACGTTTAGTGGCTTCCAGAATCCTGCCTTCCTCCGCTTCGTAGTCCAGTTCAGGTTGAACGTCCCGTAGAGCTGTCGCCATGAACAGCACATTCAATGCCCGGTTCGCCTGCTCGTTCCTGACGATCAGGGGTTTGCCATTTCCCAGCCACCGCACCGGAACGATAGCCGGGATGCGTTGCACCAGAAACTGGTTGCCATCGTGCAGCACTTCCCAGGGCAGATTGGCAAGTCTCTGGGATGTAGCGATCGCCAGTACAATTCCCTCTCGTTGGTGTTGGTTCATGGCGTTCTGGAGAAAGCGTTTGGTTCCATCCAGCCAGTTGTAGAGGATTTGGCCTATGCACCCAGGTATTGAGCGATGGCACTGATAATCACTTCACTTTTGCCCAGATTGGCCTTGGCCCGGTATTCTTCCAAGCGTTCATGAAGACTGATGGGAATGCGAATGCCAACAGCTATGCTAGACATGATATGAACGGTGTAGCAAACGTTAGGTCTAGTCTAACAAGCCCTGCTGGAAATTCAAATGCTTTGACGAACACATCAGGAATTCTGCATGGCAAACTCAGAGGGTATCTGGGTCAATATTCAATTCCCGCAGTTTCGCTTTCAGTATTTCATTTTGTCGTTCAGCCGCTTCTTTTTGCTGATGTTCGGTTTCGAGTTGTTGTTCGGCGCGCTGAGCTTTTTGTTCAGCGATCGCCCGTTGTTGTTTTTCGAGTTGAGCGACTTCTTGAGGGGTGGGAGCCATTTCTCCTTCTGGTGTGATGAATCTCAACTTTCCTTCGTGAATGCCCAGGAACAACTCCAACTGTTTGCTCCAAAACCATCCGTTCTCGTTGGGTTGAATCTCCTGATAGTGCCAATCAACTAGTGCTAATCCCTTGAATTCCAATGTGTCTGGGGAAAACCAGAAATATTCAGGGGTGCGGAACACGTCCTGGTAGATGTGCCGTTTCTCTTCCCGGTCAACCTTCTGGGTGGAGTCTGACAACAGCTCGATAATCACATGGGGATACTTGCCCCCTTCCTCCCACACCGTCCAACTCTTGCGGGTCTTGCGTTCCGTATCTAACACGACAAAGAAATCTGGCCCGCGAAACTCCTCCGATTTCTTCTGGTTCAGGCTGTAGTAAATGGTCAAATTCCCAAAGGCATAGAAGTCCTGGCGGTCTTGCCAAAGGTATTCCAGCATTTGGATCAGCAGAATGATTTGGCGCAGATGCAGTTCCGTTTCCAAGGGTGGCTCCTGACTTTCAAGGTTGCAGGGGGGATATTCGATCTCCACAAACTCAGAACCCGCCTGAAGCTGCTCAATCATCTGGGATTCAGCTTGTTCAAATTCAGTCGTTTGAACGGCAGGTTGAACCTTTAAAGCTGGGGTCTGGGTCATGGTGTCCTCCAGGGCAATAGGTGTAGTATAAACCATCAACATCCGTCAGGGTTGCTTAATTCAATGTTAAAGGTTCAACTTGGTATTTGAGGCATTAATGTTGGGCAGAATGTTGAGGTCGCAGTTGAGCCACCATCTGCCACTGTTGCTCCAGATCGTTCCCCTTGAGAGCGATCATCAGTTGGGTGGCCAAAGGTAGATGGGACAGGGTTTGCATTAACGCACATAGCCACGTGTAGCAGAGCTGCTATCAACATACTGACCCACGACCAGGCCAGCATCGTTAATACCAGTGCCGAAGGTAAAAGCACTATCAGGCACCTCAAAAAATTGAAAGTCAAACGTAGCGGCTGAAGCAGGCTGAGCTATTGTTAGCGCTAAGGCGGTTAGCACGACCAATGTCGCCCCTGAAATGCCAGAGCAATTGATGATTTTGGAAGAAACTGAAGAATTAGCCATGAGCCTATCAACGATAAGAACAGATGAGTAAGCGCAAAAGAAACACCCTTAAAGCAACACTTTTAAGAACACCAAATCGGACAATCGAGGTCTCAGTTGAGCTATTGATTTGGCCGTCTAGATCGACACAACAGACCACCAATCAGGAGTAAGCCACCTAAGACAGTGGGTTCAGGTACAGCAGCAAGTGAGGCTCCAAATCCAAAGAAAATAACGCCAGGGTTAGTCCCTACTAGATCCCAAGAGCCATTGCTCAAGTTGTAGCGAGCGATCCCACCCAGACGTTGAACGGGTGTTGCCGGATCGTTGTCATCATCGATAAAGTTGACATTACCAAAGAGAGCATCAAACCGACCATCGGTATTGGTGTCAACCCCTGTCAACGCAGCAAAACCGCTAAATACAGCACGATTATCCGCCGTTACAGCACCTACCTCGCCGACGACAGCAGCGTCTCCTGTCTCTGGATTAAACTGAATTAAGGAGTCGGTATCGAGGTCGATACCATAGAGGCTCTTATCAACCGACCCTAAACTAATCACAAAAGGGCTGGCTGTGCCCAGTTGAGTATTGCGGGCATTGTCAATTGCATCACCAACTGCCTGAGATGAGCCCCGAGGAATGGCTGCTCCTGTGGTTACGTCAATTTGATGGAGTTGTTGAGTATTGAAACTCTCGTCAAAAGGCACAATAAAGCCTCTACCATCCTCTAGGATATCAAAACTAGTAGCAGCTAAGTCAGTGGGTTCACCGATGGGGGTTTGAGTGGCAGAGTCTAGATCAATCTCCACCAGTTGGCCGCTAAGTTGATAGCCTAACAGTCGCTGATTAGCTGTCCCCGCTAAGGCCGATGGTAATCCACTGGTCTCAGGTGAAACGGGGCTGGCAATGCCTGTTGTTGGATCCACTGCGAACAAGAAATTTTCGCGAATATCATCATGAACGCCTGGAACAGCCTGGGTCAAGCGTTGCCCTGTCGCGTAGAAGATAGCTGCTTCGACGGATGCAGGCAGCAGCAACGTTCCAAGCAGGGGAACAATACTCGAGGCGGACAGCTTAAGTAGGGATGTCAGCATAGATTTAAAGGATGTGTGTGTTGTGTTTAGGTCAAGGTCTGGGACGAGCAAATCATGCAAATTATATCGAGTCAATCGCACCAGATTTTTTACGCAAACGAGCGCCTAGCAACGCGATCGCACCCAGTCCGACTAAAGCACTCGGTTCAGGTACTTTGGTCGCAATCATCCTTTGACCGAGTTGATCGCCTGCCCCCGGATCATCCAAAAGCTGTGCCTGGGTACGGGTAAAGAAAGCTACATCAAGATGGGAACCAAACCCCACCGAAAGGCTCGGAAACTCATCGCCAAAATCAGTCAGGTGGACATGGGGGATCGGCTCTCCATCCGGAGCCGGAGCCGCCGACCAAAAATTTAGCCCTGTTGCGCCAATGAAGTCTCCCGCTTCATCAAATAGAACGGTGTATTCTCCAATGTCAATCCCGTTCGGCTCATTAAAAAAGCCATCTTGCAGAATTTCACCCGTTTGGGTATCGAAATTAAAGTTGAACCCTGGATAGGTAAGGTGATTATCCTCAAACACTTGAATCAGATTGCCCTGCGGATCAAAGAAGGCGATGTCAAATGCTTCTAAATCGTCGCCCCGAACCACTCCGTCTGCAAAGGTTTGGGCATCGTCATAGCTGAAACGACCCTCAGCACTATAGCCTAGAATTTGCCCCGTCCATGAAATATCAAAGGTGGCAGCTTGGGCTGGAGTCACACTGCATAGACTCAAAGTTGTACCAACTGCGATCACGCCTATCTTTTTGTAAGTCAGAGAAATGATTAGCTTGCCAAAACTGAACATCAAGAAAACCTCAACTTTCATGAGAATGATAATAGTTCTCATGATACATGGATATATAAAGGTAGATGTGAACTCTTTGTAAAGTTGGTGCCTGTAAATTTAAAGCAATTGTAAAGTTGGTGTCTGCAAATTTAAAGCAAACCAGGAAAGAGGTTTCTATACCTTGTAACCAAAGAAAGTGCAAATGTGCCCGAAGTCCGACTTGTAGCGTTCTTTCTTGCATAGATGACGCTTGGACTCACACCACTCAATAAAGGCATTCAGGTTGCTGATTTGGCCGACCGCTGGCACCCGGTTTCTAGTATCCATGATTAGAGGGTATCTGGGTCAACCTCCATTTCCCGGAGTTTAGCTGCTATTTTTCCTTCTGCTGGCGTTCAGCCTCTTTTTGCTGACGCTCGGTTTCCTGTTGTCGTTCCAGCGATCGCTGAAGGGCTTCCGCTTCGGGCAACACTGTAGGACTCCAGGGAATGCCATTGGAAACATGAGTCACAGATTTTGGAATCATTGGATCGTCCTCCTGGAGTAGGTTTCAGATGACAGCTTTCAGGTGAGACGGTCTGTGGAATGACAGGAGTCTAGCTGAGAACTGACGGCTAACTCCTGATAGCTTCTAAGCCGATAAGTTGGAACTTGGCTTGGGTTTGGGCTGGCTTCAGAGCATTTCGGGCTTCGGTAGTCTTCAGGTTGTAATGCGCCCGGTGAACATCAGCATCCTGAGTGGTCATCTCCCCTAATGCTTGATATGCCTGCATCGTGGGCTGAACCATCTGTTTACGCTCATCCCGCAATTGGCACAACGCTTGCGATTCCATCTGAGTAAAGAACCGGGGGTTATTGGGCGTTAGTGGTGCAAGTCGGCTCGTTAAGTCTAAAGATGTGAAAATACGGATGGGTGACAATTTCATCCCGGTTCCCTCTTTAGACGAAAGTGCCGATGTTACAGTCAATCTTCAATACCTGTGTCCCCAGGACTGAAATCCAGGGGGGCGAAATCTCTGTGGAGTTGTTTGCCGCTAAAATCCGACCTGTTGTGGAAAGAAACGCACCCCAAGTCTACAACGATGCTGAAGTTTTCTTCGCCAATACCTTCCCAACAGATGGTATTCAAACTCTGATTCGAGAGGTTTTCGGAAGGTTGACAGGTCAATCGGCAGGTTCTCCGGTGATCCGACTAGAAACCAGTTTTGGCGGTGGAAAAACCCACGATGAGATTGCACTCTGGCACATCTGTAAGCAAGGTAGAAGGATTCCAGGACTCGAACGCTTTGCTGACTTGAACCTGATTCCAGATCGGACAGTGCAAGTTGCGGCAATTGATGGTCGTGACCTGGATCCAGAGAATGGGGTCTTTCACGCCGATGGCATCACGACAAAAACCCTGTGGGGCGAAATTGCCTACCAGATTGGTGGAATTGAAGGCTATCAACTATTGAAGGGGTCGGATGATAGCGGAGTGAGTCCTGGAACCTCTGTTCTAGAACGACTGACCAACAGTAAACCAACAGTCATTATCCTGGACGAGATTGCTCGTTATCTGCGAGCAGCAGAGGCAAAATCAATTGGGGCAAGCACCCTCGGTAAACAGGTGGTTGCGTTTCTGTTCTCGCTGATGGACTTTGCGGCTTCCGTAAATCATCTGGTGTTTGTCTATTCTCTAGCCTCTGCTGCTGACACCTTCAGTGAAGAAACCGCAACCCTAAACGAAACTATTCGTGCCTCAGCCCGACAGGAACGGGTGCTGAGTCCTTCAACGGATATGGAAATTTACAATATCGTCAAGCAACGAATTTTTGACAGTGTGGAGGCCAAAGCCGCAGCGGACGCTGCCCGTGAATATTTGAGTGCTTACCAGGGGGCGGACTGAACCTACCGGATGGTTGTAAGGATGCTCCCTACGCTCAGGCAATTGAATCCAGCTATCCGTTTCATCCCGAACTGTTTAGCGTGCTGACCAGAAAAATTGCCTCTATTCCTGAGTTTCAGCGAACAAGGGGAGCATTACGGCTGTTTGCGATGGTGGTGCGGCATCTCTGGCAAGACCCTCATACCTGGATTCCATTGATTCATACCCATCATATTCCTGTCGGTTTAGATAGCAAAGTCACAGATGAGTTGACCTCCCGACTGCAACGGTCTCTGATGCGAAATCCAATTCAAGCCGATATCTATAATTCAACCGGGCGGGAAGCCTATGCCCAGGTTCATGATCAGCAGTGGGTCGCGGCGGGAAAGCCACCTTTTTCGACCTGGATTGCGCGAACCATTTTTCTGCACTCTCTAACCCAGGGGATTTCTTCAGGAATTCGACGGGCAGAACTGAATCTGTCTTTACTCACCCCTCAAGTTGAAATTGGGTTTGTTGATCAGGTGTTGGATCGACTGACGGCTGTGGCCTGGTATTTGGACAGTGACCCAATTACCTCCGTTGCCCGATTCAAGGAAGAACCCTCGATTAATAAAATCATTACTGAGGAAAAAGAACAAATTGGTCGAACTCTGGCCAAAGATGAACTGAGATCGCGTCGGGATAGTATTTTTGCCACCCGCATTTTTACGTTAGTGTCTGCCCCCACTTCTCCTGCTGATGTGGATGATAGCCCTGATTCCATTGCCCTTTGCATGGTTGATTTTGATGATGTCATGGTGACTTCCTCTCAGGAGACTGCTCCGCCTCTGGTGGAACAGATTTTTAACAGCACCGGGGAATCAGGCAAATTTCGCACGTTTCGGAATCGTCTGTTATTCCTGGTGGCAAATAAATCAGAACTGGAACGAGCGATTGATCTGGCCAGGGAGTTCCGAGCGATCAAGAATATTCTAGCCAGCCCCAATCGCTTGGATGACATTTCTGAGAGCCAGCAACAGCAACTTAAGAAAAAGGATGGAGAGGTGGATTTGCAGGTACGAATTGCCCTGACCAATGCCTATCGCCATCTGTTCTACCCGGCCAGTGATCCCGTCAAAGCGCCGAAGGGATTAATGCACTACACATTACCGGCCCAGGACTCCAGCACGGTCCAAGGCAAGAATAACCAACAAGATAGCGTTCTTAAGGCACTGCGGGATTGTGGCAAGGTACGCTCTGAAAATGCCGACCAGGCCAAGCCCTTTGCCCCTGCTTACATTTTGCAAAAAGTCTGGCCTGCGGGAATTCAGCAGTGGAGTACAAAGGGCTTGAAGGAAGAGTTTTCCAAAAACCTGTCCCTAAATCTGCCGATTGAAGCAGAAATTCCCAAGCTGCGAACCTCCATCCGTCGAGGCTTGGAAGAGAAACAGTGGGATATGAAGGTTGGCGAGAAGCTCTATATCAAAACGGATGATGCCTCGTTTAATCCGCCTGAGCCGCTAGAATTCTCTGAACGATGGCTGCTGTATCGTCGTGGAATTTTGGAGCCTCCTCAGCCGAAAGCAGTGGAACTGAATGTTCAGGTGCTACCCAGTTCGGAAGCAGCCAAAACAGTTCAAGTTCGGTGGCGAGCCAGGGGAGCACGAACGATTAGTCTGTACCAGAACGATGTTCAGGTACAAGTCGAACGGGAATTCCGACCCTCTGACGAATATGAAACCCGGATTGAGCAGACTACCCAATTTCGTTTGGTTGCAGATTACGGCAATGGGGAGAGCGAAACCCGTGAAACTCAGGCATTGATTGCTGCTCCAGGAAATCCCTATCCCCCAGGCGGCATGATTCCAACGCCCAACGGGGCTGATCAACCTGGACTTTTTGATGTCAAACCCATAGAGCTGAATTTTGAGGGCATCCCCGAAAGTGTGTTTATCAAACTGAGCGATCGCTGCGGGGATGACAGAGTTCAGGGGATTGAGTCTCTGGAACTCTCAGTCAGTCAAGTGATGGACTATCGCAAGTTGGGAACCACGATTCCGCTCCTGGCTCGATACAATCCAACGATTGACCAGACCGTAACCATTCAGACCGCAGGTCAGTTTGTTCGATTGGAATATCAGGGAGATGCCCGTGGCTTCCAGAGCTTCTTTTCAACGCTGAATACGTTATTGAACCAACCCAATACCCAGGCCGATCTGAATCTGAAGCTGGTGCTAGAATTTAATCCTCCCGTGTCACCAACAGGGTCAGAGATTAGTATGATTAAAACGGCAATGAGCCGCAATCCAGTTGAGCGATTGAGTTTACGGACAAGGGTTAAACATTGATGCAAGAGTTTCAGTTGCGGGTTGTGCCAACGGATAACAATAATTTTGCCCTAGAGCTGTACCAGTGTGCTTACAAAAAGGCAGGGGAGAAAAAGCGCCCTGCCGCAAAGCGGGTGGGGCGATTGAAGGGGAATGCTCTGGTGATGGCACGACACGCAGTTTATGATGTCTTGAAGGCGAATCAGTACGATCCCAAAACTCTGTCTCACAAGCGGTCTTCTCCCTATGTTTTAGATGAAGAATCCGGGGTGAATCTGGCCTTGTTGTTTCAGGCATTGCAACCGTTATCGAAGACGGAACGGATTGCGAATATTACATCTGGGGTGATGGCGATGAGCAATGAGGAAGCCCATTATTGGTTTGCTAAGATCAGTAATGGAAAGCGGAGTCCAGCTTTAAAGGCGATGCGAGTTTTGTTAGGGGATTAATTTATGGTTTTAACCACTGATTTACAAGAAATAGCGACAGCCCTGCCGATTTTTTCCGATCCTGAGCAGAAGGAGAGGTTTCTCTTTATTCTAGGAGCTTTATCTGCCAGGGTTATTAGCTTGCGAAAAGCTGCAGAGGTCATGAATTTGGAGCAAGGATTCCTCATCCAAATTCATGACCTACTGGGAATCGAATTTTCTTACTTGGCAGAAGAAGATATTGAATTAGAACGAGCTAAAATTTAATAGATTCTATGAATTGACTGGTCAATCATTTTGAGGAAATTATGCAGATCAAAGGAATAAAACGAGGAAATACAATTCAGCTTCTACAAGAAATTGACTTGCCGGAGGGTGTTGAGATTATTCTTGAGGTGAAATCAAGCATGACGATCAGCCTAACAGAACGTATTGAACGTCTGAATGCAATCTTTGGGGCTTGGCAGAATCAGCCTGATTTAGACGAAATCTTCGCGGAAATCGATCAAGAGCGTCATGAGTATCGAGGTAGAAAGAGTATTGATTTTGATTAAGATCCATGTATATTTATTGGATACTAATATCTGTATTGCTTTAATCAAGAAAAATCCTACAGCAGTCTCTGAATTTATGCGGAGAATTCAAAGCTGTTACTTATCGACAGTCGTCATTTCTGAACTCTACAAATTTGATCTGCGAGCAGCTTCAGAGTTTGGCAGGATACAGGCAGAACTGAGGAAAATTGGCAGACCCACAGGAGAACTGGATGCCATGATTGCAGCGGTTGCTCGTTCCCAACAATTAACGCTAGTCACTGACAACACGCGACATTTTGAAAACATTACTGATTTAATTCTGGAGAACTGGTTGGTAGATCGGTAGCATGATGATCGGTCGATTGAGGTGGAGGCGAAGAATCGAAGTAGATGGCCTTGATTTCCCGATTTCTGTTCTGCTCTGGATGCCGTCTGTGTGAAGTGTGAAAATAGATCTAGCCTTTCCTCCTAAATTTTTATAACTCCTGTGAATACCCGCCCGCCCGTTTTCATCGAAAAAATCATGCCTGTGACCCTGCTGAACCAACAGGTCTACTACGAACATGGGGGGAATCCGTTCAAGGGGTTGCATCGCTGGTATTCCCGCAAGCCGTTGTCCTTTTCTCGCGCTTCAGTGCTGGCTTCCTTGCTTCCGGCAGATGTGACGATGGAGGAGTTTGAATATTTGCTGGGGCTGAATCGGCGCGTGGGCGGAATGCAGGACGAATCCACCAAACTCTACAAAACGCCCCCCTCCCCGGAACGGATTCGGAAATTGCAAGACTACTGCGAACAGGTTTGGGGAACCCGAACCCCCACGGTGCTGGATGCCTTTGCTGGAGGGGGCAGCATTCCCTTTGAGGCGGCACGATACGGTCTGAACGTGCTGGCTTCTGACCTGAACCCGGTGGCAGTAGTGACGATGAAAGCGGCGATGGAATTTCCCCTCAAGTTTGGGCCAGATTTACAGGCGGAGATTGACAAATGGGTGAAATGGGTCGGGGATGAAGCGAAAAAAAGATTGGCTGAATTTTTCCCCTCTTTACCCGGAGAAACAGTACAAAATTATCTCTGGGCCCATACCGTTGTTTGTCCAAATTGTCAGTCGGTTGTGCCTTTAAGTCCAAATTGGTGGTTATACAAACGCCCAGAAAAGCAGAATTTACATAAATGGTGTGCGGTTAAACCGATTCCTAACCCCGAACAGAAACGAGTTGATTTTGAATTAATTAAAGGCAGAAAAGGCAAAGGAACAACGATTTTATATAATCCAAGTTCTACAGTGCAAGCGTCTCGATTGCCGGATGATTCAATATCGATTTCTAGCAAAAATATTTCCAGCGAAAAAAATATAGTGCAAGCGTCTTGCTCTCTGTCCTTGCCCATCTCCAAAGAACAGGATTTGGGGATTTCTAGGGAGCAAGATGCCCCCACTTCGCCGATTTCTGGGAAGCAGAATGCTGCCGTTGGTGATGATTTATCGCCGGATCAATTAATAGATTTTGACCCTAGTGATTATAATACGATTAGTCGCGGGGTTGGTAAATGTTTGAATTGTGGAAATGTGATTGAAGATGATGTTATTAAGTCTCAAGCACAGTCCGGACAATTTGGACATCAACTTTATGCTGTTGCATTCAAGAAGGGAAAAGGAAGTTTAGAATTTAGAATTCCTGAAGATATTGATTTTGAGGGGATTGATAAAGCTGAATCATTTATTGAAACTCAGTTAGAACAATTGAAAATCAATGGAATATTACCAGACGTAGAAGTAAATCATGGTCAAGAAACAGAAAGACTTTTCGGAATTGGAATTGATAAGTGGTATAAGTTCTTCAACCCGCGTCAACTCCTAACGCTCATTACCTACGTTGAAATTATTAATGAAGCAAAATCAAAGTTACAGTTAGAATATGAATCTGAGAAAGCAGAAGCGATTTCAACTTATTTGGCGTTTGTTCTTGATAGATGCATAGACCATAATTCTAGACTTTCAGGGTGGCATTCTAGCCGTTCAGCAGTTGATCGATCTTCAAAAACTCATGCTTTGAACTTAAACTGGAACTACCCAGAACTGAATGGAACCGGACAACTTTGGTATTTCTGTGCTGAAGCTTTGACTTCAGAATATTCAGGTCTTTGTCATCTTTTCGGAACTAAACCTCACTCAACTGGCATTCCTGGCATCGAACAGCACGATCCAAAATCCATTCAAATTGACTCTGCTTCAGCGGACGCGCTTTATCACATTCCTGATCAATCCGTCGATGCAATTGTCACCGATCCGCCTTACTACGCCACGATTCAATATGCCGAATTATCCGACTTTTTCTACGTTTGGCAAAAGCGAGTTTTGGGTGATGTTTTCCCCGAACTGTACCTGAGCGAATTAACTGACAAAGACCGCGAAGCCGTTGCCAATCCTTCCCGATTTCGCAACATGGGCCTGTCCCCAGAAGAACTGGCCAACCAGGACTACGAAGCAAAAATGGCTCTGGCCTTTGCGGAACATTATCGGGTATTGCGAGAAGATGGAGTCATGACAGTCCAGTTTAACCACAAAGACTCCGGGGCTTGGGATGTATTAGCCAAATCCTTAATTGATGCAGGCTTTGAAATCACCGCATCCTGGGCCGTCAGTACGGAAAATCCCCAAAACCTGCACCAAGCCAATAAAAACTCCGTTTCCAGTATCGTGTTACTCGTCTGTCGCAAACGAGACCCCAACGCCGCCCAAGCCTGGTGGGATGACCTGCGCCCCGAAGTCGCCAACTTAGTTGAACTTCGCGCTCCAGAATTTGAGGCCAACGACATCACCGGAATTGACCTCTATTTAAGTGCATTTGGCCCCGCCTTGAATGTGTTCTCCCGTTCCTATCCCATCCTGGACAGCAGCGGTGAAGAAGTCCGCCCGGAGCAAGCCTTTGCCGAAGCCCGAAAAGCGATCGCCAATTATCGGTTTCGCAAGTTGGTGCAGACTGACACCGCTGGATTTGACCCCCTGACCCAGTGGTATTTGCTGGCCTGGGATGC
This sequence comes from Oscillatoriales cyanobacterium RM2_1_1, assembly GCA_012033335.1. GTDB lineage: Bacteria > Cyanobacteriota > Cyanobacteriia > Cyanobacteriales > Microcoleaceae > JBHJGO01. The sequence goes on from JAAURB010000100.1 coordinate 14,125, forward strand.
GTTCAAAGCACGGGAGTTCCCCTTTGATGAAGCACGGCAGCTTGCCCTGGCCATTGGCGGCTTTAACGTCACCGATCTGGCCAAAGTTCACAAGTTGCTGGATTCTGCCAGTGGCACTTGTAAATTGCTCTCGCCATCACAACGCCTGAAAAAGCGGGCTTTTTCAATTAACGATCAGGAATTTTCCGGCTTGTGTTTGGTGGATGGGTTACACGCGATGTTGGCCATTTACCAGGACGAACAAAATATTCAACTGGTGCGGCGGTTCCTGAAAAATACCGGATTGGTCAGCAACGATCTATTCATGAAAACTCTAGAGGTAGCTTTCAAGGTGATGCCCCCCACCATTCCCGAACAGGCCGCCCTGCTGAATCTATGGTTGGCAATGGATGAAATCAAAGCCAAGGTGGTTTACGAGCAGTTAGAATTGAAGCCAGAAGCAGGCCAGATCAGCCTGGATTTAGGAATTTAGCACTGGGAATTTAGCACTATGTACAACTATAATTCCTGGCAATGTTTGCCCTCCTCGGCAGAACTCCCCGATTCAGACGACACCCCTGTGGATAGTGAACTGCAAATTTTAATTCCCAACCTATTGCTGGCGGTTCTATCTGCGATCTGGTCAGAGCGGGATGATTGGTATTTTGGGATTAACATGGGCGTTTATTACGAACCCAATCAGGAAGCCATTGTCCCAGATGGGTTTCTGAGTCTAGGCGTTGAACGGTTCGTGGGGGAGCATGGCCGCTCCAGTTACGTGCTGTGGGAAGAGGAGAATATTCCCCCCATCTTTGCCCTGGAAATTGTCTCCCAAACCTACAACGGCGAGTATGAACAGAAAAAAATGAACTATGCTGACCTAGGGGTGCTGTACTACGCCATCTATGCCCCCACCCGCCTGCGCCGCAAACGCCAACGCTTAGAAATCTATCGCCGGGTTGAGGGGGAATATGTACTGCAAGCTGGAGATCAACCCAACCATCAAATCTGGATGCCAGAAGTCGCCTCGGCCTGGGTCGAGAAGTTGGAACCTACCAGGGGAAAACCAGAGAATGGCTATTCTGGTACGACGAAGCGGGTCAACGGTATCAGACTCCAGAAGAGCAGTTACAGACCCTCAGGGCGAAGTTACACCAGCAGGGCATCGATCCAAATTCTCTCTAATCCCATTCATTTTTTCCCTCCTGACAATGCCTGTTCTCTCAAATCACCCCTGGCGTATTAGCTACTCCAGCAACGAACACAATCCAGTTGCTGATTTCTACATTCCTGCCCTTGAATGTGCCATTCAGTATGATCGCAAATCGGGTTATTTCGGCAGTGCCATTCTCAGCAAGGTGGCGCGAGGTTTGGGGGCTATGCTACGGCAGGATGGCAAGATTCGATTGATCATGGGTTGCCAGTTCAACTCCCAAGATTTAGAAGCCATTCGACAGGGCTATGAACTGCGGGAAGCGTTGTTAACTCGATTGGATGCAGCACTCAAACTCCCTGAAAACTTTGCCCAACTCGAACACTTTGAAATTCTCAGTTGGTTGATTCAGGTGGGCTGTCTGGATATCAAAATTGCCATCCCGCTTCAGGACAATCAATTGCCAGACGGGAATGTGCTGGATCGGAATCATATTTTTCATGAAAAGGTGGGCATCTTCACCGATTCCCAGGGAAATCAACTGGCTTTCAGTGGCTCCACCAATGAATCCCTCAGCGGTTGGCAGCAAAATGTTGAATCCTTTCATGTTTACTGTGCTTGGGAGGGTGGGCGCGATCGCGAACGAGTTACCGAAGAACAGTTTCGATTTGAGCAGCTCTGGAATGATTGCTCACCTCATGTCAAAACCTTTAAGATTCCAGAAGCGATTCGCCAGAAGTTATTGCGTTACACACCTGCCCATAAACCCAGTTGGGAGCGGAAAGCCGAATTCGACAAGGAGGAAATTGTTGCCGATACTGTAGAACCTACTCCTGCTACTCCTGAAGAAATTGCCCAGGAACATCAGCAATTTGAGAAGCTGGTCAACTTGCATCAACATCCAGGCTGTCTGGATTTCTGTGTTCGTTCAATTCCAATTTCCCCCTGGCCGCATCAACAAAAAATTCTGCGACGGGTGGCTCAACAGTTTCCTCGCAGTTTTCTGATCGCCGATGAAGTTGGACTGGGAAAGACCATTGAAACAGGACTGATCCTGCGATACTTGTTGGTGAGTCAAAAGGTCAAACGAGTTCTGGTTCTGGTTCCGGCCAGTGTTCAACCCCAGTGGCAGGAAGAACTGAGGGAAAAATTTAATCTGCATTTCTGGAGCTATGCCCAGGGTCAATTCCGCGATCCCTATGGTCAAACTCGGATTGCTAGCGAAAACCCCTGGAATACCTGCGATCTGATTTTGTCTTCCAGTCATTTGGTGCGGCGCAAGTCTCGCGCCCAGGAACTACTAGAGGCTGAACCCTGGGATTTGATCGTTCTGGACGAAGCCCACCACGCCCGTCGCAAAAGTCCCCAAAATCACAAAGACACCCCCAACAGTTTGCTGGTGCTGATGCAGCAGTTGAAAACCAAGACCCGCTCTCTCGTGTTACTCTCTGCCACTCCGATGCAGATTGATCCGATTGAAGTCTTTGACCTGCTCAACCTGCTGGGCCTGGAGGGTCACTGGGCTTATAGCGATAATTTCTGTGACTACTTTGCTTCCCTTGCTCAAGATCCTGACGCAGAAACCCTGCAGTTCTGGCAAACTCTCTCAACGGATTACTTCAAACGTGGAGGTCAACCCTGCCCTCGACTACAACAGGTTTTGGAGCAACAGGATAAGTTACTAGCCTACAAACTGCGGGACACCTGGCAGCGCGACGTTAAGCTTGCAAACCCTAAGCAAGTTGCCAAGCATCTTCCTTTCATCAATGCCTCCCGTCAGTACCTCACCACCAATACTCCCCTGAAGGATTTGATGTTTCGCCACACCCGTGACACCCTGCGCCAGTATTATCAGCGGGGACTGCTCGATCGGGATATTGCTCGTCGAGAAGTTCAGGACAATGCCATCACTTTAGAACCAGAGCGAGAAATTCCCCTCTACCAAGCCGTCAGCGACTATGTACGACATTTCTACCGATTGGCTCAAAAGGAAGAACGGAAGGCGTTGGGATTTCTCATGACCCTGTATCGCAAACGGTTAACCAGTTCGTTCTACGCCATTCGAGAATCCCTACAACGGCGATTAGAGACTTTGCAGGAGGGTCAGGGGTCAAGCCTTACCACAGATGATCTGAGGGATTTGGATGATGCTGACGATGCGATTATTGAAGGGTTGGAGTCCTACATGGAACCTGTCGATCCCCAAGAGATTCAATATCTAGAAGATTTACTGCGACAGTTTGAAAATACCGGAGAAGACACCAAGCTTTCCCATTTCATTCACACGTTGCGTCAGGAGTTAACAGAGCGAGAAAGTGCAATCGTCTTCACCCAGTACACCGACACAATGGATTATCTGCGGGAGAACCTGCAACAACTCTACGGTGAGCGAGTCGCCTGTTACTCCGGTCGAGGAGGAGAACTCTATCGCAACGGAATCTGGCAAGTCGTCCCTAAAGAATCCATCAAACGACAGTTTCGCAACGGTGAGCTTGAACTCTTACTCTGCACTGAATCAGCGAGTGAAGGGTTAAACCTACAGACCTGCGGGGTTCTGGTCAACTACGATATGCCCTGGAATCCCATGCGGGTCGAACAACGGATCGGGCGATTGGATCGGATCGGCCAAATTCATCCTACCGTCAGAATTCACAACTTCTACTACGACGGAACCGTCGAAGCCAAAGTCTATCGCAAACTGCGCGATCGCATTGATGCGTTCACTCATGTCGTTGGCAACCTGCAACCGATTCTAGCGAGAGTTCCGACGTTCATCGAGCGGGCGGTGATGAGTGCTGACTCAGATGAAGAAAATGTGTTGATGTCTGATTTTGACACTACTTTAGAGACACCAACGCTGCGCCCAGGGTTGGAAGAGATGACAGTGATGGATGTTGAGGCCGATCTCCTCGAAATTCGTCAACTGCTTCCTACTGCTCCTATCCGTTCAGACGAGATTAAGCAACTTTTCACCCAATCCAAACTGCTGAAACAGAATGGTGTTCAGTTTAAATGTCTAGGGGCAGAGGTTTGGCAACTGACCTACAAAGGTCGGATTCACAACGTCACCTTTGACCCTGAACAGTTTGACCAACAGCCATCGCTGCGATTCATGAGTTTCGGTGATCCATTGTTTGATGAACTGGTTCTTGCCTGCTCAACTCCATCAGAACAATAGGCGATCGCTAGAGCTGCCTGATTTTTCATAAATTGCATAAGTGACCCCTGATGAGAAATAGATTTAGACAAAACCCATCTCAAAAGTTTTCTGGATTCCAACTGGAAAAACTCAATGTGAAATCAAGCTTATAGGGATTAACCTACATTCTGTAAGTAATCCCCGATGTAAATTGATCAAAATTTCAATTATTATAAGTAGATGGTTGTAATTAATTATCAAATAGAAGGGGGTTGAAGGGGGGCAGCGCCCAGAAGTGTTGAAAGAAAGCTTAAGACACAAAAAAAAGGAGGCAGAAAGTAGTATTCTGCCTCCTAATAATCAAAAAAAATAGTGAACTAA
>JAAURB010000101.1 GCA_012033335.1 Oscillatoriales cyanobacterium RM2_1_1
CACCTCTCAAATCTGTACCTCACGTGATTAGGAATCGCTATAATTCATTGCGCCAAGCTACTTGACTCACGCATCCAACCCATGAATTCGTTGCTCCAGCCAGCGTCTCATTTCCGATTCTGATAATCCTGTAATAGAGTTTCCGGTGACGGGATCATGGGCATTCCACAGGGGAATTGTAGCGTCTGGATTGTCTGTCCAAACCCGCAACCGGTCGTTCATGGTTAACCATTGTAGAAACTGGCGAAGTACCGTTTTAAATTTGGATTGACCTCGACCCGAGGTCGTTAGTAAACATTCCTTTGACCAGATTTTTTCAAGCGTTTCCCGATTGGAACTAGGAGTAAAGTTAACCATTGATATGCCCCGTGATTTAAATACCAGACTTAATGACTAGACTTGATGACCAGAGTTAGTTACAGCGTTTCTCATGGTTTTGGAGTAGAGAAGTTGGGGACACAGTGCGCCAATAACTTCCAAATTCTCAGGGGATTGAAAATTGCTGTGTTGACTGTTTCTAGTGATCTCTAGAACCTCAACAATTTCACTGTATCGCTGGCTGATAATTTGATCAAAAGCTACCATCTATGGTTTTTATCGATAAAATCGATGTATGGATCTTCAACGCCTCAAACTCTCACAACTCCGGGCTCTGGTTGCAGTGGCAGACGCTAGCAACTTTGGGGAGGCGGCGGCTCACCTGAACCTGTCTCAATCCACGATTAGCCATGCGATCGCCACCCTGGAGGCAGAACTGGGAATTGTCCTGTTTCAGCGGGGACGACATGGCGCTAACCTCACCCCCGTCGGGGAAAAAATTGTTGCCCAAGCCCGTCAAGTGCAGCAATTAATTGATCAGATTGCGATCGAAGCCAATCGGGAAAAAGGGCTCCATGGCGGCAGTGTCAGGGTGGTCGCCTTCCGCAGTATTGCCACCCATGTTTTACCCCAGGCGATCGCCCAATGTCGGCAAAAGTTTCCGGAGATTGCTATCACCCTGACGGAAATGGAGGAAACCTCAGAAATGGAACAGGCGGTACGGGCAGGTCGGGCGGATATCGGTTTTACCTATTTGCCTACGAGTGATGAATTTGAAACCTGGGAACTGCTGCGGGATGAGTATATTGTTTTATTGCCCCCGGATTATGAAATGGATGGGGATCAATTGAGCCACGAACAATTGGCTGGTTTTCCCCTGGTGATGACCAATGTCAGTTGTTGCTCCCAAATTATTTATACCTATCTCCATAAGCTCAATGCTTCCCTGAATATTGCCTATCAGGTGCGGGAGGATTCCACCATTGTCAGTATGGTCAATCAAGGGTTGGGAATTGGGATTTTGCCTCGCCTCGCCGCTGAGCCCGTACCCCCTCAGCTCCAGATCTGTAGCCTGCCTGATCCCCTGGAACGGGTGATTGCCATTGTCACTTTAAAACAAGCCCTGCATCCTCCGGCGGTCTATGCGTTTCTGGATGCCTTGAAGCATTACAATTTCCCGCCATCATAATTTTCTGGTCATGAATTTTCTCGTCATAATTTTTGGGTGATAGATTCTGGTAATAGATTCCTGTTATAAATCCTTGTTATACCGCGTTTCCAACTCTGCTGGAGTACGAGAGGTGGGAGTGCGGTACGCCGCCACGTCGAAAAGCTGTAAGTTCCTTGTCATAAATTCTTCACGCTAGCCTGACAAGAACGTAAGTCAACTGAAGCCGACCTGAAGCTTTAATCACTAGCGAACTATTGAATAACCATCAAATAACCATCAAACCACTATGAATTACAAACCCTGGATTACTTCTAGTATTGCGATCGCCGGAACTCTAATTTTAGCCGCGTGTCAACCTGTAGAATCACCTCATGAAAATACTGCTGCCCGGCTCGTCAAGGCATTGAGGTTAAATTTTTAGCGGGCAGTGCTCTTAAGGACTTCTGCAATCAAGCCGCCCAACAGCTCGATCAGCAAAATCCCACCCTGGAAAATGGCCAGGCATTTTACCTCACCTGTGATGCCAGGGGGAGCGGGGACGTTGTTACAGCAGTTACGACCCTGGCAGAGCAGCTAAAAGCAGGTACCCTTCAGCCTGATGCCCCGGAATTTCCCAGTTTGATTTCCGTAGATGGGGAAATCTATCACAGCCAGTTGCTCTACCGGATGAATCAAATTTATCCAGGGCAAGATTATATCCCAGGGATTACGGATGCTCCCTTGTTAGCCTACAGCCCCATGGTGTTTATGGCTCCGGCGGATGTTGCCCCCGGACTGCGAAAACAGCCTGATGTCTACCAAGCTTTAGTAACCGCTCAAACCCACCAGGATTTAGACCCGAGTAGCCCCCTTCTGCCGATTCACTTCGTTCAGACTGCCCCCACCCGCTCGAATTCTGGGCTGCAAACTCTTGTAACTCAGTTTGCCTCCGTTTCGAATAAACGACCGGAACAGCTCACCGTTGCCGATGTCGAGGAGTATCAACCTCAAGTTCAGCAGATTCAGAGCAAGGTCACCCGCTACGGAGCTTCAACCAATTCCCTGGCGGAGGACATGATTAAAAATGGGCCGTTCTGGGCTTCCGTGGGATCTGTCTATGAAAGCTCGGTGATCAAAGCCAACTCTCAATCCCAGGCTCAACCCCAGCAAACCCGTTACGAAGCTATCTATCCCCTATCAACCTTCACCTCAAATATGCGGGGAATTTTACCAAATGCACCCTGGATAAATGAGGACGAAAAACAAGCCACCGCAAAGGTTCTGGAATATTTACGCTCCCCAGAAATCCAGAAAATCGCCACGGATTTAGGACTGCGACCCGGGGTTCCAGGCATCCCGTTGGGAGACAAATTCTCGGCCCAATTTGGGGTTGATGCCAAGGCTAAATATGACTCCCTGCGCCCCCCTCAACCAGAAGTGGTTGATGCCATGTTACAGTCCTGGGAGAATTTTGCTAAGAAACCTTCCCAGGTGGTGATTGTCGTGGATTCCTCGGGCTCAATGCGGGGGGAAAAATTGCCTGCCGTCCAGAACACCCTGCGATTTTATCTGGAGAGTTTAGGCCCGAAAGAAACCCTTGCTCTCATTGATTTTGATTCTGAAATTCAGCAACCGGTGCTGATTAGTGGTACTCCTGAAGGGCGCGATCGCGGAATGCAGTTTATCACTAGCCTGAATGCTGGCGGGGGAACCAGGTTATATGATGCCACGCTCTTCGCCCAAAACTGGCTTCAGCAAAACTCCAAATCCGATGCGATTAATGCTGTGATTGTCCTCACGGATGGAGCCGATTCTGAGTCGGTCAATTCTCTGGAACAGGTCGAACAGGAACTCCAAAAAACTGGGTTTAATACCGATCAACGAATTGCCGTTTTTACCGTAGGTTATGGTCAGGAAGGGGAGTTTGAACCAGAGGTCTTGAAAAAATTGCCAGTCTCAATGGTGGATACTATCGTCAAGGCGATCCAGATACGATTGCCAATTTAATGGCTGATTTGCAGGTTGAATTTTGAGGAACATTTGAGGAACATTTGAGGAATATTTAAGGAATATTGGAAGAATAAATCATGCTGAAACTTACCAATCCACTCTACTATCCAGCTTCCCTATTCATTGGCGGAACCCTTCTGGTTCTGGGGGTGCGGTTTTTAAAGATACCGAACCTGATTATTCTGCCGGGGGCGATCGCGGCTACTTTAATCAGTGCAGCAGCGCTAAAAGCTCAAGAACCCAATGCCCAAAAAACTGCCCAACAGCAACTCGAACAAGAAATTCAAACCCTAAAAATTTCTGGTCACAATCTCGCCCAAAAAGCAGATACATTACGCACCGAAGCCAATCAGATTTTAGCCGCTGATGCCGCCAATTTTGATCTACTAGTCAGGGTGCAAGAGGTGTGCGATCGCACCCTTGAACTTCCCCGAAAGTTGGAAACAGCAGCCCAGCGAATTCCCCAACGGGAATCCCTATTGTCTGTGAATGAACTCCATCAACAATTGCTAGAGGTTAAAACTAAAATTCGTTCTAGTGCCGGGACAGCTCAACAACAATTGGAAAAATTAGCGGCGAGTCTGGCTCGTAATATTGAGCTGGCTGAGGCGGGAAAAGACACTCGACAAGCTCAATTGGTAAATCTTCATACTATTGTTCAGGATTCGGCAGGAACCCTGCAACAGCTTCAAAATAAACTCCGCACAGCGGATCTAAAAAATTCCCAGGACATCCAGGAATTGCAACGTTTGAGCACTGAGCTGAATCAGTATCAAAGCCATGTGGATGTGCTGATTTAGTAATTTTTTTATTGCCAACTCATAGGTTCTAGCTCATGGTTTCTAACTGATAATCTCCAATTCATAATTTCAGGTTGAATAACTGATAGGAAATTAAACAGGAGGACTGAAACATGGTGAATAAGATCGCACTGATACCTCTATCTGGTTTGTTGATTGCATCTCCTATTATTCTCAATCGAAAAGTTGTTTTGAACTGTGAACGACTGGAAAGAAATTATGTTGTCTGTTCTAAAGAGAATCGATATATCTATGGCAAGATATCTCAAAAAACAGATGAGTTCAAACTAGCAAATACCATTCTAGAATCAAATCTTCATCTTGATGAAGATGGAGACTATTATACCTATGAAGTTTTCATTCTTTCGTCGCAAAATGAAAGAATGCTATTCTACAACTATGGTAGAAATAAATCTCAAGCTCAACGAGATGAAGCGGCTTTAAAAAATTTATTAGCCAATAATTCATTGGCCAACAGTGGTGATGCTCTGACCGTGAACCGCAGCTATTTATTCAGAGACTTATATTTAATTTTCTGGCCTGGATATATGTTGTTTAGCTTGTTCGCAAGATCCTGGAAATATTGATCATGAACCGTTGAAGCCACTGCCAATTCTTAAAGGAGATTTATCCATGACCCGTAACTCAACCCAAACTATCAGCCAGAATTCCAACACTCAACGCCAAAAAAAAGTGGTTCTATCCACTGTCCTGGCATTGTCAGCCCTGGGATTAGCCTATGCACCGTTGCCAGGATTAACCCAGACCATTGTTGTGGTTAGTGGCACGGAACTGATGGAACCCTTGAAACAACTAGAAGCCCAATTTGAACAGGAGCATCCTGATATTAATCTAGAGCTCAAATTCCAGGGATCCCAGGATATGGTGAATAACTATATTGACGAGAACAATGATTTCAACCCCACGGTTTTAATCCCAGCCAGTGGGGAGATTTTAAACGAGTTAGAGCAACGCTGGCAGGCTCAAAATCCTGATCAACCCTTCTCTCAACCGCCCCAGCGATCGCCAAAACTTTTCTGGTGGGGATTGCTTGGCCCGAACGGGGACAGGTATTATTTCCCAATGGTCAGTTCTCCTGGCAACAGCTAGAACAGGCTATGCAAGGGGGAACCTGGGAAAAACTTGGGGGCCAGCCCAACTGGGGCAGTTTTGACTTTGTCATGACTGATCCGACCCGTTCCAACAGTGGACAGGTGACCTTGAGCTTGTGGGCCGATTCAAAGTCAGGATCTCAAGGGGTGAACAATCCGGAATTTAGCAATCTGGTGGAAACTATCAAGCGTTCGGTGTACCAACCCCCCCGTTCTACGGATATTTTGCTCCAGGAATTTATTAGCCGTGGCCCCAACGATGCCGATGTAGCCACCGTCTATGAAAGCATCGCCCTGAACCGCTGGGAGCAATCTAGAACCACCCAGGGGAAACCCTATCAAATTTATTACCTAAATCCGACCGTTGAAACCGTTTCGACCGCAGCGATTGTTCAGCGAGAGGTCAGTTCAGCGATGGCCAAAGCCGGGGCAGAATTCATTGATTTCCTGACTCAGCCTGAACAGCAACAGGTCTTTGTCCAGTATGGGTTCCGTCCGGTGAATCCCAGGGTGCAACTAGAATCAGTACCCAATAGCCCCTGGAGTCAGAATATTCCGGGAGCCCAGGTTGATCCTAAAATTACCGCCCTGCCTGCCCCTGAGCAATCAGAAATTGGTGAAATTCAACGGCTGTGGCAACGCACTCAGGGATTTTAGTGGGTTCAATCTTTTAGTCTCCCAGGTTTGGTGGGCTTGGGAGATGTCACGAAATTCTCCGTGGCATAGCCCATTCAGATCAAAATTTGAAGCATGAATCATTCTTGGATATAAACCCAATGAAATCTAGCCAAAATCCGGGACTAAACTACTGTAGTTTTTAACGTCAGTGTCTATTAACCCTGAACAGGATGCTGAATTAAGTCACTGCAACGTCGGAAAATCCTATTGTCATAGTTCTGAAGGGTTTGAAGTCCCCAAAGTCAAGAGCTCTAGTACTGGAGATCGCCGGTTTAGCAATGATACATGGGGCGGCAGTTGACCGAGGCATCATTGCGCCGATCAAGACCCGGAGACAATTAGAAAAACCGATTTCTGGTTCCGCCTAGGGAGTTGGGCTAGGGGCTTGGGGCCACCGGAGCAGAGTTAGAACCGGCTTCAGGAGTTTTAGCCGGAGAAACCGGAGCCAAGCCAAAGGAATAATCAAACACTTGAATTACAGGCCCCTCATCCGGCAGGCGATCGCGATTCAAGCTCAAAGTATTGCCTTCGATCCGCTGTACTGGGGTGCCCTGCATCACACTGAGAAAATCCTCTAGGGGTTCCAGGTCACAGGTGGCCGGATCCGATGCTACTGTCTTGTAATGGGTGGGAATAACCAGTTTGGGTTTGAGAGTGGCGATCGCCTGTCTGGCTTCCTCCGGGGTGTAGGACTTGGGGCCGCCGCCCACCGGCACAAACAACACATCAGGCCGACCAATTAAAATTCGTTCCTCTAGGTCAATGGAGCCCGCCAACCCCCCCAGGTGCAGCATTTTAATCCCCGCCTGACTCCACAACCAGGCAACATTAGTGCCAAATTGCCGACCTTGTTTGCGATCTTTGATGGTGCGGATGCCTTGAATCTGAGAACCATTGAACTGATAAACTCCAGGTTCATAGAGGAGGGAAGGGCTACCTGGGAAGTTATCAACGGAACCTTCATCCAGCAAGCGACTGCTGATCAAGACTAAATCCGTATTCACTTTGGGACTGGGATACTTTGCCGTGCAACCAATTGGACGAAAGGGATTGACCAGGACTTTCAAACCCCCGCCGGTAAATAGAAAACAGGTATGGCCCAGCCACTGCACCTTTAGATCTGAGGGATTGTCAGCTTGGGCAAGGGATCGCAGCGATCGCCCCTGCCAGTCCCGCATCAAAACCGAAGAGCATAACCCTGTTGCTAAAGCACTCAATGCACCCGTCTGGGCTAAATGGATCAATCGCCGCCGCTTCATAAAACCTCAACCATCACTCGGCAAAACTGCATCAAAACCTGGATCGAAACCCGGATCAAAACTTTCATTAATACCCAATCAACAATTCATAGAGAATGCTAACCACTATAGCGACTTTAGGAAATTTTTTAGTAAAGATTTGCCATCGGTCGTCAAAATGCTCTCCGGATGAAATTGTACGCCCTGGATATGAAAATAGCGGCGATGGCGAACACCCATGATCGTACCATCTTCGATCCAGGCCGTTACTTCTAGCTCTTCCGGGCAGGTTTGAGCATCAATCACCAGGCTGTGATAGCGGGTCGCCAGCAATGGACTTGCCAAACCCTGAAAGATACCCGCACCCTGGTGTTGTACAGGGGAGGTCTTACCATGCATTAACTCTGGAGCCAGTACGATCTCACCGCCAAAGGCCTGCCCGATGGCCTGATGCCCCAGACAAACCCCCAAAATTGGCAGATTTTCCCCTAATTCCTGGATCAATTCCAGGGAAATCCCGGCACTTTCTGGGCGACCTGGCCCTGGGGAAATGACCACTGCATCGGGTTTCATCCCTTGAATCTGTTCTAGAGAAATCTGATCATTCCGATGAACCTCAACCTGGGCTGCTACCGGAAACTCAGTTCCCAACTCTCCCAAATACTGAACTAGGTTGTAGGTAAAGCTATCATAGTTGTCTATAACCAGAATCAAGCTGTTGTCTCCTTGTGGATTCAGGTTGTGAGTTCGGGTTGTGAGTTCGGGTTGCCTGGGCCGCCTGATCGCCGTTGCAGTCACCCTTCTACAACCAGGATTGAATTTGCCCGAACAAAGGGGGGAGCACTAGAATGCTGGCGACAAAGATAGCGGCGGCTGCAAAAATCAAAACAGCCCCCGCTGCACAATCCTTAGCAATCTTGGCTAAATCGTGATAGGACTGACCTACTGCCAGATCGACAATCGACTCAATGGCTGTGTTGAGGAGTTCCATGGCCATCACGGCTCCAATTGTTAGACTAATAATGGCAACCTTAACGGCGCTGAGGTGCAAAAAAAGACTCAAGCCAATTGCGACAATGGCAATCAAGGTATGAATTTTGAAATTCCGTTGGGTTCTGAAGGCGTAGGCAACACCTTCCCCAGCATAGCGAAAGCTAGTCAGTAAGTTATGGGCTACATCCCAGGACTGAGAGCGATCGTAAAAGGAGAGGGGAGAGGGAGAAAAATTGCCCATGCGAACAGAGCTATCACCAGTCCTAGTGTTGAACTGGGGCTTTGAAAGAGAGGTAATGGGAGATTGATTAGAATTAATCGGTGACATGGCAGCAAACTCTTCCTTATTAATCGCTAGCTTAGAAATCAGACGGCTCAACTCAGGAGCTAATCTCAGCACTTGATGAAATTTAACATAAGTCCCGTCACAATCCTTGCAACTGAAGTCAGATTTTAAAGTGGAACTCTAGGGCCAACTCGAACTTTCAATCTTCAATACATTACAACCCTAGGTTACTCCGATTCTGTTAAAGCTGGAACCTTTTCATCCTGATGACTCAATATATTTCATATTTCCAGATTTTGATGGGTTACCTAATATTATCTACAGGAGTCAAATCATTTCTCCAGATCAATTTTGGAAAGAATATTCCCAGCTTAACTGTTTCAACGGCGAGCTTAACCTGAGCTAAATACCTGAGCTAAATGTCAAGGGGGGGGGGGAGATCGCCTATTCATGCCTGTAACCGAATGCCTATACCTGACACCGGTCATCCCCAGAATCGTTCATGAAAAAACATCTATCAAATCAGATAAATCCTGTGGTGCAGGCATCCTGTCTGCTAAGGAAATAGCCGAGACAGCTACTCCACAATCCCCACGATGGTTCTTGCATCCCTGGAGTGCGGGAAATGATGGCACGGTAAGCCACCATCTCCCAAATTTGTACCTCACGGGATTGAATCCGATGGCGTTCATTCCCGATCAATACCGCAGGCTGGCCTCTAAACCAATCGATTGCAACAGAGTTTGCTGTTGAGCTAGCATTTGAGCCAAACTGATATCATCAGGATGATCCCACCCCAACAGATGCAGCAAACCGTGGCTGGCTAACCAGGCTAGTTCCACCCGCAGAGAATGGCCCTGCTGACCTGCCTGATAAGCAGCAGTTTCCACTGAAATTACAATGTCACCGAGATAGAGGGGCTGAGCCCAGGAGACTTCTGCTATTTTGGGGGATTCGACCTCAAAAGTGGCAAATGCTAGAACATCGGTAGGTTGGTTCTTGTGGCGATATTGGGTATTGAAGTCTTGAATTTCGGCATCATCCGTCAGCCGCAAGCTCACCTCATAAGCTTGAATCTCTAGATCAGACTGAAGGATTTCGAGCCATCGCTGAAACCACTGCTGCCATTCCTCAACAGAAATGGGCGATGCACTGTCAAAAGCCAAAATCGCTCTGGATTCAACGGGCCAAAAATAATCCTGAATATTGACTTCGGTCTGAATTGGCAACATTTCAGTCTATCGAGTCAAATAGGCAATGCCAATCAGTAGGGAGAGGAATCCAATCGTCGTTAACGCAAAGTGAAACAGAGATTTACCGCCTTTGCGTACCATATTCCGCATGGCCAACTTGACGTAACTCGGAGGGGAGTCAACTTTTGAGTGAGGATTGGACAGATTGGACGGGGATGAACCAGGGTCGGAAGGTTGAGAAATCTCAGGGCTAGAACTCATAATAGACGTTTAAACCAACCTACGTATTCTTACTATCGTATCAAAAATTATAAAGTTTTAGGCGACTTGAGAGGGTTGATGACACCGCTCCACCAATTGGCTCTCCTGGGAATCAATGTATTCAGGAATAACACTGAGAAATAACACTCAGGAATAACACTTCGGGGGAGAAGTCAGGCGATTGATGGGGACATTGGTGCCAGCGAGCTGACCAACCCAGGAATATTGCTCAACCCGCTGTTGATTTGGCAGTCCTCTTTCCTCGGCGTTGATTGATCTAGAGGCTGACGGCAAGGGATTTCGCTCAATCTGACTGAGAATTCGAGTGATTAATTCTGGCTCAGAGATGGGCTTGCGAATAAAGTCGCTGGCCCCTGCCCCAAGGACTCCCTGTAGAGATTCCATGTCAGCTTGCTCAGTCATCACCAGAATGGGTAAGTTTTTCCAGAATAAGTCTTGCCGAACCGCTTGACAGAGATCTATAGTCTTGAAGGTCTCCATTTCCAGATCCAACAGCAGCAAATCAGGCTGATTGGCATTGAGGATGTCCCAGAATTGAGTCGGCTGAGACAAGGTGATCACCTGGAGCCCACACAATTGCAGCAATTTTTTCTGATCTTCGAGCCCTGAGGAATCTTCATCGATCACCATCACTCTGGTTGGAGCTGGATCAAACTGAGAAAGAACCTGGAGCGCCGCCCCAAAGATTTGGGAAATTGAAATTACAGATTTGTGCAGAAAATAGTGGATGCCCAGGCGAGACATCATCAACCGCTCATCCAAACTGGCCCGATCCACCGATAGGATAATCAATGATCTGGGAAATTGAGCTACGAGTTCTGGCACCAGGTGATGGGCTACTGGTTTGATCAAAGACAGGTCAATCAAGACCAAATCAGGACTATGCTGGGCAATCCAGTATCCCGCCAGAGTTGTATCCGTGATATATTCAATTTGAAAACCCCAGCCAGATGCTTCAGTTTTCAGTTGCTTGATAAATTCCCAATCATCGTCAATCACCAAGAGTTGATAGCACTGTTGGGTTTGAGGGTTGATCGTTTCAGATCGGTGCTCTCGAGGTGGCATTTCAGGGCTAGAACCTGGGGTAAGACTAGGGCCAGAACGCATCGCAAGTTTAGCGGATTTCCGGGGAGGAGCTTTGAGGCGATAGCCTAGGCCATAAACTGTTTCTAGAAGTTCTTCCATTACCCCAGAGGATTTAAGTTTTTGTCGCAGGTTCTTGATCATATTGGTGACCGCTCCTTCGCCAGGAGATGCGTCCAGGGGCCAGAGCTGATCGATGATGGCGTTGCGACTAAAAATTCGCTGGGGGTTACTCAGAAAGAGTTTGAGCAGGCTATACTCCTTTGCAGTTAAGGCGATCGCTTGATCCTGATAGATCACTTCAGCGGCGAGTAGATTCATTTGTAGATCTCCCCAAATCAGATCACAGGGAGCCAGAGGAATGGCTCGACGGCGCAGTAAAGCTCGGATTTTAGCCAAGAGTTCAGGTAGTTTGTAGGGTTTGATGATGCAGTCATCAGCTCCGGCATCCAGCCCTGCGACACTATCTAGACTAGAATTTTCAGGAATGAGTAAAAGAATCAGCTTGTCATAGCCGCGTGATCGCAGATGACGACAGAGGTTAATTCCTTCAAACTGAGGGACTAGAGCTTCTGCATCTAGAACAATCAGATCATAATCGCAAGAGGCAATCAGTTCTAGCACAGCCCGACTATTCGAGGCAAAATCAACAATGTATCCGCTAGCTGTAAGCTTGTTTAAAAGCAGACTAGCAGGGGACTGATGGCCTTCTACCAGAAGAATTCTCATAAATTAATAACAAATAATGGGATATTGGGACTATCTCAGAGGGAACGATATGCTGCTTTGACTTGAAGGGTAGCAAGTTCGAGGCGTTAGGGCAACTTAGAGTAATAAATTTTACAAAAAATATTTGGTCTACAGGCCAGAAACCTTGACCTGAAGCAGGTTAATCGAAACAACTACCGTACTATTTAATACTAAGGCTGTGTCTGATGGGATCCTGATGAAAAAATAATCAGACCAATACCGGAACACCTGAGTTAATTTAAAGCTGGGTAAAGATAGGGTAAAGATTGATGCAATCTAAGTTGATCATCTGATATCAATTTGAAGAATAATTGCAACATTCCACAAAGTGGGGGCGTTGCCCCCTTCACTCCATTTCACAAATCATTTGCGATCGCTATAGATTTTCTAGGGATAGGGATTTTTTCGAGGTTTAGTCAGCTCAACAGAACTATTAATTCCCCTAACTTCTTCAAAAGGTTCAACCCAAAATACCAATTCAAAGGGTTTTTTGATAATATTTTTTTGGGCCAGAAACTCCTGAACTAATTGGACTTGTGTAGGAGTCACAGGGTCTTTAGACCGAACCCGGAGGTAGACTTGAATGGGTCGATCCGTCCAGAAAACATTAGTTTGCAGCAATTCAACCCGTTGTCCGGTTTTGGTTTCCTCTTGAAAAACTTGTTTCAAAGTTGCTTCTAAATTAGCCTGATTTAACAATCTAATCAAGCTAATTCCCAGGGGTAGAAATAATCCCCCTGTCATTAAGAATGCCCAACCCAAAGCCTTATTGGCTCGAGCATAGCCAGCCAGGACAAAAACCATCATGCAGGCCAGGGTAATGCCAAGTAGATTGGTCCAATAGAGCAACAATGCACCGTAGCTTTCCTGCAAAAAACCCTGGGATAAGGTTAATCCAACCACACACAGGGGCGGCATCAGGGCAACGGCGATCGCCGTCCCTGCCACCGCATCACTGATGCCCGTCCGCACCTTGGAAAATCCACTCAGTCCCCCGGCGACAACCGCTACCCCCAGGTCAATTAAAGTGGGTTGAGTTCGGGCGAGAACTTCCGAACCAAATTCTTGCAGGCCAATCAGCTTTCCGAGAATAGTTGAAAGGGCTAGGGCGGTTAAAGTCGCAATGCCTAAAGTCGTCAAACTGCGCCGAAACAGCTCCGTATCGCCTTCTAAAGCTCCAAAGGCTAAACCCCTCAGGGGTAGCATTAGGGGCGCAACCAGCATCGCTCCAATGATTACCCCTGCACTATTACTCAGTAATCCCAGGGTCGCCAGCAGGCAGGACGTAATCACCAATACAGTGAAGTTGAAACTCAGGTTAGAATCTGCCATGAGCTCGGTACGCATCTCCATAACCGCATGGGCATTAGAAGTTCTCTGCATAACCTATCAAAATTGAGGATATGTAGAATTTTCCTACGTTAGTGGCACTGCTATCAGTACCCCGGATTTTTGTTAGGATTTGCGAACATCACTGCCTTTTACCCCAGCCTTTGTGGGGATTGGAGCAGGATTCTAGCCAATGTTTAGCGGGATTAACTGAATCTCTCAGCTAGGCCGGATAGATCCGCAAACGACGGTTGGGTTCCTCGCCAAAGCTATTGGATTTGAGCCGATAGTGCTCTACGAGTTCATGCTGCATCTTGCGAACTTTGGGCGATCGCGGTAACAATTCCACCGGTTGTCCTTTCGGAATAACGATTTGTTCCACCGCCAGTCGAGCCTCTTCCAGGGCTTCCAATTCATCGGAGGAGCCACTGTGGGTGAATAAGGCCAGATCAGGAAATTCTGGGGTGTTGGGGTCTTCCATATTCAGGAGTCGTCGTAGGGCCCGGGCCACCTGGGGGGCGCTACTGGACTTGACCGCATGAATCGGGATTTGGCGTACCTTGGCAACATGTTTGAGCTTGGATTGATTGCGAACCTGGGCCCGCAGCGCCAGAATCACATCGGCCCCATCAATATCTTTGGTCAGAACCACAGGCAATTCCAACGTTCGAATTACATGGTCAATTTGGTGACGAGGAATCCCATAGGGATAGATATGCAGGGGTAAATCTTCCCCATTCGGGCCAAACTCTGGAAATTCCCCGATTTCAGCGGTGAAGGCTTGGATCCCATTACTGAAGGACGCATCCAATAGTTGACTGAAATGTTGAGTGTCGGAAAGGGGAAATTCTGGAGAAACCGGAACCATCTTACCTGAACCCCGCAGACCATTCAGTCCAGGGGCGGGTAAGGTTGCCAGGGCCGTCAGGTTGGATTTGGGGTCGGAAGTTCGTAGGGCATCGACTTCAGTAGGATACCGTTCCTGACTCACCTGAACCTCCCCAGCATCATCCATAGTCCGAATTTGCAGTGTTGGTGGAATCCCTCGTAACAGATTATCAATGGTTGTGGCAACGGATTCATGGACAGCCCAGCGATCGCGCTCCAACATTTCAATGGCAATCCCAAATGTAGGGGGGGCCTTCCGTTCCAGGACTGTTTTTTGGGAACCCCGGCGGCGGGCTTCATCATCCCCCAATGTGACAGCCTGAATCCCGCCAATCAAATCCGATAGGGTAGGATTTTTCATTAAATTCTCAATCCGATTGCCGTGGGCTGTACCAATCAGTTGCACACCCCGTTCAGCAATGGTTCGTGCCGCTAGGGCTTCAAGTTCCGTACCAATTTCATCGATGACAATCACCTCCGGCATGTGATTTTCCACCGCCTCAATCATCACCTGATGTTGTAATTCCGGGCGAGATACCTGCATCCGTCGAGCCCTGCCGATGGCAGGATGGGGAATGTCTCCATCCCCGGCAATTTCATTGGAGGTGTCAATGATCACCACCCGCTTTTCCAGTTCATCCGCCAGCACCCGGGCAATTTCCCGCAGAGCTGTTGTCTTCCCGACCCCCGGACGACCCAGCATCAGAATTGATTCTCCAGTTTCTACCAGATCCCGAATCATCCCGACCTTACCAAAGATGGCCCGACCCACCCGGCAGGTCAACCCAATGACCCGACCGGTGCGGTTGCGAATTGCACTGATCCGGTGTAATGTACGTTCTATCCCGGCCCGGTTGTCTCCGCTAAATTCCCCGATCTGGGAAATACACTGTTCAAGATCTTCCCAGGAAATCACATCCTCGGAAAGGTATTCTGCACCGGACGGAAACCGGGCCTCCGGACGGCGACCCAAGTCCATGACAATCTCGATCAGACTGTCAAGCTGGGGATGCCGTTCTACACTCAGTCGGATTTCTTCGGGGATAATCTTGAGTAATCGATTCAAGTCGTCTGTAATCTGCATATTTATAACAGTGACATCTGCAAACTTCAATCCGTGCCCTGGGGTTCTTTAGTTTGAGGTTCCTCAGGAATAAACTGGCAACTCATCCTCCTGCTTGACTGAAGACTTGATTTGAGAGATCAGGGAATGGGCTAAACCCACGGCCTGCCAGAGCAATGTAGGCTCTGTTTCTAATGGGGCTACCCTGGAAATATTCAGTATTTCTGATTTTGACTCAGAAATCAAGTTCGAACCCAGGCCCGAAGAAGAGGTTGATTCCAGGGCATCCAAAATGGCTGACAATAAAGTCCGGGCATAGCTGCCATAGGCAACGCCAGCAACCGTTCTGGAGTAGCCTTTATCAATCTTAGAATGAGCCAACAAATTCAGCGATCTAAGCTTGGCCACGGTATAACCGTTCGTCCCGCCCGCCAACTGAACATAGCCAGATAATCCAAACTCAGAAGCACCCAGTAATTTTTCCGCTAGCCTGATTGTGGCAATGGTAGTCCCCATACCGATATCCCCACTCATGGGCCGACCATCCACTTGCCAGATCAGCGGACAGGGAAGGGGGGAGATAATCTGATGCAAGGTCTGGAGATACTCAAGCCAGTCAGGGCCATCCGGACAACTAATCGCCACCAACTTCAATTGATTGACCCACGGTTGCACCCAATTCCACAGTCGCCGGAAGTCCTTGTCTCTCCCAACCTGGGTATGAATCTCAATGGCATCCACCTCCATCTGCAATACCAGGGGCATTACGCTGGCGGGGGCAGAAACAAAGGAACGGGTCTGGATCAATTGACTGGGGCAGGCTGGCAGGCAACGGCCACAACCGTAGCAGAGTTGGTCAATGACACCATCAGCACTTCCCACAGGGTGAGAAAATGCGATCGCCCCCGCCGGACAAACCTGTTCACAGGGTCGCCAACAATCAGGGGGACAGGCTGCTGGATCAAATTCTGCTTTACGAAAATGGGGATCTTCTCCATCATTAACACTCACCATTAACAAGGGCTTACCCTTGAAGTCAAAACCCAACCTTTGGGCTTGATCTCCTAAAGTTTGAGCCACTCGAAAAGCCTCCTGGGCAGCGGCAATCACAGCAGGATCCGCCGCCACATCAATGCAGTCAGCCCCGGCCAGAGTATAGGCCAGAACCAGACTACGTACGGCAGGCAAATGCTGATAACTGGCTCCGCAAATTAGCTTAAACCAGTTGCCATCATCAAGCGAGTTGAGGGGAAAGGCATTAATCGTCACAGATAATATAGTGACACAATCCTGACTAAATTAATCACTGGCTCAGGAGTGGAATTCCGTATTCTCAAGGTTTTATTCGGATCCCACACTAGATATTGTCCATGCCCAACACGCAACACTATCAATAGAGGTTTGGTGTAAATTCAAACTGGGGATAGGCAATTGTGAAGACAATCTGAGGTTGGTGAAATATTTTGTAATATAACCTGGACATAGAAGCTAAACGGCATAAACCCAGGCCATTTCATCAGGCTTCATCAGTTTGCTCGTAATCTTGAGCATAGGCCTGAAGCAAAGAGCTCACCTGCTCCAAAACATCTTTGCCAGAGACCTGACCAAACAAGGTCTGGTTTTGAGCCACCCGATCCAGGTTACAAACAATCGCCTCTTTGACCTGGGCGGAAATTAAATCTTGCAATTCTTCCCGGGCTCGGGCTCGCTGGTATTGAGCCCCTTCCTCTGTTGTGGCGTAGAGGGGAGGCAAACGGTTCAAGGCGTAGGCGGCAACATCCCCCACATCCAGGGACTTGTCGCTATTGTCTTCAATCTCTGCCACTCGAACGATGGCCTCGCTGAGTACAAGTTCTTCCATCACGTTGATAAACTGCTTCCGCGGCAGCACCACCACCTCCCCCGTCAGTAAAGCCCCCATGAGCCGATCTAGAGCCATGTATTCCTCGATTGAGAGCTCCGATGCTGTATTACAAATTCGGCCCACTTCTGCTTCCATGGAAGGAGTCAGATAGCCATCCTGCAATGCCTGCTCAACAATCTTCTCAATGCTCACAACACCCCCGCGTTTAACAGCATCCTCTGAACGACTCATAACTTCATCAACCTATTTTTCAAAACTAACTCTTCAAGACTGACTCTTCAAAACTGACTCGGCAACATGAATACTTCGCCCACCCCATTTCTGATTAGGGATTCTGATCATAGAATTCTAATCATAGAGAGAAGGAATCCAAATGATTTGGTTTCCCTACTCTTTGGCTAAGAATAACATACCAAAAAGCCGTCTCAGAACTTTCGATCAAGCTCTAGCCAAGGACAATTATTCTATGCCTTCGTATCGCCAGGGAACCGGATCAACGGCTTGACCCTGGACGTATAGTCCCCAGTGGAGGTGAGGCCCCGTAGATGCCCCCGTAGAGCCAATACCCCCAATCACTTGACCGGCCTCAACCCGATCACCCTCTTGGACATCAATCCGACTGAGATGAATAAAAATACTAACTACCCCCTGACCGTGGTCAATGCCAATGGCATTACCATGTAATTCAAACCCCTGGGATTCGAGGCCAACCAGGGCAACCCGCCCCGCCGCCGGGGCATAAACCGGAGAACCGGTGGCCGCTGCATAGTCTACCCCTCGATGATAATAATCCTCAGCAAACTCGTCATTATAGTAGCGGCGTACCCCATAAACTGTACTGACCGAACCATCACTCGGTCGGCGAAAGGGGCCATTCCAATACTTCTCTGGGGTTACCAGGGCCTTCAAAACAGCAACCCGCTCAAATTCATAGTCTGTACCCTCAATCCCATCTTTGCCGGGGGGTAGCCAGATGGATTGAGTCGGGAAATTGCGATCGCGCACTTGAATTGAAACGAGCTGTGCTTCAGGGCCATTTTTGATCTGGAGTTGTCGAGTTCCCGGCCTGTCCAGGGGAGTCGTGGGCAGCAACGCTCGAAACCGATTGGAGCCGAGGGGAAAGCTGGGATAGGTTTTTCCAGCCATCATAACGGTGGGGGCCCCATCAGTCTTTAACCCAGTTACCACAACAGAAATAGTATCTCCCAATTGTGGAGCCTGAGGTCGAACCTGAACCTGAAGAGCGAGTCCGACAGGAACATGACAACCAGGCTGAAGGTGGCTAGCATTAATCCTGGCCAAACCCGATTCAACATCCGATTTAACCCAAGCCGTATCAGATCAGTCA
>JAAURB010000102.1 GCA_012033335.1 Oscillatoriales cyanobacterium RM2_1_1
TTCCTGGGGCGAAGCCCCAGACCCCCCTTCCATTTAACAATTAATTACAACCACCTACTTACTGAACTATTGGGCTAAACAATTGGGCTATGAACAGTCACCAGTTTAGTGCCGTCAGGAAAGGTGGCCTCAACCTGTACCTCATGTACCATTTCCGACACGCCCTCCATCACCTCTTCCCGCTTGAGCAGCGTTTTCCCATAGCTCATTAGCTCAGCTACCGTTTGACCTTCCCGGGCACCTTCTAGAATGGCGGCTGAAATATAGGCCACAGCTTCTGGATAGTTGAGTTTCAAGCCTTTGTGCTTGCGCCGTTCTGCCACTAGGGCTGCGGTAAAAATTAGCAACTTATCTTTTTCTTGGGGAGATAACTGCATCAGTGCCTCATGGGAATGCCTGCTGGTTTGACTATCTATTGGTTCTACTATTACTGGTTCTACTATCTAATGCCATCTCAAATCAATCATGTCTGATTGTTATATTGCATGGCCAACTACATAACTGACTATAGTGCCCAAACTCTCGGCAGAACGGCTGTTCGTCCCAGATTTTGACCCCGCAACAATTGCCAAACTTTAGTGAACCAGTCTATCACTTCCCGGGTAGAATGACCGCGACATCGGCAGACTAATCCTGAAATAAGCTGAGTTACCCCGATTTCCCCAGCAGTATGCGGCATCCATAAATCTCTAATGGCGGTGATGGTAGCCTGATTCACCGGAGCCCCAACCCAGCAGAGGGTTCCCACCAGGGGCTTTCCTGCTAACCCGTGGGGACTATGGATGACATTCGGATCCCCCGGTAACCACTGCCGATCTACCCAGATCAACTGACCATTTTGCCGAACGGTGGTGCAGGATCGCCAATCTCCCTGACAAAACTCTTCTCCCCGGGCAGAGCGCCCCAATCGAGTGATCTCCCAAGTGAAAAACCTAGCAGTTTCCGCCAATTCAACCTGTAAATTTTGCCGGTAAATTGCCCCGTTGAAGAGAATGGCTTCTCGGGGCAGGAACTCACAGTACCCCCGATCCTTCACCTGAATCCTAATCTGCTGCTCAGCCGGATGACCATTGCTGCGGTAGATTTTGGTGGCTGAAGCGGTGGTCAGCAACGCCTTGGCATGGGGTTGAAGCTGAATTTGTTGAGATAGGCGATCTCCCCCGACAATTCCCCCCGCCGTGTGCAAGATGATATTATGACAAATGTCTTGTCCCTCTGGGTAAAAAGAGCGTTGTACTTTTAGGGGCGCTTGACTGTAGGCAGTCATGAGTTTGGTTGTCTGATGTTCATGACAGTAATTCAGGTTGAGTATTCCCTGCCAACCGATAGAAGCTTGACTCATAGAAGGTAAATATAGCGGCGTAAATGATGTAAATTGAGACGGAAATCTTGTAGTACAGGTATCTTCCTGTCCAAATACAGCCGAGATAGCTGTTCCACTTCACTCTATTCAATCCATAATCTTTAACTTGCAAAGTTTATTTGTCAGATTTAATTTGTCAGATTTAATTGGCAAAAACCCAATTGAGTAGGGGGTGGTAATTAATTGTTAAGTTGTAATTAATTGTTAAATGGAAGGGGACACTGCCTTCACTCCCCCATCAATCTTCCAATTAATTGCGTCAAGCTACTTAGATCATTTGATCCTGAATAAATTGCTGAATTTGTGCAAGTCCTTGCTGAGTTTTGAGGTTCGTGAACACAAAGGGTTTCTCTCCTCGCATCCTTTGAGTATCCCGTTCCATCACCGCCAAATCTGCCCCCACAAACGGGGCTAAGTCAATTTTATTAATTACCAACAAATCCGATTTAGTAATTCCAGGGCCGCCTTTTCGAGGGATTTTGTCACCGGCGGCCACATCAATCACATAAAGGGTCAAGTCAGCCAGTTCTGGACTAAAAGTTGCGGCCAAATTGTCTCCTCCACTCTCGACAAATAAAAGCTCTAAATCAGGAAATCGGGATTCCAATTGCTCAATGGCTGACAAGTTAATTGAAGCGTCTTCTCGAATCGCCGTGTGGGGACATCCTCCCGTTTCTACCCCGCAGATTCTCTCTGGCTCTAAAGCCTGAGAACGCACAAGAAATTGAGCGTCTTCCTGGGTATAGATGTCATTGGTGACGACAGCAATTTGATGGGATGACCGCAATGCTTTACATAAAGCATCAACCAATGCTGTTTTTCCTGAGCCCACCGGCCCTGCAACTCCCACTCGAAATGCTGACATTATTACAAATTTCCCTGACAAAAAACTCAAGCTAATTTTAGTGTTACATTTCAAAACATTTCAGTCAAAACATTTCAGAAATACAACAATCTCAAATCAATCCCAGAAAACCTGCAGAGGGGTTTAGGAACTTTGCCCCCAAGAAAGCGATAGTACTGTTTCTACCCTTATGATAAATTATGTTTGACTTTATATAACACTATTAATATTAATAGGTTGCAACGTCTAGCATCATTCAGGCTCAGGCAGAAGAATACCTTCTATTCAGGTTTTCAACTTGAGCTTGAGGCTAGTATATCCTGTTTGAAAAGTGATCCGCAGGGTCGCAGCTTTATATTAGCTTTACTCTTTCGTAAAGAGTTTGTAAAAGAGACCCATGGATGCTTGACCCAGACAGAAATCCTGATTACCGTGTATTGATAGTTCTACGTGAAATTAACTAGGGACTTGTAAGCCTAATCTTTTCTGGAACTCTGAGATTGCCGTTATAGTGACTTTCAATCTCGTGAGATACGGATTTGGGAGTTCAGATTTTTTCTGATTCTTAGAAGGTATTGCCTTTCTATCAATTTTGTTACAGATCGATGTAGATCTGTTGGGAATTGTTTGCCTATTTTCTGTGGAAATTTTATCTAAATTGATAAAGTTTCTAATTGGAGCTATAGGAATGATTGTCCTGGAAATGTTTTTCCTCTTTTCCCATTTTAACGATCATCAATCATTTGTGAAGTAGGGTGAAGGCGGTGTTTCCCCCTGCCCAGGGAATTTTTTCTCAAACCCCGCCCTCGCTTTTTTCATGACTGATTTAGGACTGCTAAGTAGATGGTTGTAATTAATTATCAAACAGAAGGGGGTCTGGGGCAGTGCAGGAAGGGGGCAGTGCCCCTTCAACCCCCTACATGTATCTTCTAATTAATTGTGCCTAGCTACTTATCTATCTCTTGATATCAATATTTAACGTCTGTTTTTAGAGTCAATATCATGTTGATTCATTTTACAGCTCAGGTTTGATCACTTCGGGAACAATTCTGCTCTTACCAACATTTGGGGGTATAAAACTCATGGCTTTGACAACAAACTTTAATACCCGCTCTTTGAACCTGGGACAGGCTTCATTACAGAATCCTACCTCGCTACAATTTGGCCCAGATGGACGGCTTTATGTCGCACAACAGGATGGCGTAATCAAGGCATTTCAAGTGATACCGCAAACGGATTCTGAGGGCATGATTACGGGCTACGCTGTCGATGGTTCGGTGGAAACCATTCAACTGGTCAAGCAGATTCCCAATCACAATGACAATGGCGATCTGAATCTCTCCCAAAATATTCGCCAGGTCACCGGATTAGCCGTTGAACAGGGATCGGGTGGAGAAGTCATCCTGTATGTTTCCTCTAGTGACCCCCGCATTGGTGGGGGAGGCAGTGGTTTAGAGACCGGTTTAGATACGAATTCCGGTATTCTGTCCCGCCTGACCCTTGATCCCATTTCCAAGACCTGGAGTAAGGTTGACCTGGTTATTGGTCTGCCCCGGTCTGAAGAAAACCATTCCACCAATGGCATGGACATTCGTACAGAAAGGGTGGGGGGTATGGCACACCAGATTATGTACCTGACTTCAGGGGGCAATACTAACCGAGGTGCCCCCAGTAATAATTTTGCCTGGGCCCCTGAATATTATTATGCAGCAGCAGTCCTCAGGGTAGACCTGACTCAACTCAAACAAATTGAGCAGCAGCAAGGATTGAAAGGAGGAACCGCCTATGCGGACTCCTATGTTTACGCTCTACCTACCCTTGATGATCCCACCCGTAGCAATAATCCCCAGGGTCAGGATACAGCCTCAGGGACAACAGGTGCCGCTGACGCTCAAGCCGCAGATACCTTTGGGGGAAACAATGGTAGAAATCAAGCTAAGTATGACCCAAATGGCCCTGTTCAGGTCTATTCTCCGGGCTACCGCAATCTCTATGACATCGTCATCACCGAAGAGGGCAACATCTATACCTTTGATAATGGGCCTAATAATGGCTGGGGAGATGTTCCTTTAACAGCAGATGGAGATCCGGTTACCAGTAGCAGCCAGGTCGTCACCAATAATCCCAATATCAATGTCAACACGGGCAATGACAATGATCCTGATAGTCTCCACTTGGTCACACCAGGATTTTATGGGGGTCATCCCAACCCCGTCTACGCATCAGGTGCCGATGCGGGCCTATACAATGTTGCAGATAGTGGATCGACAAAAGTGGCGACGCGACTGACCTACCCTGGGGATCCCTTGAATGACCCGACCACCACCGCCGATGACCTCCCGGCGGATTGGGCTGATATTTCGGGGGGGTTTACAAACCCAGAGGTGGGGGTCTATCTCAGCCCCGGTAACAATCCCAACGGTAGCAGCAAGGGGCCTGATGGCTCTTTGGTGACCATTAATAGCTCTTCCAATGGCTTAACTGAATATACTGCTGGTAAGGTCGGGGGCAATAATCCGATCACAGATAATCCCAATGCCGAAATCTTAGTAGTGACTCCGTTCAATGGCAATATCACCTTCCTGGAGGTCGTGTCCAATGGAGCCCAGGCGGGAACTAATGTAACAGACACATCGATACCCCTGCAATTGGGTGGGATTCCTCTTGACTTAACTGAAGGCCCGGCGGGAGTTGCAGGTCTTGAGAATACCCTCTGGGTGGCTCAGTTTGCGTCCCAGAATTTGATTGTTCTCGTACCTGACAATCAACCTCCGATTATTATTACTGATCGGGATAATGATGGCCTAGAAGACAATGTCGATCCCCTACAGTTTGACCCCGACAATGGCACCAACACTATCCTCAATGGCAATAGTACCCTGTTCTGGGACTTCAATCCCTCGGGGTCAGGCCAGCATCCCGGCAAGGGAACCCTGGCGGGAGATCCGTTCAATATTGGGATGACAGGTTGGATGATCGATGGAATCCATGGCCTGAACACCCTCACCAATCTGGACAACACAATTCGGGGAGGAGCTCCTGGCATTGTCCAGGTGAAATCAGTCGGGCCTGGAGACCTGAAGGGTTCTGAGAATACCCAGAAGGATGCTCTCCAAACTGGCTTTCTCCCCGCCCCTAATGTTAATGCGGTCACCATTCATGTACCGATGTACAATCCCTTTTCCAGCGATGCCAATGATGGGATTGCCTGGTCAGAATCCGCATCTATGGGATTTACCCTTGGGGATGGCACCATGTCAAACTGGCTCCAGGCAGCGGTGACGGTCAAAAACGCCCCAAATTCCCCCAGAGGTTTTATACCTCAGATCAAGATTGAATATGAGGAAGAGGATGTCACCATTGATAGTCTGACCCTTAATGTCCCGGAACTACTCAATGCAGCGGACAATGATCAGGTAGAACTATTCCTAACAGTTGACATGGAGACATTTCAGGTGACTCCTGGCTGGCGTTATCAAACCAATGGTACCTGGTCAGCCCTGGAGACCGTAGGCCCAGAGCCCCTCCAACTCAATCCGAATGGGCAGGTGGCCAAGGCCCTGAAAGGGGAGAATCTGATTGACGAGACTCAGAGCGCCGCAATTGTCTCTTTGACTTCAAACTCTAACGGATCTACACCGTTTACCGCTGACTTCCTGGATCTAACTGTCGAAAGCCCGACTCCCCCTGCCTTGTCGATTAATGATATCAGCATCAATGAGACCGCCGGAACCGCAACCTTCATCGTCAGCCTCTCGCAGGCTAGTCTGGCTGAAGTCACCGTTGACTATGGCACCGCTAATGGCACGGCGATCGCCGGAAACGACTACACCGCCAGCAATGGTAAACTGACCTTTGCCCCAGGAGAGACCAGTAAGACCATTACAGTCAATATCTTGAATGATACTGTAACTGAAAGTGACGAAAACTTCACCGTCAACTTGAGCAATGCCATCGGGGCCGATATTGCGGATGCAACCGGTACTGCCACGATTGTGGATAACGTTGTATTTGCCGGGATTACGCCAGTGGATCCCATCGTGAATAGCCAGAATGGCGCAGCCAAAATCACCATCACCCCCGGTAGCAGTATTCAGACTTCCAACTTTGGTACCAGTGCATTCACCGTTGAGAATACTGGAGACAAAAGGATCGCAGCCATCTATTTTGATGTGACCGATGCCCTGTTTCCTGACACGGTTTTTGATCCAGTAGGATTGGCGGGAGACTCAGTTTCTCGGGGTCTGCTATATGGCGATACGGGTTCCTCCGGCGCATTTCAGCCCGGTTTTCTACCCACTGCGGGGGATGTGCTGGTGCCGTTTTTTGGCACAGGTGGCGTTGCCGGCTATGAAGGCATGTTGCTGACATTCAATCCGAATGTTAACAATGGCTATCAGACTGGAGAAATCATCAAGTTTGGCGTGGATATGGATCCCAACTCCATTGTCGGACTCCCGCAAAATCCCCTAGATATCAATGGCAATGATCCTCGTTTGAACACCTGGGATATTGGTGGGGTGTCTGGGGCAGAACTGATTAATTCCAGGATTAGTGTGTTATTCACCGACGGGACTACAGCCGAGGGAGAATTGCTGGGGGATGGTTCCCAGGGGGGTTCCGTCGCGCTGGTCTCCCAAAACAGCCCGAATCAGTCGGTCGTATTAACGGTGAATGGCCTGGATGCCGGGGAGTCTGGTTCCTATTCCCAGAGCAACATTGAGGTGCTGGTGTCCGGGCAAGCCGGAGATAAAGCTCGCATTATCCTGGCTAAAGGCTTTATTCAGCCATTCAGCTACACCGCACCCAATGGAACGGCGATTGATCTTTCACAGAAGTTCACCAATTCACCCTTCCCCGCCAACAATGCCCTGCAATTTCAGACGGTTGATGTTGTCCTGAATGGCACGGTACAAAATATTACGTCTTTGTTTAATTTCGGCGCACCTGGGGGCAACCTGAGTTTTCCTGGAGATGATGCCCTGCCCCTGGGATTTATGGCCTCGATTGTCAATGGCAGCAATTTACCCATTGGCCCGGTGACTGAACCCATCTACCTGGTTCATCGTGGGGTACAGCCGACCCTGCCGGAACTATCGGTGAATAATGTCACGGTGAATGAATCTGCCGGAACCGCCGCCTTTACCGTGACCCTCTCAAAAACCAGTACCTCAGCCGTTACTGTCAACTATGGCACCACTAATGGCACCGCGATCGCCGGACTGGATTACACGGCTAGCAATGGCAGCCTCACCTTTGCCCCGGGACAGACCAGCAAAACGGTTACTGTGGTGATCACTGACGATGAGCAGGATGAAAGTGATGAAATATTTACCCTAAACCTGAGCAGTCCCACGGGAGCAACCCTGGCGGATGACAGCGGTCTTGGCACCATCACTGACAATGATAGCAGTGCGCCAACAGGTGTTCTGTATCGGGTCAACGTTGGGGGTAGTCAAGTGACTGCGAGCGATGGTCTAATTCCCTGGGCCGCTGACACAACTGCTAATCCCTCCAGCTTTCGCGTAGGTGCTGGGGGATCTGACACCTTTCAAACCGGTGCCAGGATTAATTTGAGTGATGGCAGCTTACCCGGCGGCATCCCTCAAGCCATCTTCAGATCAGAACGCTGGGATGCTGCCAGTGCTCCAGAAATGCAGTGGGAATTCCCGGTTAATCCAAGTACTACGGTGGAGGTGAGGCTGTTCTTTGCTGAGGTTTTCGATGGTGTGACTGAGGCGGGGCAGCGGGTATTTGACGTGAAGGTTGAGGGGAGTGTGCCCTCTGCGTTCAATGATATTGACCCGTTTGCAGCGGCTGGAGGTCTGAACAGAGGCTCCATGGTCTCCCATACCCTGGAAGTCACCGATGGTACCCTGAATCTTGAGTTTCTCCATGGCATCGAAAACCCGGCTTTGAAAGGCATTGAGATTCTCACGGGGGATGCTGCATCCCCGACACCCCCTCGACTATCGGTCAATAATGTCGCGGTGAATGAATCTGCCGGAACTGCCGCCTTTACCGTGACCCTCTCAAAAACCAGCACCTCAGCCGTTACTGTCAACTATGGCACCGCTAATGGCACGGCGATCGCCGGACTGGATTACACGGCCACGGATGGTAGCCTTACCTTTGCCCCGGGACAGACCAGCAAAACGGTTACTGTGGCGATCGCCGACGATGATCAAGACGAAAGAAATGAAACATTTACCCTGAACCTGAGCAGTCCAACAGGAGCCAACATTGCTGATGGAACCGGTGTTGGCACCATTACTGACAATGATGGCAGTGCTCCAACGGGTGTCCTCTATCGGGTCAATGTTGGGGGTAGTCAAGTGGCCGCAAGTGATGGCCTGACAGCCTGGGCCGCCGATACAACTGCTAATCCCTCCAGTTTTCGAGTGGGTTCCGGGGGGGCTAATACTTTTCAAACCGGTGCTGGGATTAACTTGAGCAATGCTAGCTTACCAAACGGTATACCTCAGGCTATCTTTAAATCAGAACGTTGGGATCCGATTACGGGGGAAGAAATGCAGTGGCAGTTTCCTGTTGATCCAGGCACTACAGTTGAGGTCAGACTCTTCTTTGCCGAGACTTACAACCGGATCAATGAGGCGGGGCAACGGGTATTTGATGTTGAGGTGGAAGGCAGGGTGCCATCTGAGTTGAATGATATTGACCCGTTCGCAATAGCTGGCTTAAATGCGGGCTTGATGGTGTCTCACACCCTGACGGTAGCGGATGGCAATTTAAATCTTGAATTCCTCCATGGGATTGAGAACCCTGCCCTGAAGGGAATTGAGATTCTTTCACTCTAGTCAAGCGAATTGAGATTGATCAGTCTATCTGCTTGTTTGAGAGTCTTACATAGTAGGGCTCTCAACGATTCAGCTTTAAGGGGTGATAAGGGTTGGGTAAGGAGGAGTAACAGCAGGAGATTTAGCCAAATGCTAGATCGTTGACCCAATAGGGGCGGGTGGGTGTTCTAGAGGGGGGAGAACAAATTCTAAGACATCCTCTCAGAGTTGGATTCTCGGGCTGCTCTGGCTTGCTGTTCAAACCAGGCGATCACTTGATCAATAGTCAACTGCTCAATGGGCAACGATTCCTGTTGGGAAGTCTGCTGCAGTGGCTTCAAAGCGGATAAAACCAGCCGGGTAAAAAAATCCTCGAAGCTAGCATCAACGGCAAACTGATCCTGAACGGTTTGATCGGATTTGATCCAAATTTGTATTTGCTCAGGAGTAATGGCTGAGATAGGAATTGCCTTTTCCTGGGCAATTTGTTTCAAACATCTCAATGCATAGATCGCCAATCGGGTTGAGAATTTTTCCTTGAATGAAAGCAAGGCCGCATCTACTTTAATGGCTTCGTCGGATGTGAGAAACTCGGGGGAAGACATAATTCAGTTATAAAGTGAGTTAGAATAACGCGCTAAACGTAGAATAGCCAAGACGACCGTTTCCCCATAACCAAGATTCTCTGCCCTGATCTAATCCCTTGTGATCATGTAACCGCAGCGATGTTCACCATTCACAATCCAGTGAGTCCGTTCTACATTGCAATCCGGAAGCACGGCCCCAAACATTTCCAGCTCATGGCCACAAACACTGGGAAACGATTCAGCCACACTAGAAATAGCACAGTTATGCTCGGCTAGAATATAACGTTGAGCTTCAGATTTTGCCCCGTCAACCTCGACTGCATACCATTCCGCCATATAGCCCTCAGCTTTTCTCAGCTCCACCAGGTTCGCCACTCGCTCCTGAACCGAACCCTGACCCACTTTTGCTTGATATTCTCGGGCCTTGCGTTGCCATTGCTTGTGGAGGATTTGACTGACCTGCTCTTGACCAACGGTTTCCGCTAGAGTGTCCAGAAACGACAGGGCAAACTCATCATAACGATGGGGAAAGCGATCGCGCCCTTGCCCCGTCAATTGATAAACATGTTGAGGCCGTCCCATCCCCAACTGAACCGATTCATAGCGGATCAAGCCTTCGAGTTCTAGATCCTTCAGATGGCGGCGAACGCCTTGGGGAGTCATATCAAGGGCATTTGAAAGCTCTAAGGCTGTAGCCTGCCCCTGCTTGAGTAACTGCTTTAGAATATCCTGCTTGGTGGAGTGCTGCTGAATCGTACTCATCGCCTTCGCTGAATCCTCAGAACAAAATCGGTGCAACTCAAAGAAATAACTCAAAAAAATAAATTAGACTTTGACAATGCACTTGTTGCTAATGTAACCTAAAATAGACTTAAGTAACAAATATGTTGTTTAACTCGTTATTTAGCTATCTTGTTAACTGCATCGTTAAACCGCTGCCGATCTGTTACTACTTTTGAGAGAGAACACCTTAGACCTCAGCCTATGAGCGCTTCTGTTAAGACCCTGGTTAATCAACCTTACAAATACGGGTTCGTCACCGAGATTGAGTCAGATACTATCCCCGGGGATTGAGTGAGGATGTTGTTCGCCTGATTTCAGCCAAGAAGCATGAACCAGAGTTTATGCTGAATTTTCGTCTGCGGGCCTATCGCCAATGGCTGAAGATGGCGGAACCCACCTGGCCCAACGTCCACTATCCAGCTATCAACTATCAAGACATCATTTACTACTCTGCCCCTAAGGTCAGTGAAAAGAAGGGGAGCCTGGACGAAGTTGATCCAACATTACTAGACACCTTCGAGAAGTTGGGAATTCCCCTGTCAGAGCAGAAACGTCTGGCAAACGTTGCGGTAGATGCGGTGTTTGACAGTGTTTCCATCGGCACGACCTTCAAGGAAAAGCTAGCGGAGGACGGAGTGATCTTCTGCTCGATTTCAGAGGCGGTAGAGGAACACCCTGAACTCGTAGAAAAATATCTAGGCAGTGTTGTCCCCGTGGCGGATAACTTTTTTGCGGCCTTGAACTCTGCGGTATTCAGCGATGGTTCCTTTGTCTTCATTCCCAAGGGAGTGAAATGTCCAATGGATTTGTCCACCTACTTCCGGATCAACAACGGGGATTCTGGGCAGTTTGAACGGACGTTGATTGTGGCGGAGGAAGCCAGTTCGGTCACCTATCTTGAAGGCTGCACGGCCCCCATGTTCGATACCAATCAACTCCATGCCGCCGTGGTGGAGTTGGTGGCCCTAGACAATGCTGAAATTAAATATTCCACAGTACAAAACTGGTTTGCTGGGGATGAAAACGGCAAAGGTGGGATTTATAACTTTGTCACCAAGCGGGGTCTTTGTAAGGGAGTAAATTCTAAAATTTCCTGGACTCAGGTGGAAACGGGATCGGCGATCACCTGGAAATATCCTAGTTGCGTTCTGGTCGGAGATAACTCGGTGGGAGAATTCTACTCCGTTGCCCTGACCAACAACAAGCAACAGGCCGACACGGGTACCAAAATGGTTCACATCGGCAAGAATACCCGGAGTCATATTATTTCCAAGGGTATTTCGGCGGGGGGTTCCTCCAATAGTTATCGCGGACTGGTCAAAATGGGGCCAAAAGCCAGGGGTGCTCGCAACTATTCCCAATGTGACTCCATGCTGATCGGCGATCGCTCCCACGCCAATACTTTCCCCTACATTCAGGTGGAGAACAACACAGCCAAAGTAGAACATGAAGCCTCTACCTCTAAGATTGGTGAGGATCAACTGTTCTATCTGACCCAGCGGGGGATTTCTGAGGAAGATGCGATTTCCATGATCATCAGTGGTTTTTGTCGGGATGTGTTCAATAAGCTACCCATGGAGTTTGCGGCAGAGGCGGACAAGTTACTCAGTCTGAAGTTGGAAGGGGCAGTGGGTTAGGCGATGATGCTAGTCAGAAAGGTATTGAGAGGGCGATCGCCCTTGGCCCTCCTCAAAAAAGGTGGGATTGGATTTAAAGTCCCCCTTTTGCCGGGGAATTCAGAGAGAAACTTAAAGAGAAACCTGAGGCGATCAATGATTGGGGTTCTGTTAGGACTCAGCCTCACCCTGGTGGCAGGTTCCGATAATTCTCCCTCTATTGCCCAGGAAGCCCCCGACTTCCATTCTGGCCCCTGGCCCGACCGCAGTGGGGATTACCCGATCCGGCAGACCTATCACGGCATGTGGCAGGTGATGGACACCGATCCCCAGGGGTTGAACTGCCGGGGCAATATTCCCCCAGGTCAAGGCAGTGCACAGGTGATCGCCCAGTTTCCTCAAGATACTCTGCTCAATGCAGTCAAACGGGAGCGAGGAGTCTTTGAGCTGGAGAAAGACCAGCGAGGTTTTCCCTGGCTTAGGGTGCGGCTGTATGAAAAGGATGGAAAAGCAGAGTGCTGGGTACGGGCGAATAGTCAGTTTGTAGTGCCGATTAAACCTGAAGTTGTTCCCTAGAAATCGTTAATATTGACATGATTCGAGACAATAGTTCAGTTATTCTTTCCGTTAAAAATTTGACCGCCAATATAGATGGAACCCCGATTCTCAAAGGGTTGAATCTAGAAATTAAAGCTGGAGAAATTCATGCCATCATGGGTCAAAATGGCTCTGGTAAAAGCACTTTCTCCAAGGTTCTGGCCGGGCATCCAGCCTATGAAGTGACGGGGGGAGACGTTGATTTTTTGGGACAAAACTTGTTAGACCTTGAACCCAACGAGCGGGCTCTAACCGGGGTATTTCTTGCCTTTCAGTATCCTCTAGAAATTCCCGGGGTCAGTAACATGGACTTTCTCAGGGCCGCCTACAATGCCCGTCAAAAACATTGGGATTTAGAAGAATTGGATGCCTTTGATTTTGAGGATTTAGTCCATGAAAAACTAGAAGTCGTCAAGATGAAGTCCGAGTTTCTAGAGCGCAGTGTGAATGAAGGATTCTCAGGGGGAGAAAAAAAGCGCAACGAGATTCTCCAAATGGCCTTACTTGAGCCGAAATTGGCAATTCTAGATGAAACTGATTCTGGCCTAGATATTGATGCGTTGAAAATTGTTGCCGGTGGAGTCAATCAACTCTCTACAGCAGAAAATTCCCTACTGGTGATCACTCACTACCAGCGTTTACTCGACTATGTTGTGCCTGATTATGTCCATGTCATGGCGGATGGCAGAATCATTAAAACCGGGACAAAAGAGCTGGCGTTAGCACTAGAAGAACAGGGCTATGATGACGTGATTGCTGCCGCAGCGACAGGAGTATGATGATAATACAAGCCCAAGAAAAACTCGAAGTTTCCAGACTGAATCAATGGCTAGATTTAGCCCAGGGTTCAACCCCTTTAAAAACCCCAGGACTCCAACAACGACTCCAACAACAGCTTCAACACCTGCGAACGGATGCCGCTGCAACTATTCGGGGATTGGCAATTCCCACCCGGCAGGATGAAGATTGGCGATTTATGGATCTGTCTGCCCTGTTGCAGATTCAATTTCAGGCTCCCCCTCCAGTTAGCTTGAGTCTGGATGATATTACTGGATTGACTCTCCCAGAAACGAACCAGAGTCGCTTGGTGTTTGTGAATGGGATCTATCATCCTGAGCTTTCTAATACTCAGGCCTTACCTCCGGAAGTGTTTGTGGGTAATCTGGCTACCCTGCCTGACCATTTGGCCGAGACGTTGGAAGATGATCTCGCTCAGCCCTGCCCCAGCCAGGAGATTTTTACCTCCCTCAATACGGCTGGTTTGATTGATGGGGCAGTGATCTGGGTCGGGAAAAACCAGGTCGTTGACACCCCCATTCAGGTGTTATTGATTGCAACCTCGGAGAAACAGGCCAACTTCAATCAGCCTCGGGTTTTAGTGAGGGCAGAGGCGGGAAGTTTGGTCACGGTGGTGGAGCACTTTGGGACAATTGCCCTGGGTTGCTCCGATCATCAAACCCAGGGGGAACCCTACTTCACCAATGCGGTGGCCCAGTTCTGGTTGGCGGAGAATGCTGAAGTCAACCATGTGCGAATCCAACGGGATGGGGGCAACGCCTTTCACATTGGCCGAACGGCTGTTTTTCAGGGCCGGAGCAGTCGCTACAGGAGTCATGCTATCAGTTTAGGGGGGGGACTGTCCCGCCACAATCTAGATGTTTACCAAACCGGCGAAGCCACTGAGACGGTTTTGAATGGGCTAACCCTGACGAAACAGACTCAACGGGCAGACACCCACAGCGCTCTATTTTTGAACTATCCCCAGGGTCGCTATTCGCAGGTGCATAAGCTGATTGCTGATGATCAATCCTCAGGGGTATTCAATGGTCGGGTGATCGTGCCCCAGTCGGCTCAGTTTACCAATGCCAGTCAACTCAGCCAAAATCTGTTGCTTTCCCCCCAAGCTCGGGTCAACACTAAGCCTCAGCTTGAAATCACAGCGGATGATGTCAAGTGCTCCCATGGCGCAACGGTTAGTCAACTCGAGGAAGATGAAATCTTCTATTTGCGAAGTCGGGGGTTAGATGAAGAAACCAGTCGGCGGTTGCTGGTCGATGGGTTCTCAGGAGAACTGATCAATCAGATTCCTTTAGAATCTTTGAGAACTATGCTGTCTCGATGTGTGGCCTGTCGAGTGGATCTGGGTCTGTAGACCCCCATTACCCCTTCAGAATGCCAATCCTGAAAGCAGACCGTTACTAAACAACCAATTCCAGCAGCAATTCTTTAAGCCACCTATTCACCCGCAACGATAGACAAAGGACAAGTCAATGACATTAATTCAAGAGAAAACCTTAGCCGAAAAAGTCAGAACGGATTTTCCCATCCTCAATCAAACAGTCAATGGTCATCCGTTGGTTTACCTGGATAATGCAGCCACGTCCCAAAAGCCCCTGGCGGTTTTGAATGCGCTCCAGGATTACTACAAGGGTTACAACTCCAATGTCCATCGGGGAATTCATGCCCTCAGTGCCCGGGCCACAGATGAATACGAAGCCGCTCGCCAGAAGGTGGCCCGGTTTATTAACGCCCAGTCTTATCAAGAAATCGTCTACACCCGTAATGCCAGCGAAGCCATTAACCTGGTGGCCCAAACCTGGGGTTTAAATACTTTAAAAGCTGG
The DNA here is from genome assembly GCA_012033335.1 of Oscillatoriales cyanobacterium RM2_1_1. Classification (GTDB taxonomy): domain Bacteria; phylum Cyanobacteriota; class Cyanobacteriia; order Cyanobacteriales; family Microcoleaceae; genus JBHJGO01. The sequence continues at coordinate 15,211 of JAAURB010000102.1, forward strand.
GGATGAAATCATTCTGACGGTGATGGAGCACCATAGCAACCTTGTGCCCTGGCAAATGCTGGCCCAGCGCACAGGTGCAGTATTGAAGTTTGTAGAATTGACCGACACTCAAGAATTTGACCTAGAGCAATTTCAAGCTCTGATTTCTCACCGAACCAAATTGGTGACGGTTGTCCATGTTTCCAATGCCTTGGGTTGCATCAGCCCCGTTGTAGAAATCTGTAAACTTGCCCATCAACAGGGGGCAAAGGTGCTGATTGATGCCTGCCAGAGCTTGCCCCACTTACCCGTCGATGTCCAACAAATAGACTGTGACTGGCTGGTGGGTTCGGGCCACAAAATGTGCGCTCCCACGGGAATTGGTTTCCTCTATGGCAAGCTAGAGTTGCTTCAGGATATGCCTCCGTTTATGGGGGGAGGGGAGATGATCGCTGAGGTTTATCTCGATCACTTTACCTGTAGTGAATTGCCCCACAAATTTGAAGCGGGAACCCCGGCCATTGGAGAGGCTATAGCCTTGGGGGCGGCTATTGATTACCTGACTCAAATCGGCATGGAGCAAATTCATCACTACGAACAGGAACTGACGGCTTATCTGTTTAAAAAACTCAAGGAAGTCCCGGAATTAACTCTATACGGCCCTAAACCGGATGCTGAGGGAAAAGGGCGAGCAGCCCTGGCTACCTTTACCGTCGAGGGGATTCATGCCAGCGATTTGGCGACCATGCTGAATGATTCGGGGGTAGCGATTCGTTCGGGTCATCACTGCACCCAACCTTTGCATCGTTATCTGGGGGTGAATGCCACCGGGCGGGCGAGTTTCTACTTCTACAATACCCATCAGGAAGTAGATCAATTTATCTTGGCTTTGAAAGAGCGATCGCCTTTTTCAGTCAATTTCTGGACTAGAGTTTCACATTAAGTTTCTGCTGGTGATTGAGCCTGGTAGCAAGCTTGTGATTGTTTCAGTAGAAATACGTAGGTAAACCCGTATCAGAATTTGTCGAGGCTATGATGAATTACCCGTGTCTTTACGGATGAGTCAGATTTTCTCAATGATTAAAATCCGTATTATCAACGTTTTCAGGGGGATGGGAAAGCGGGTACTATAAAGACGGTAGATGTGAAGCTCGTTTTCCACCCCTGGCTATCGAAGTCAGGGTTTTATTTTTTTATGGGCGGATACCCAATGGTGTGAAAGGTGTCCATTTAGTCATTAATCGGCAGTTTTAGGGTAGAGCCGTATCATTTTCCGAGCTATTTTCCGATCGCCATTCGCCCTGAAGGGTAAATGCGGCCCAGAAATGGGGCGATCGCCATTCTTGACTCTGCCACATTTCAATTTGGGCTGAACGCAGCGCTGCTGCTGGGGTCAACTGTTCTGAAGTTTGGCCTGAAGCTCGGTCTGATAACAGCTTTTGATAAAACCTGGAAATCAATTCAGCGGTTCCGGCATCATTGACCTGCCACAAGGTTGCCATCACCCGTAAGCTTCCAGCGTACATGAATCCCCGCGTAATTCCTACTAATCCTTCCCCCTGAATATTCTCACCGAGCGCTGTTTCACAGGCACTCAACACCACTAATTCTGCTGATAGCTTCAGGTTAAAAATCTCATTTAATCGCAGGTAACCGTTCCGCCAGTTGCCCTGTTGATCCACCAGGGATAACACAATCCCCGACAACGCTGGATTCGTCCCATCAAAAAATCCATGGGTGGCCAGATGAACAATTTGATAATCCGTCAGATTTGTTTCAGTTGTCCAGGTTCGATTGGCCTCAAAGTCAAACACATGGGTGCGTTCCGCTTCCGGCACCAACCCCAGAATTATCTCCGCTTCCTGACGGGTTCCGGGCAGACGCTTCCAAGAAATTCCCCGTTCCTTTGCGGCCCTGGAAATTTGCTGAGCGTCGATGGGGAGGGTCTCTGGGTCAACGGTTTTCTTTGATGTAACCCGTTCATCCTCTGTTCCAAACACCGGATCAGCCAGAATCGCAACGGTTTTTTGGGCACGTTGGCGGTTTTGGGTTTCTTGGCGAATCGTAGCAATGGTGGAAGCCGAGGGGGAATTGACAATTTCGTGGTTCAGGATCAAGGGCTGATACTCCGAACTTCCCGGCTCAGCCAAGGCTGCGAACGGAATGTATTGCAGGGCTCCATCAGCAACAATCAGCAATCGCTTCCCCTTCAACTGACCATTTAATTGATTCGCCACCGGTTTGAGAATTAAACCACTCAATTCCTTAGCGGTGTTAGCTGCCCTTAACTCAGCACTTGCTGTAGCTCTGGAATCATTTAGAGCAAGGCTAAAGTTACGAACGGCTGCTGCGATTTCAGTTTGTGAAGGTAGCTTATAACTGGCAAAACTATTCTTGCCTACAACCCACAAATAGCTACGCTCTTCTCCCAGAGCATACTGTAACAACACGGTTTCTTCATCCAAAACCTGCTGCTGAATCTGTTCTAAAGTCAACGGTTCTGGTTGGGTCAGAGCGGCATACTTGGGACTGGCGGCTCGAATTCTGGTTCGGAGTTCCTGGTAATCCTCAGTTAACTGTTTCTGTTCCTGTTGAATGTTTATCTTTTGTGATTCGGTGGGTTCACCCTGGCTAAAAAGTTGTAATCGTTGCTTTTCTAGAGTATCTAATTTTTGCTGGAGTAACCTTTCTTCGGCTAAAAGTTGCGGATCAATCCCCTCTCGAATATCGGCGTTTGCTTCCTGCAAAAGTTCCAGCAAAGTTCTGGCTTTTGACCGCTCTGAAATATGCAACGCCTGAGCATTAAACCCCTGACCTGGATTCTGCTGATGCAACTCCATCAACAGATCAATGTAGAATTCATACTGATCCTGAACCGTCGCAAAAAACGAAGCCCGCAATTCCGAACTGTCAACCTTCGTCCGCAAGTCTTCCCAAATCGATACCGCAGCTTCAATGTTTTTCAGTGCCAATTCAAGATTGCCTCGGCCTTTTTCAAGAAAAGCAGTGTTGTTGAGGGTGGTGGCTTCTCCAGCGCGATCGCCCACGGCTCTGAACAGGGGCAGAGCTTGATTGTAGAACTCCAGGGCTTTCTGCGGCTCTCCCAAAGCATCGTAGACACGGCCAATATTGTTGAGGGTG
>JAAURB010000013.1 GCA_012033335.1 Oscillatoriales cyanobacterium RM2_1_1
GGGCACTCTCAGACCCCCCTACATGTATCTTCTAATTAATTGTGCCTAGCTACTTATCGGGTTATTTTGATTGATAAACAGAGTATTTTTTGACCCAGAGGGCGATCGCTCCCAGGCTCAGCAAACCCATGATTCCTGCTAGAGGATTCTGGTCTATTCCGGTGATCCATTCTGGGACTTTTCCGGTATAGCGGATCAGATTTCCAACATTCACCAGATAATAAGCCCAAACCAGGCCCCCATGAAGACCGATGGGAAAACCTAGATTTCCTTGCTGCCAGTTGCTGTTGAAATGATTATTTGAATTATTTGAATAACTATTTGAACTACTCTTAAATTCTGATTTTCCAGGGTTATCAGGTTGGGAAATTGGCCAGATGATGTACTTTCCCCAGACAAACATCAATCCCATGAAGACCAAGCCTGGAAATTCTGGCCAGGTTCGGAGAATTTCTGCCCAGGGTTTAATAAAATGTAGTCCCGCGTAAATCAAGCTACTGCCCCAAAGGGCCCTCTGAAATGAATAGCCTCGCATTAATTCATCCAGCAACCATCCCCGAAAAAATAATTCCTCAGCAAACCCAATCCCCAGGGCCACCAACAATCCTTCTCCCAGGATTCTGAAGAGATTCTCCGGAGGACTTTGCCAGGTCAGCCAACCTGACAGTCCTTCTACGACAAATAGTAAAGTAAGGCTGGCGATCCCTAAAACCAACCCCAGAGCAAACTTGATTAAACTTTGAGTATCAAACTTTAAACCGTAGTGACTGAGGAGGTTGGGATAATGATAAACTCGTCTTCCCCAGAGCTGAACCAGAATCATAAATTCGCTATAGAGCAAGGTCAAGGCGATTATGCTGGCCGAATTTGAGTCCTGACTTAGAAGATAAATCGGTATTCCTAGGGGGAGCCATATCCCTAGCAAGATGGAGACAAAAATAGCTATCCGATTCAGAGTTGGATAGCTAGCAATTTGAGATAAGTTCTTGGACACCGCTACTCATCCGGTTCAATTGTGCTGGTTAACCCGTGGTTTTTCAGGGTTTCACAATAGAACTCCGCGTGTTCCTGGGCACAGATAATCACTAGAGCAATCCCGTTCGTGTGAGCTTCCATCATGATGCTGACAGCCTGAGGCTGAGTCAGGCTTGGTATGGTCTGCATTAGGGTCTGGACAACGTACTCCATGGAGTTGAATTCATCGTTGTGCAGCAATACACGGTAACGGGGGGCGAGCTTTCGGACTGTTGAACGCTTCTCTAGAGTCTCGACAGACACGGCTCTCTCTCCTTAGCTAGATTTTCAAGTGGACATCATTTGGGTGGACATTATTCAGACGGACACAGTTCAGATAGACAACAAAGATTGATTACTGACAGCCCTTGACATAGTTTAAACATAGTCTAAACATAGTTTAATAAAACATTCCTTGAGCGGCAAGATTTGATCTCCCCAAATCTTCTCTCCTAAGTCATACTGGAAGTAGATGCCCCCTGCTTAACATCTCACTGTTGAGATCTCACTGTTGAGATTGCACTGATACAGCATTTCTCGCGTGGTTGGAGTATAGGATTTAGTGATGCAGGGCGCCACAATCCCCAAATTTGTATCCCACGGGATTGCAAATTGCTCTCAGTCAACAGTTAGAACTTCACTAGAATTCCACGGCTGGCATCAACCGACAGATAGATGGATAGATAGTAGATATATTGATAACCCCAGGAGTTGATCTGAAGTGTTCAAAGGCGATATGAAACGCAGAAATAAGGCCCCAAACTCCCAGTCTCCTCTAAACTACGGAACAATGGCTGTAGTGGGGGGAGTATTTATTCTTGGCATTGGTCTGGGAATTGCCATCAGTTCTACAGCGACCTTCACGCCTGAGAATGTAGCTTCGAGTCAATTTATCGATCAGAGTGCCCCTAGTACTGAGACTTGTATTAAGTTCGGGGCCAGCGCGATGGTGACTGACCTGCGGGTTTTTGTCACCCTCAATCCATTTAGTGTCTATGTAACTCAGCCCAAGATGCAACCCGGCTGTGTGATGCGCCGCAGTAACTGGATTATCCTCAAGCAACGAGATCTAATCTCTTCGGAGCAAGAACGGGACTGTAAGCAGCGGATGAATACCTTTGGGTTTACGGGAGATCTCGAAAGTAAGCCTGAAGTCAGTTGTGTCTATCAAAACAATGCGGCAGAAAACCTATTTTTGAATCAGCCAGGAGTTGCACCAACCATTCCCCGCTCCGACTCGAATAACTTCTAGTAACCCACCATGGGTATCAAGATAAAGCGAATTTGAACTCAACAGTACCTTGGGACAGGGAAAACCTGTTGAGGCATCGGTTATTCAGGGGAGAGTTGGGCCTCTGCTACGGCAGTATGTCAAAATAGAGCCTGGTAATTGCTCCTTAGACGTTTCAGATTTTCCCGTGTCCAGATCCCGTGAACCCCTTCCGAGTCTAGTCCTGTACCGCTTATTCAAGTGGTCAGTGGTCAACCCCACCTTCCAGATTTACTTTCGAGGACGAATTTACGGAGCTGAACAGGTTCCACAGCAGGGGCCTGTGGTGGTAGTAAGCAACCATGCCAGTGACTTTGACCCGCCGATTTTATCCAACTGCATGGGCCGTCCCGTAGCTTTCATGGCCAAGGAGGAGTTGTTTGAGGTTCCTGTTCTCAAGCAAGCTATTCAGCTCTATGGTGCTTATCCGGTCAAACGGGGAGCCCCTGACCGGAGTGCTATTCGGGCGGCCTTAGCCAGCTTGGATCAGGGTTGGGCAACGGGGGTTTTTCTAGAGGGAACTCGAACTCCGGATGGGCGAATTACCGATCCGAAGTTGGGGGCCGCTTTAGTCGCGGCTAAGGCTCAAGCTCCTCTGCTCCCGGTGTCTCTCTGGGGAACCCAGGCCATCTGGCAACAGGGCACCGTCCTGCCCCGGTCTGTACCCCTAACGATTCGGATTGGTCAGGTGATCAATCCACCGGATTCTACGGATCGAGACGAACTAACAGCCCTAACCCAAAAATGCGCGGCAGAAATTAATGCAATGCATGACCTGGGGCGCTAAGGATCATACCAACCAATACTGCCCACTTAAAATCGCCAACTTAACACCGCCAACTCAAGGCTGTAAACTTGAACCTGTAACCTTAGAACGGCCACTCAAAACTACGACGTTGAGACTGTGAATTTAAGGCTATAAACTCAAGACTGTAAGCTTGACATTGTAAACTCAACCCTTTTTTGAGGGGAAATTAAATTATCCAGGTGGAATTTAGCTCTAGTGACTCAAAACTTTGACTCCCCTACCCCAAACTCAGGCCGTTCTGATTCCCCCGAACTCCATCAAGCCCTGCGGGATAAGTTAGCAGAAAGTTTAGATGAAGCCGAATGGGAATGGCTGATTCCCCATTTTCAGCGAGATACCCTGGTGGTTGTTGATCCCAGCCTGGATTTGCTGGATGTTGGGGTTGAAATTGCTCAGGATAATACATTGCCCGTGCGTCACTGGCTCGAAGAGCAACTCATCCATAAACCTGATGTGGACGAAGTTACAGCCTGGGAGCGCGATCGCACCAAACGATTCAATGCCCTGATCGTACAACCCTTCATTCTGGTACAGGAAATTCCTGGAGCAGCTTGAGCAGCAATTAAGCAACAGAAGATTCAAGCTATTTTGCGGTCTGGAATCAAGCTTTAAGACACAATTGATAGCATTCTAGACGATATAGAAAAGCTAATTGTTCCAGGTTTAAGCCAGTTGATTTAAGTTAGTTAATTTGACTTAATCGGCTTGGGCTTTGGAACTTTGGAGCGATCAAAAAGGTCTACTAATCAGTAAATGAATTGGGGTTTCAAGTTGTCTATTTGAATGAAGACAAATGACTTGACTTAAGCCACACTTGGGCAAAATTCGAGAAAATGCTTCTTTTGGCTGCTCTCTTTGGGTTGTATTACCCGATAAAATAAAACCCAACAAAACAAATTCATTGTGGTATACCTGGATGATGTTTGACCAGGCTTAAGAAAGCCTGTTAAATGTTCCGCAAGGCTATCACTGAAAGACATACCTAAAAAGTTTAACTTGATAGAAGGACATAATAATTAAGATGATGAATCGGAAACTATTGACTGTAATTGCATTATGCGGATTTTTTAATCTCGTCGCAGGGGTAACATCAGGAGAATTGCAACCGGCTCAAGCCCAAGCCCTGCGTTCTTCAAAGGTGCAACAGATTGCCCAACGACAACGACAGGGAGTGCTGACTACAGCTAGCAATACAGACACTCGGATTAATCTCCGGTCTGAGCCATCAGAGCGCAGTCGAATTAGTGGCTATGGAGTGGCGGGCGATCGCGTAGAAATCCTTAATGAATCTCGCAACCGGGATGGGGATTGGCTGGAGATTCGCTCTCCCCGTAATGAAAGAGGCTGGGTTCCGGCGAAATTGGTTCAGGTCTCCGATACGGGGTCTACCAATCAACCCTGAATATATCCCAGGCCGGTTCTGGGCAGTTTACCCTGGCAGGACGGCGGGATCAGGGGATTACTAGCGCCGCTCTTACCGTTGATGCCCGGGGCAATGCAGATTTGGCCTTGAGATTGAGCGATCGCAGTTTGATTCGTCTGGATGGGCGGGTAACGACTAGAAATGCCTCTAGTGTGTCAATTAACCTGACCAACTCCGGCAATGCCGATGCCAGTGGCACTGCCAATATTACCCTTGGAGCCAATAATTCCATTGCCCGGATCTCAGTTCAGGGCCGCTTAGATGGGCAGAATCTTTCGGCGAGTTTCACCGGCGATAACGTTTCTGGTCGCCCCGATGGCAATTCAGGTCAGTCCCTCAATCTCTCCCAGACCGGTCGGGGACAGTTTACGGTGACCGGTCGCCCAGCCCGGGAGATTACTAGTGTTTCTGTCAGTGTTAACTCCCAGGGCAATGCCAATCTGGCTTTGAGATTGAGCGATCGCAGCCTGATTCGGTTTGACGGTCGGGAAATCGCCCGGGATGCCTACAGCCTGACCATTGATCTAACCAATTCTGGCAATGCCGATGCCACAGGTACCGCCAATATTGAGTATGGAGCAAACAATCTGATTACCCGAGTCTTTGCAGATGGTCGTTTAGATGGGCAGAATTTTTCGATTAATTTCGCCGGTGATAGCACTTCTGGTCGCTCCAATCGTCAGAATTCAGATGAAGTTGAACGGGATCTAGCTGGACAAAATCTGGTTGGACAAAATGTCGATGAAGTCATCAGTCGTTTACGCCGGGACAGTTGGCAAGTCGCCGAATCTAGCCGCAGTACTGTGAAGTTAGACCGGGGACAAATCGGGATGGACATCGAGTTTGATCCCCGAACTCGCAGGATTATTGCTGTCCGAACCGCTGATTTATTCTAACGAACTTAATTAGGAAGAACGCTTAACAATGATTAAATTAAGTTCCGTAATTCTAGTGGGTTTGTTATCTGCAACTGGGGTGAACGACTTGAAGGTCGTTGCGGATCGATCCACCACCATTCCACAACCCACGGCAACAGTCCTAATCCCTCAAGCTCAGATGCCAGATGAGCAGTCTTCTGAAAATCCTGCAGAACGGACAACCTGGATCCTATCGGCTTGGACAGAACGCTCAGAACCCAAGATATTGCTAGCCAGCCCTGAAATTACCTTGAACCTTTCCCCGGATCAGTTTACTGGTTTTGCCAGTTGCAATCAGTATGGAGGCTCCTATGAATTGGATCAACGGCAAATTACCGTGGGCCCCATCAGAAGCACTCGTAAGGCTTGTCCTGAGGAGATCATGACCCAGGAATTCCAATACCTAAGGGCTCTAGAGGGGGCGACTCGATATGAATTGGATGCTCAAGGGCAACTTCAGATCGTCTATAGTCAGGGTGAGATATCGGGGGTTTTGACGTTCAAACCTCAATCTATTGATAGTTTGGACGGTTCATCCTGGACATTGCAAACCTGGGATGACCCTCAATCCCCTGATTTTCCCCTAGCCGAAACAGCAATTACCCTCAGTTTTGCCGAGGGTCGGATTGCCGGTTCTTCAGGCTGTAATCGCTATATGGCTGCTTACGAAGTTGAGGGCAATCGGCTCAAAGTTGATACCCCAGCCGGGACTCTAAAGGCTTGTCCAGAACCAATCATGGGCCAGGAATCCAAGTTTTTGGCCGCCCTGACCCACATCCAAAACTACCAGATCACACCGGATCAACAGCTAAAAATCATTTATCAAACTCCAAACCATTCAGGTGCCATGGTGTTCATCCCTGACAGTAGCTCAAATTAGGTTTGCCAGGTCAGGATCACCGCGTATACCCCAATCCTGCAGCAGCAGCGTTTCTCACGCTGCTGCAGTACGGCAAGTAGGAGAACGGTGCACTACCACCTACCAAATCCGTACCTCACAGAATTGAAAAGTCCATTGAAAAGCGCTACGAACTGTTCTTTGAACGGTTGGGCTTTTACTGACTGGATTGAGCCATCATTCAGCTAACTATAACTGGCTTTCCACTTCTTTTTTAACTTCAACAGAAATTTAAACCAGGCTTGAGCTGGCTGATCATAAAAGGTGAAAATATCTCCATAGGCCACTCTGGAATTGCAGTGATGTTGCCAATGTCTTTCAGGGGTGGTGATCCAGAGCCTCTGACAAATTTTTTTGAGTAAAAATGGAGTCTGCCATTGTTGCAGTGGAAGATGTCGCCATTCTACATGACACTCCGCCACAACCAGTCCTAAAATTGTGCCAAGCGGAGAAACGATCCAGAATAGAGGAATAAACATCAAGTAGGGAAAAGCAGCAAAAAATCCTGCAATCAAAGCACAGGGTTTTCGAGTTCGGAGGGCGTAACGGACAAAGCTCCGATTTGGACTATGGTGAACTATGGTATGGAACTTGCCGAAGATATGCTCAGGGACATGGTAGAAAAATGTTGCCACAAAATCCCCGATCAGGAGCAGTAAAAAAGTAACTAAGATAATCTTGCAAAAGACCACAAGCAAATTCCTCACAACCTATCACGACCCTAATCGATTCAGGTTAAGTAAATTTAATTGCCAGGTTAAACCTGATTTAAATGATGACAGCATTTCTTGTGCTGCTGGAGTCCGGGAAGTGAGGGACAGGGTACACTAACCCCTGCAAAATCCGTACCTGACAGGATTGAAAATCGCTGTGGACTTGATGGCTAATGTTTTTGTTGAGTTCGATGATGAGGGTTGCCTGACCTGAAACAACCTCCACGATACCAGTTTGCCAGGGTTTGAGCTGGAACCCCCAGTAAATAGCCCAAAATCACGATTTGATTGATCAAAGTCGCCCGACCAATGCCAAGCTGTTGCCAGCGTCGCCCAGACGTTTTTACTGCAATCGGAACAGTGGCAATTTTACCCATCCCCTTTAGGCGACACACCAACTCAAAGTCCTCCATAATCGGCAATTCTGGAAATCCTCCCACCTGCCGAAAGGTCTCTGCCCGGAGAAAAATAGCCTGATCGCCGTAGGGCATCTGTAAATAGTGAGATCGCCATTTCACCCCCTGTTCAATCCAGCGTAGAGCTCGTTGAGATCCAGCAATTTTTAACTCAAACGCCCCAGCAATCATATGAGCCGGTTGCAATACCTGCCGAATCCAATCTTCAAAGTGCTCGGGCAACTGAGTATCAGCATGAAGGAACAACAAAATATCTCCCGTAGCCATCTCTGCCCCGCCATTCATTTGAGCCGCCCTGCCACAACGACTGCTTAAAAGTTGAACCCGATCAGGAAACTCAAAGCACAAGGATTGCGCCACTTCAACGGTTTGATCAACACTTCCCCCATCAACAATAATCACCTCAACAGCTTGAGCCTGAATCACCTGGGAAACCAGAGTTGTGATTGTCGCTGCCTCATTCAGGACAGGGATAATCACAGAAATTTTAGGATGAGCCATTGGTCAATTGCTCCCAGAGATAGATCATCGAACCTTCAGAAAACCTGGTTCTTGATGCTCTAAATCTTGACCGATGCTTCTGAGAAGCCACTTGAATTTGCCTGAGAAATCCTTAAAGTTTAGTCAAACGTTCCGACTCAATTTCCCAGCACATCTGACGCTTCCAGACTAGCCGAAGCACCAGACGGACTGATCTCATCCGTTCCAGAATACCGTGCTGGATACTGTTCTGAATATTTTTCCGGGTACTTGAATGTGTCGGCAATCCGTTTAACAAAACTTGCAGTCGGAACCGCCAGAATTAGCCCCAAAAATCCCCCCGCCCGGGCTCCCACCAACAACGACATAAACACCGCTGCCGGATTTAATCCAGTAATCCCACCAATCAAACGGGGAGCCACCACGTTTTCATTAATCTGCCCCAGGATGAGGGAAACCGTCAGTACTTTCGCTCCCAACCAGACATTCTGAAACGCCAGCAATCCACTCACCAGGGTAATCGTAATGGTTCCGCCAAAGGGAATCACGCTGGCAATCCCGATTCCAATGCCAAACAGTAAGCCAAAGGGAATTTTAAGCAGAGTAAACGCGATTGATAGGGCCACCCCCAGAATAGAAGCAATGATCGCCTGGCCGGAAAAGTAACCCTGAAAGCTGGGTCGAAGCGCCATTTGAACGCGATCGCTCCACGGAGAAGGCAACCAGCTCAACAGTCCTTCCCATAGGGCTGGGCCGTTGATAACCAGAAGAATTGACAGCACCAACGTGACCAAAAAATTCACTGTGCCATTGATCGTTTCAAAGGTAAAATTAATCAGCCTGCTGGTAAACGAGTTGAATGTTCTAGAGATCTGGTCAGTCAGTTGATCAGCCAGACCGCTCAGATTAAAGGGTAGATTTTGCAGAATACCCTGTTCAGAGAGGACTTGTAATTGTTGTTCTGCTTTATTGAGCCAGTCCGGTAGTCGTTTGGCAAACTCAATTGATTGCTCTAACACCAGCGGCCCAAGAATCAAGCTAATAATACTGAAAATCACCAGGGCAATTAGCAAGACCAAGGAAATGGCTAAACTTCTTCTCAAGCCCTGTCTTTCCAGGGAAATAATTGGAAATTCCAGTAAAAATGCAATTAGGCTGGCGGTAATAATAATGCTAGGGATGGGCTGCAAGAACTGGCAGAGTCGGGAAAAGAGCCAGACATCTAGCACCACAATTGGAAATATGAGACATAAATTGAGCCAGATCGGTAACTTGAAATTTGAGATCATGGAGCCAACTGAGTATTTTGGGAACCGTAATTCAGAATATACCGTTTCCCAGGGGAGTGGAAAGGTTCGGTCGGAGGATTGATCGCAGGTTTAGACATTCATGCACCGCTGAACCTCAATTTGAAGCTCAGGAAAGCTCAACGGTGAAATTGTTCCGACTGTCAGAATCAGTTTTGAGGTGTAATCGGCCTGAACTGGATTTCTGAAGACATATAGTTTGGCTGGCGTTAGACTCACAACCCAATACTCTTGAATATTGGCCTCAGCATAAATAGCTTTCTTCAAATCCAAATCCTTTTCTAAAGAGGATTGAGAAAACTCAATCAGCCAGAAAATATTCTCAGGGTAAGGGTGATGACTTAAATATTCCTGTCCCAAAGGTTGAACGACTGCGATATCTGGTTCTGGCTCCGAGTCGTTGGGTAAGGTAATCGGATGATTTTCTCTAATCTTGGCCCTATTTCCTAAACTTCTACGCAAATAATCTCCAATTTCCGAACTGTAGTACGCATGGGGCTCTCCTTCTGGTGACATTACTATCAAATCTCCTCTCAAGAGCTCGAGCCGATCATCTGCCTGAATTAAACCATTGGAGATCGCTGCATGATATCGATCCAGTGACCATTTGAAGGTTTGAATAGCCATTTATCTTCTGGAAATGTGAGGCTTAGTTTCAATGGATCAAGTTATGAATTAAATTATGGCTCAAGTTGTGAATTAAATTTAAGGCACGGAGGAAATGTTGAATCTCCCGGGCTCGATTCCAAACCATGCAATCAATGATAGGTTAGATAGATGTAAATCATCTGGGCTTGGGGTGTGAGACCTGACCCATCAATCGGTAACTCGCTTCTATGGCTTGCTTTCTGCTTGAAGTTGGAACTGAAGAACTTCCCGCCTCCTTTGTTGCCAGCGCCATTCAACAGTGGCAACAGTTGATTCCTGAGACCTTAGCGGAGTATTTCCTGGCCTATGACTCCCTGAAGGTCTATGGCACGCCTCGACGGCTGGCTGTAGTGATTGCAGGATTGCCCGAGCAGCAATCCGACCGCGAAGAAGACGTAAAAGGCCCTCCTGCCGCCACCGCGTTCAAAGATGGCAAGCCGACAAAGGCCGCCGAGGGATTTGTCAAAAAACAGGGAGTTTCCCTGGAGGCCATTGAAATCCGGCCCACGGACAAGGGAGATTTTGTCTTTGTCCTGAAGCAGATTATCGGTCGGCCCACAGCAGCCATTCTCACCGAGCTGATTCCCCAGTGGATTGCCAACCTGGAAGGCAAGCGGTTCATGCGCTGGAGCGATGGGGATCTGCGGTTTCCCCGTCCGATTCGTTGGTTAGTCGTTTTGCTGGATGACAATGTTCTGCCCGTTACCCTGGTGAATGGTTCAGAAACCCTGCACAGCGATCGTATCTCCCAGGGCCATCGGGTTTTGCATCCAGCGCCCCTTTCTATTCCCACGGCTCAAGCTTACCCCCAGGCTCTAGAAGCCGGGTTTGTGGAAGTCAGTTCCCCGGCCAGAATCAAGCGGATTCAACAGCAGATTCAGACGGCGGCCCAGACCGTTCAGGGAGCCGTAGAAATTCCCCCGGATTTGCTTGAAGAAGTCGTAAACCTGGTGGAATGGCCAACGGCAGTGGTAGGAAAATTTGACGAGGAATTTTTACAACTGCCGCCGGAAGTGATCAAAACTGTCATGGTGACCCATCAGCGGTATTTTCCGATCCTGGAAACGACTGAAACTCGTGAAACCCTTGAAAAAATCCAACTCAAACCCTATTTCATCACCATTTCCAATGGTGATCCGGCAAAGGCAGCGGCGATCGCTGCTGGGAATGGACGGGTAATTCGAGCCCGATTGGCGGATGGTCAATTTTTTTATCAGGCTGATTTAAAGCAACCGTTAGAAGGGTATTTACCTGCCCTAGAAACTGTTACGTTTCAAGAAGATTTAGGTACCGTTCGAGACAAGGTGAATCGGATAGGTCAGATTGTTGAATTAATTCTGGAACAGTTAAACATTGCCGATTCAGAGCGCCAGTCCATTCAACGGGCAGCCTTACTTTGCAAGACCGATCTAGTCACCCAAATGGTGTACGAATTTCCAGAGCTTCAAGGGGTGATGGGAGAGAAATACGCTCGGGCGGGGGGCGAGTCAGAAACCATTGCTATCGCCATTTTTGAACATTATTTGCCCCGAGGGGCTGGGGATGGATTGCCCCAAACCCTGGGGGGTCAGGTTGTGGGGTTAGCGGATCGATTAGATACATTGGTGAGTATTTTTGGGTTGGGTATGATCCCCTCAGGTTCTTCGGATCCCTTTGCCCTACGACGAGCTGCCAACGCCATAATCAATGTAATCTGGGCTGCCAACTTATCCCTGAATCTCTCCGACCTTTTAGGTCAATTGGCCATAGAATTCACTCAATCCCATGAGAAATCTCTTCCTGATTTAACGGCTCAACTTGATGACTTTTTCCTGCAACGAATTCGAACCTTATTGCAGGATGAAAAAGGCATTGATTATGATCTGGTGAATGCGGTGTTGGGGGAAGACGATTCTGAGTACGCTGAACGGGCTTTGAAAGATTTACTCGATGTCCGCGATCGCGCCCTATTTCTACAATCTATCCGTCAAGATGGTCACCTGGAAAAAATTTATGAAACCATCAACCGCTCCACCCGTCTGGCTCGCCAAGGGCTCCTCAACACAACCCAACTCAATCCCGAGCAAGTCATCAATCCAGAGTTATTTGAAAAGCCTTCGGAGCAGGAATTTTATCAGGGGCTAATTCAGCTCGTTCCTAAAACGGCAGCGGCTCAATCTACCCGCAATTATCGTCAACTTGTGGAGGCTTTGACGGAAATTATCCCAACGGTGAGTCAATTTTTTGATGGGCCAGACAGCGTTTTAGTGATGGATGAGAATCCAGACATTCAGCGCAATCGCCTAAACCTGCTGGGATTGTTGCGAAACCATAGTCGGGTACTGGCGGATTTTGGCCCCATCGTCAAGTAAGGGCCATGGAACGGGGTACAATCAGGTTTACTCCTCTACAATGACCCGTCCTACTCTATGCCCACTGCCCATGTGATCGGTTTGGGCCGATCTGGAAATGCTGCGGCCCGCCTCCTACAACGTCAGGGATGGCAGGTCACCCTCAGCGATCGCAATACTTCAGCCGCGCTAGAATCCCAGAAGCAACCGTTGGTTCAAGCCGGGATCAGGGTTGAACTGGGGACAGACTTTGCCCCAGACACCGCTCCGGATCTGGTGGTGGTCAGCCCAGGAGTTCCCTGGGATATTCCTCCCCTGGAGCAAGCTCGCCGTCTGGGAATTGCCACAATCGGTGAAATGGAACTGGCCTGGCGTAATTTGCAGGCTAGTCCTTGGGTTGGGATCACCGGAACCAATGGTAAAACGACCACCACGGCCTTGATTGCAGCAATTTTTCAAGCTGCCGGACTCAATGCCCCTGCCTGTGGCAACATTGGCTATGCAGCCTGTGAATTAGCCTTAAAACAGCAGCAAAGCCCTAAACCTCCTGACTGGGTGATCGCTGAAATCAGCAGCTACCAAATTGAATCCGCCACCACCCTTGCCCCCCGAATTGGCATCTGGACAACCTTCACTCCCGATCACCTCAATCGTCATCACACCCTGGAGAACTACTACACCATTAAGGCGAAGTTACTAAACCAAGCTGAAATCCAAATCCTCAATGGGGATGATGCCTATCTCCGTCACCATGCCATCGCTCAATGGCCCGAAGCCTGCTGGACTAGTGTCACCGGAAAGGCCAGCTTACCCGGCAATCCAGAGGGGGGAGTCTATCTGGAAAACGGTTGGGTGATGCAGAACGGTGAAGCCATTGTGGACGCTAGAACCTTGAAATGGTAGGCAGTCACAATCAGCAGAATTTGCTGATGGCAGTGGCGGCAGCCCGATTGGCCGGGATCCGTAACGCTGCCATTGCCCAAGGGATTTATGCTTTTCCTGGGGTGCCCCATCGGCTTGAGCATCTGTGTACCTGGCGGGGAATTGACTGGATCAACGATAGCAAGGCCACCAATTACGATGCTGCCGATGTTGGATTAAGTGCTGTTGCGGCCCCTGTTATTTTAATTGCCGGGGGAGAGGCGAAAGCCGGAAACGATACTCAATGGTTGCGAACCATCCAGCAAAAAGCTGCCAGGGTGCTGTTGATTGGTGATGCGGCCTCCGGTTTCGCCCAGCGGCTGCAACAGGTAGGATACTTGCAGTTTGAACAGGTTGAAACCCTGGCTGAGGCAGTTTTCAGAGCCAGGGAACTGGCCCCTGAATTGAACGCGAAGGTGGTGTTGCTGTCTCCTGCCTGCGCCAGTTTTGATCAATTTACCAGCTTTGAACATCGGGGCGATCGCTTCCGGCAATTGTGTCAAGAATTACTGCCTCAGGATTGTTAATCTCGAGTTGATCATTCCCGATTCATTTTGAACTATTAAACTATTAATTCCAAGTAATTCCAAGCACCAACCCGCTTTAACCCGCCCAGAGCTTCAACAGCCAGCCGATCACCACGCCTAACCCCCCAAACCGCACCGCCTGCCAGAAGGGTTCCCTCAGGCTCCCCCAGGTAAACAGTTGACTCTCCAGATTTAGTTCCAGGGTTTCCAGTTCTGTTTCCAGGTGCTTGAGTTCCTGCCGCAATTCCTGGGAACGCCGATGCTGCCATGCCTCGTTGATGACTTCGATCCGATTTTTGAGTTCCACCTGACGCTGTTGATCCCGCTTCACTTGGATATAGCGATCCCTCAAGCTGAGGAGCGATCGCTCTAATTCTGACAGGGCTTGCTCAAACTCAGGGATTTCAGAGGCCATAAAAAATGATGTTTAAATCAACAATCTTGCGATAAACTGAGGGGAATTAAACTGAACATTCAAACTTGAGGAAGTCTGAGGATAATTGAGTCATTCTAATGACTTAAGTCATTTATACTAAGTAGCTTGACGCCATTAATGAGAAGATTGATGGGGGGTTAAAGCCCCAGATCCCCTTCCATTGAACAATTGATTACAACCCCTTACTTAGGTCATTTTAGTTCTTGAGGTACATTTTTCCCTGGCCCTGAACTCTAGCATTAGATTTGAGGATTAGATTCTAATTTTAGTCTCCGGTCTAATCCTGGATCCTGGCATCTCTTCTCAAAACTGAACCTCAATTCTTAATCTCAAGTCTATGATCCCAAGTTCTCTAGCAGACATCAGGAATAGAAATCAACCACACACATCAGTAATAACTAGTAATACAATGGAAAAATTAGATCTGCCTCCCATGACCCAACGCCTAGCCAGTCCTGAGACTTCTGGTCTAAATCAATATAGCGAACTGGAGCTTGCCCGAGCCCTCGCCGAACGATTGGCGATTCCTGAACGAGACTGGCATCAACTCAAATCTAACCCCTCAGTCAGGGCGGGTGAGCTGTTGGCAGCAGCCCTGGTATTTCTAGCCACAAATCAACCTGAAGAAGCGTTGCCCCGTCTGGAGCAAGCCGTTGGCTGGTTAAATCGTTCAGTCAAGGCTCCACCCTGTCCTACCCACGGGGATCAAGCCCGAGGGAAAGCCAGGGAATAGCTCAAGCCAGATCCTTACACAGGGTCAGCTCCGTCCCTCTGTAATTCCATTCGACCCGATCAAAAACTTGATGCAAAATATAAAGTCCTCGACCGCATTCGTGATCAGTGTGAGGCAAATTGGTGCGTGAAGATGCAGGGGGAGTAGGTTCGTCGGAACAACAACAGTGGGGAGGTTTGAAGCCAATGCCCTGATCGGAAATAATCCACCAGAGCTGATTCTTGAGAATGGAAAATCGAACGAGAACGGTTTTACCCGGATCCAACTGGTTGCCATGCTTTGCTGCATTGACCAATGCCTCTTGAAGTCCAAGTCGTAGCTCGGCCTGCCACTGCCTCGGAACTTCAGCAAGAAGCAGATCTAAGACTGGACAAAGATAAAGCGTAGAAGCAAAGCTTATAGTTATCCAGTTGCGCTTAGCCGGACGTGCTGAGACTGCAATCACTCAAAAAACTCCCTGGCTAACTAGTGGACATTATCAACGTTCTGGCCCATAGACTGAATACCCGACTTGAACTTGAATTGAATGGTCTGAGTTAGTTGGTCTGAGTTAATTTCTAATCTATCTAAAGTCAGTCGGCTTGTTGCTTAAGTTAAGCTAGTCAGGCTCAACTGCAAGTATTCATTCTTACTTTTAAGGTTACCAAAATCATTACAAAAATGCATCCTCTGGGGTAGGCCATTTTCGCAATTTTCTTAAATTTTTTTTGGTGGGGTTGATCAAAACGCCTGTGGAGTAGGGAAAGTGGAAATCTGAGTTGGGATGATTTTTACTCCAACTTAAAAATCTATTAGGATATGACATGAAGGTTATCAAAACTTTATCCACTTTACAAAATGCCATCGACTGTAATAACGGACACCACCTCAGGGTCGGGGGAATACTGGCAGTGGCGAGATCAATCAATCCATTACGTCCACGCCGGAACACCTCAGGCTCAACGTCCAGCCTTGCTTCTAGTTCATGGATTTGGGGCTTCAACGGATCATTGGCGAAAGAATATTTCAGGATTACAGGCCGATTTTGAAGTTTGGGCCATTGATTTGCTAGGATTTGGTCGATCAGCCAAGCCCCAGTGGGAATACAACGGCGATCTCTGGCGGGATCAACTGGGTGATTTTATGGCTCAAGTCATTCAACGTCCCACGGTACTGGCAGGCAATTCCTTGGGAGGTTATGGTGCGCTTGCGGCGGCGGTTCATTGCCCAACCCTAGTAGCTGGCTTGATCTTGCTCAATAGTGCGGGCTCCTTCACAGACCCGACTCCGCCCCCAGAACCCTCCCTCTCCCAGAAAATCAGAGGCCAATTGCAGCGATCGCTGGTGCGCCAGCCCTGGGTGAGTCGCTTGATTTTTCACTGGACAAGACGGCGTTCCACCATTCGTCGCGTCCTCAAACAGGTCTATCTGGATCATGGGGCGATCACCGACCAGTTAGTTGAAGATATCTATCGCCCTTCCTGCTCTCCGGGGGCGGCTGAGGTTTTTGCCTCTGTGTTCAAATCCGCAGCGGGGGAAAAAGTTGATGTGCTCCTGGGTCAGTTGCAATGTCCCCTATTCTTGCTCTGGGGGGAAGGGGATCCCTGGGTTGACTGTCGCAGTCGCAGTGCTAAATTTCATCAGTATTATCCAAATTTGACTGAATCCTTTTTGCAGGCAGGTCATTGCCCCCACGATGAAGTTCCTGACCTGGTGAATGACTCGATTCGATCCTGGATTTTGTCCCTGTGACGTTCAGGGAATCTCCTACAATGGACGAAATATCCCTATCAGAAATGCATAGCTAGAATGAAGCACACCCTTTCCGTATTAGTTGAGGATGAAGCAGGAGTATTAACGCGCATTGCCGGTTTGTTTGCCCGTCGAGGATTTAATATTGAGAGTCTGGCTGTAGGCTCAGCAGAGCAGTTGGGGGTTTCCCGAATTACGATGATCGTTTCTGGAGATGATAGCGTCATCGAACAAATTTCTAAGCAACTCTACAAGCTGATCAATGTTCTCAAGGTTCAAGATGTTACGGAGATTCCCTGTGTAGAGCGGGAACTCATGTTAATTAAAGTGAATTGTAGCAGCAGTGCCATTCGTTCTGAGATCATTGAAATTGTCCAGATTTTCAGGGCAAAAGTGGTGGATATGGGGGAGGATAGCCTGACAGTTGAAGTAGTAGGGGATCCCGGTAAGATGGTGGCGATCATTCAGCAACTGAGTCGATTTGGCCTGCGGGAGATCGCCCGGACTGGTAAAATTGCCTTGGTGCGAGAGTCCGGTGTCAATACTGAGTTCCTGAAAACTCAAGTGGCGGAAGTCAGATTGTAGATGTTTCTGAAATTTCCCAAACTCCTAAATGCCTAAAATGCATGGTTAATGATAAGCCTAGGTTAATGATTGTAGATGACGAGCCGGATAACCTCGATCTGATCTACCGTACCTTCCGCCGTCAATTTCAAGTGATCAAAGCCAATAGTCCGGCTCAAGCAATTGAGCTCCTAGAAACTGAAGGGGAGGTTGCCCTGGTAATCTCCGATCAAAGTATGCCAGAGATGACTGGGATTGAGTTGCTAGAAAAGGTCAAGGCTCGTTTCCCCAAAACCATCTGTATACTCCTCACCGGTTATTCAGAGGAAGCCCTGGAACGGGAAGCGAGCGCCCTGGGAATGGCTCACATTTTTCGTTGTATTTCTAAGCCCTGGGATGTGGAAGAGTTTAAGTTGGTCGTTCAGCAAGCGGTTGACGCTTATCACTCTACTGAGCCTACCTAGGAACCAGAATTAAATAATCTTGATTTTTGCGGGTTGGGTTCCATGCTTCAACCCAATTACTTTCAATCCAATCTAGGGCCATGATTTAACTTGCAGTCTGATTGCTTTAAGTTCAAGTTACTTCAAGTTCAGCATATTGTTATTAAAAGTTTAAGGTTAGTTAAAGAAAAATAGCTAGCAAATTCAGGGATTACAGGATTAAATTGGGGTAACCCCTGAAGGCGGGATAATGTCAATCCTGGAGCAGGGCGCATCCCTTTCTACCGTCTTTAGTCGATTCGTTAGTTGGTTTGCTAGCTGGTTTACTCAAATTGGGCGGGTATCAATATAGGGCGGAATAGTAGATGGCTGAACCGCTCACTATGCCGTCAAAATTACTCCGTCTCGAGCAGGAACCCCGGTTGGCAGAATAACTATGAATAATTATTTAGAGTTGTGCAAGTACCTAGTCATCCTGGATCTATCTGGGAAACTCAGACCATAATTTGCTCTAATTCAGTATCCTGGCCCTCATTTCCATCCATAATTCCTATGCAAAATCGACGAGCAGCTATTCTTCCAATTCTTTTGCTGAGTGTTTTGGGAGCGAGCTTTTTTGGTGTGTTATTGATGTTAAGACACTCATCCAATCGAGTTTATAACCTAACCCTGGCAACCGGCGGCAAAAATGGTCAGTATTATGCATTTGGAGAAACTTTAGCAAAAGTTGTCAACCATCATCATCCTAAAATCCAGCTCAAAGTACTTGAAACCGATGGCTCTCTGGAAAATATTGAATTGCTGAATCAAAACAAAGCTCAACTGGCTCTGGTTCAGAGTGATGTTCCATTAACCTTATCAATTCAGTTGGTTTCCTATTTATTCCCTGAGGTTTTTCATCTGGTGGCGACTCGCAATTCTGGGATTCAAACCGTTAGCGATCTCCAGGATAAACAGATTGCAATTATGCCAGAGGGGAGTGGTTCTAATCAATTATTCTGGCAGCTTTCTCAGCATTATGGATTTACTACGGGTAGTTTTGAGGCTATTCCTTTTGCGCCCGATGATGCCTATACTGCCCTAAAAAATGGATACGTTGATGCTTTATTTCGGGTGCTGACTTTGGGAACATCCGGCATGACCCAGCTTTTACAATCAGGGGAAAATATCTTAGTTCCGATTGATCAGTCAGCAGCTTTACAATTATTTCAACCTGCCTTAGAAACTAGCGAAATTCCCCGGGGAACTTATAATGGCTCAATTCCGATTCCCCCAGATAATTTGCAAACCGTATCCGTGCGGGCTTTGTTGGTGACGCGGGAGGATGTCCCTGAACTTGTAATCCATGAAATTGCAAAGACCCTATTTGAAGCCCGAAATGAACTGGTTACCCTCAATCCCCAGGCAGCATTGATCCGCCAGCCGGAATCTTTGCAAGAACTGGGGTTCTCTTTCCATCCGGGGGCAAAGCGTTATTATACTCAGGATGATCCCAGTTTTTTGGAGCGATATGCTGAACCGATTGGTCTGGGAATTTCTACAACGGTACTGGTTGGATCGGCCCTGTGGCAATTTAAACTCTGGTTACAACGACGGGAGAAAAATCGGGCTGATCTACACAACATGGAAATTTTGAATTTACTAGATCAGATTCCTAAAATCGATGACGTTGATCATCTGGAAAAATTCGCGATCAACTCTTCCAATTGTTTAAAGAGGTGGTGGTTGAGCTCGATAGCGATCGCATTTCTGCTGAGTCTTTTCAGTCCTTTAGTTTTACCTGGCAGGCTGCCATTGCTACCATTCGTCATCGGGAGACTCTATTAAGGAAATAGCAAAGTAAAACAGAGCCTATAGAATAAGGTCAGAACTTCCCATTTTCCCAATGGTATGAATATTCTTACAGTCTCAACTCAATCGTTCTCGGATCAAAAGCCCGGTACATCAGGTTTACGGAAGGCTGTTTCGGTTTTCCAGCAGCTCCATTATCTAGAAAACTTTATTCAATCCATCTTCGATACCCAGGATGGGTATGAGGGCAAGACCCTGGTGCTTGGGGGAGATGGCCGCTATTATAACCGTCAAGCCATTCAGACTATCCTGAAAATGGCCGCCGCTAACGGAGTGGGCCAAGTATTGGTGGGGTGTAAGGGTATTCTTTCAACCCCTGCCGCTTCCTGCATGATTCGTGAAAATCAAGCCTTTGGCGGGATCATTCTATCCGCCAGCCATAACCCAGGGGGGCCAAAAGGCGACTTTGGCGTGAAGTTCAATATCAGCAATGGTGGCCCGGCCCCGGCTGATGTCACGGAAGCAATCTTTGCCCGCAGCCAAACCATTGACACCTACAAGCAATTAGAAGCGGCGGATGTCAACCTGGATAGCCCCGGAAGTTTCAAGCTCGGTAGCATGACCGTTGAGGTGATTGATTCCGTCAAGCCCTACATGAAGCTGATGGAATCTTTGTTTGATTTTGATCAAATTCACCAGTTGCTTACCTCTGGGACGTTTCGCATGTGTATAGATTCGATGCACGCGGTGACTGGCCCCTACGCCCGAGCGATGTTTGAGCAACGGTTGGGAGCCCCGGCAGGAACCGTAATTGCTGGAGAACCCCTGGAGGATTTTGGCGGCGGTCATCCCGATCCGAACCTGGTCTATGCCCATGAATTGGTGGAGATTCTGTTTGGGGACAATGCTCCAGATTTGGGGGCAGCCTCCGATGGCGACGGCGATCGCAATATGATTTTAGGCAACCATTTCTTTGTCAACCCCAGTGACAGTCTGGCCATCATCACCGCCAATGCCCATCTGGTTCCAGGGTACAAGCAAGGTCTGGCGGGAGTAGCCCGCTCCATGCCCACTTCCCAGGCAGCGGATCGGGTGGCAAAGCACCTGGGAATTGGTTGCTATGAAACCCCCACGGGCTGGAAATTCTTTGGTAACTTACTCGATGCCGGCAAAGTCACCCTTTGTGGGGAGGAGAGTTTCGGTACAGGCTCCAACCATATTCGGGAAAAAGATGGTCTCTGGGCGGTTTTATTCTGGCTCAATATCATTGCCGCCCGGTCTGAATCCATCGAACAAATTGCCACAAGCCACTGGCAAACCTATGGCCGCAACTACTATTCTCGCCGGGACTATGAGGCAGTTGAGAGCGATCGCGCCCATGAACTGATGGATCGACTGCGGTCGGCATTCCCTGAAATGCCCGGTAAAAAACTCGGTTCCTATGAAGTGGAGTATAGCGATGACTTTAGCTACACAGATCCGGTGGATGGCAGTGTCGCCGAGAGTCAGGGGGTACGGATTGGCTTCACTGATGGTTCTCGAATTGTCTTCCGACTGTCAGGCACAGGAACTAAGGGCGCAACCCTGCGGGTTTATTTGGAAAGTTATGAACCCGATGGGGCTAAGCAAAATCTCGATCCCCAAATAGCCCTGGCAGATTTGATTCAAATTGCGGATGAAGTCGCTCAAATCAAAACCTTTACTGGACGGGACAAACCTACGGTTATTACCTAGGAACTAAATGGTCTGAAATCCTCTGGTTTTCTGGCAAGATCTGGGGATTTCAGGAACGCTCATTATAATCGCAATACGTGTGGGGTAGGCATCCTGCCTGCTGTGAACGGCCATCTCGGCTGTCACTGTAAAACAGTCGAGACGACTATTCCACAATTTACTCTATGGTTTACTAAGTAGGTGGTTGTAATTAATTGTTAAATGGAAGGGGGCACTGCTCCCTTCACCCCCCCATCAATCTTTTAATTAATTGCGTCAAGCTACTTATATGGTTCAGACTTTATCTGAGCTAACCCATTACTGGGGCTGCAACTGAGGTTTTGATTGGGACTGTAACTGGGACTTTGGCCAGGGAATGGTCGGCTCTGCTGCAAGTTTCTGAGCCACTGCCCTGGCCCCATCTGTATTTAAATGGCTGGGGTCAACAAAGTATTCGTAGCGGGTAAGGGATTGTTCTGAGAAATTGATAAAAATGAAGCCATATTCCGCAGAGAGCTGGCCCATAGTAGCATTAAACTCAGCTTCAGCATTGCCGCGAATGGCATCAAGGTAATCATCCGTAACCGGTAAACTCACCAAAATCAAAGGAATGTTTTGGGATTTGAGAAATGCCGTGACTGAACTCAAGGCCCCAAGTTGTGGGCCCCCAAGATTAAAAGCCCGGTAATCTCCATCGTAGGTTCCTGAAACATAGGGACGGGCTTGATAGTAGGTTTCTGGATCGTAGCGAGTGGAGAGGGACAAAAAACCATTGGCATCAATTGGACTGGTTGCGCCTAAAATCGTCAGGGTTTCCTGAACCAAAGCCGGGTTAGCGAGAAATCGCAATCGGGCAGGGGCAATTTGAGTTCCCAGGGGCTTGATTGCTGGAACTCTGGAGTTGAGATTATTAGCCGCTTGCCATTTAGACTGCTTTACCTTACAAGGCTGGGGAAATTCATGGCAAACTGAGC
This sequence comes from Oscillatoriales cyanobacterium RM2_1_1, assembly GCA_012033335.1. Taxonomy (GTDB): domain Bacteria; phylum Cyanobacteriota; class Cyanobacteriia; order Cyanobacteriales; family Microcoleaceae; genus JBHJGO01. The sequence goes on from JAAURB010000013.1 coordinate 22,058, forward strand.
GATCGGGGGGCATCGAAGGAACTTGAGGACGAATCCCCGCCGCAATTTTTTGGTTGCCCATCGACTCCATAATGGCATCATAAGTCCGGTCAATTCGACCACTATTAAACGCCCGCACCCCATCGGCCCAGACCACAACCTGAGGCAATTGATCCGGAGTCAGAAGTTGCCGCAGAATATAGTCTACAACCTGGGCCGTGGCTCCATTCACCCCAAAGTTGAACACCTCCAATTCTTTGTAACCTTCAGCAGCTAGGGATTGCCGCATCTGGGATGGATCAATGCCCTGAAGTGCTCGGGAACTCCCGACAATCAAGACATCCGGCTTGCCAATGGTGCTGATATAAGACAGATAAAGACGGAGCTGCTGATCGAGAATCTTACTGTTAAAGCTGGGAAACGCGCTCTTGGTAGAGGCTTTTGTGGCCTGTTGCTGAGCATAAGCCAGATTCCGCATATATTCTGCGACTTTTTTCTCAGCATAGGCCCGTTTGGGACTATCGGGAGGAACCGCCTGCATCCAGGCTACCGCTTGCACCCAATGACGAGAAACTTCATCCCAGTCAGACTTTGACTCAGCCTTTTGTACCAGGTTAGCGGCTTTGATCGCAAAGCGAACTGATTCATCAAAGGGGCTCTGGGCAACACAGGCATTCGTTTTGGTAATCTCTGGATCTGGCGAAGGATTATCTGTAGTTTGTCGGGTTGGAGCGGGGGTTAGTGCTGGAATTGAAACTGGAGTTGGAGTTGAGGCTTGATTTGCCGGTGACGGTTGGCTGGACTTTTGGACTGGCTTTGGGGTTGAATTTTGGGTCAAAACAGCATTTGGAACCGGGTTCTGGCATTGGATCTCCGGTGAGGGGTTTGCTTGTAAATCAGTCACAGGCTCGGCAACGGGTCTGGTGACTGATTTTACGGAAGGCTTGTTCAGCGATTCAGCCAGGAACACGGTCACGGCTGGGATTGCTAGAATCAAACCGACAGCTCTCAATTGATTCAGCCAAGGGCGACGCATAACACAAATCACTCAATCGGAAATCATCAACACAGGACTAACACCGTCTATTATTACCTGAGAATGAGACTTCTGAAGGGGCAATCTGAAGTTATTTGCTATGAATCGAGAGTGAATCGGGGTATCTACTCAAGGGGTCGGGGGAAGCGGGCCGCGCCCCATCCGAGGGAGTTACCCATTAACCTGAGGTGAGTCGCCTTGAGAGTAACCTGGAGTTAGAGATAATCCTCTACTATATCTTCTCAAAATCCTTAAATCCCTCAGATAACCCCTGGAGAGAATCTGTCCAGCCCATCCGAATCAATCCCCCATGCCATTATTTAACGTTACCTCTATTACCCCTGACCCTGCCATTTCCCCGACAAAGCCCCGAACTCTATGGGGCGAAGTCTGGCGGAGATTCCGGCGAGATCGGATGGCTGTTGCTGGGGCCATTGTCTTGAGCCTAATTGTCCTGGCTGTCCTGGTGGGGCCATTGATTTACACCACTTCGGCCAATCAAATTGACTTTGGCCAATCGGCTGCTCCTCCCAGTTGGGAGCATCCCCTGGGAACAAACGACTTGGGCCAGGATCAGCTAGCTCGAATTTTGGCCGGGGGGAGAATTTCTCTGACGGTTGGGGTCACTGCCATGGGGGTAGCCATGACTGTGGGGGTTTTGATCGGGGCGATCGCGGGATTTTATGGAGGTTTGACTGATAGTTTATTGATGCGACTGACGGATTTATTTATTGCCTTACCCCAATTGCCCTTGCTATTACTGATTATTTATCTATTGCGAGAGTCGATGAAGGCGATCTCTGGGCCAGAAGTTGGGATTTTTGTATTAATTGTGGTGGTGGTTGGGGGCTTGAATTGGATGTCAGTGGCGCGGTTAGTTCGGGCCAATTTTCTGACTACTCGAGAACAGGATTTCGTTACTGCCGCCCGCGCCATTGGGGCTAGACCCCAGCGGTTAATCTGGCTGCATATTTTACCCAATGTCCTCAGTCCCGTGATTGTGGCTGCGACCCTAGCGGTGGGTAATGCCATTATTACTGAATCCACCCTGAGCTTTCTGGGTTTGGGGTTTCCACCCGATGTCCCCACCTGGGGCAGAATGCTCTACGATGCGCAGAACTATATTGAAACCGCCCCCTATATGGCCCTGTTTCCCGGGGCAGCCATCTTCTTGAGCGTCCTGAGTATTAACTTCATTGGGGATGGGTTGAGGGATGCCCTCGATCCGCAATCAAGACGATAACTGGGGCATCCCCTCAGACTGATTGTTCTGACCTAATCTTGAGTTGATTTTTGAGCTCATCAGATAAGCCAGAATTCTCTCCAAATTTCGCGCCATTAACTATAGCTGCGATCAGATTACTACCAAAGAGATTAGCCCCTCTCAAGTTAGTATTCTTGAGGATGGCCTGATTTAAATTCGCATGACGAATCTGGGCATAGGCCAGGTTAGTATCGGTCAAGTCCACCTGAGCTAAATTCGCCCGAGTCAAATCCCCGTAGCGAGCAACGGCCTGTTTCAAACTACTGTATTGCAAATTGGCATGACGTAACACCGCTGCGCTCAAGTTGACCTGATCCAAGGTGGCATGTTCTAAACTCGCCCAATTCAGGCTGGCACTGGTAAGGTTCGCCCCCCGCAAATTAGCGTGGATCAACTCAGCCCGATAGAAATTTGTATTGCTCAAATTGGTTTGACTCAAGTTGGCTTGCTTTAAATTTGCCTGACTCAGATCAACACCACTGAGGTTGGCTCCCCTCAAATCCGCTCCCTGTAAATTGGCCTCTTGGAGATTGGCATAACTGAGGTTGGTGTGACTCAAATTGGCATAGCTGAGGTTGGCTTTTTTCAAATTTGCATTGTACAAATTGGCCTGATTTAAACTAGCCCCCTCCAAACTGGCAGACCTTAAATTTGCGAGACTCAAATTGGCTCCATGGAGCTTTGTCAGATCAAGCTTAGCGCTTTCTAGATTGGCTTTCAAAAGATTGGCTTGCTGGAGATCTGATCGGCGCAAATCGGTTCCTATCAACAGCGCTTCGTTCAAGTTTGCATGGCTCAAGTTCACAATCAAAAGCTGCGCCTGGTTGAGGACAACACCAATCAGGTTTGCTCCAGTGAGATTCGCCAATCTCATATCAATCTGACTCAAATCAATTCCCCGCAGATCGCTTTCTCGCAGATTCGCTCCTCGCAAATCCAGACTTCTAATGTTAGTATTCTTCAGGTCTGCCCCCCGGAGGTCTAACCCTTGAGACTGAGCAAATAATCGATAAGTCGAGGGATTTTTATCGTTATTTTTGAGAAACTCGGTGGGAGATTCCTCATCTCCTACCCTCACCAGATGATATTGAACATTTTCTGTAAAAATTGCGAAAACCAGATTAAAGACTTCTAAAAAATAGATTAAAGGTTTACATTTGGCTTCGTCTTGATCTTGATAGTATTCAATCAATTTAGATACACATAAATCAAGATGGGCCCGGGTTGAATTACTAATCAGTACAACCTTTAATAAAAGAATGACCAAGGTCAAAGAACTTCCATAGGCCATAAATGCAGTGAAGGTCGGAGATGGAGTTTCCCGATCTTCTGTGGTGAGAACCTCAATCATGCGATTGCAGGTACGAAGGGTCAAGCCTTTTGTGATCGGCTGAGAATTATGAATTTTGTAGAGAGAATCCAGTTTCTTACAAACCTGCTCTCTCAAGGTTTTGATGGGAGGTTGATTACTGGCATGAACCATTAAATACTGAGGCAGGCTTTGCTTGAACTCTTGATAGGAGAGAGACTGGGTTTCCTTGAGAAAAAGCTTGGCCTGGTTTTTATAATTGGAGAGGCGCTGGCTTGAAATAGTGCGTTTAATTAAATTTAAAACTTCGTCCCCAAGCTCAGTAGGATTAGTTTGCTTTTTAGTCGTAGAATGAGCCGATTCGGATCTAGCAATGTACATGGCTAGATCAAACTTATATTTGTCCTTGAGTTGCTTTGACAGATTACGAGCAAACTCTTTTTGCTCATCGGACACATTGGGATCATTGAACTGAGGAACCAATAGATAAGAGGTGTAGCGGCTGCTCCAACTCGTTCTAGGTGCGACTGAACATTGCTGAATCTCCTGGTAATCAGGGCTGTCCAAAAAACCTAGCAATCTGGTTCTGAGAAGATTGAGTAGGGGCTCAACGGCAACACTATCATCTTCTTTTTCCAGGTTCAATCGATGGACAAAATGCTGAATAGACTGGTGTTTTCGATTGATGTACCAGTTATTAATCAGAATGTAGCAAACTCGCTTTAATGTTGCGTTGAAGACGGCATCATTTCCCTGTTCCAAGAGATACGTTAAAGCTCGATCAACCTGAATCTCATCGTCTGGAGACTGCAACTGAAAGAAAAGTTCTTCAAAGTCTATCAGAACATTTTCAGGCTCTCTCTGACTAACGGCCTCAATAAAAAAACTGTAAATCAGGTTTTGTGCTGCCTCAATGCTTTCAAAAGAGGAGCCTATTTTGGCAGGAAGCTCGACCTGATTATCGAAATAAACGTACCCGTTTGTCATATACTTCGAGAACTATCTCAACAATTCATCAGTACGGCTAGATCGATGCAATCACCATCTCAAGAGGAGAACGTAAACAATTTCCCCAATCAACTTCCCCAATCAACTTCTCAAAGTAATCCCTCCAAATCATGTTCTCAAACTGCTTTCTCAGTTTTCTCAAACTATATGTCTTGAACTGTTTTCTCCAATCCCTGAGCAAAACTTTCCTGGGGTAGGCAACTCAATGCCACAGATCTTAGTTGCCATGGAGAGGAACAATTGAGCAGTGATTGATTCAGGGGTAATACTAACTAAGGGAGACAAGACTAGAGGGGGACAAGACTAGAGAGCTAAAACTAGAGAGTCCTGTCCATTATACTCACTTATTTGGTGGATCGGAAATGTTGGGTATTCTGGCTAAAAACTTCGCCCTGAACCCCCTCCACCACTTTCTCCACCGCCGAAGCTGCCACCCCCACTCCCTCCACCACTGAATCCACCTCCCCCTCCAAGGTTCCCACCCCTGGAATATCCACCCCGATAACCCCCAACGCTTGATCCTCTGCCCACGTAGATCACCTGAGAGGCTGGCAGGCGAGGAATTACCTCAAGATTGTCTGTCTTGTAGGAGCAGCATTGACAGCGATCCGTAAGCAGCCGTTGACCATTGAGATATTGAGTGGGTTGCCGGACAATCTGAGATTTTTGAGTCACAGTCAACTCTTGACCAACCGGGCAATACTTAACCCCCGCTTCGGTCAAGACATAGGCGACTAGATGAACCCCTTGACGATTGCGAGGGGCATCAGAACTGAGTTGACAATGGGGACAGGACAATCCTTCAAAGGCAACTGTTCCCAGGCGTTGGGCTACCTGTTCGTGATCGGTGAGCAGGGAATAAACTTTCGAGGCGGACAAGGGCTCCATTAAGTGTTGACAATCTTCGCATTTACAATACTCTTGTAAATGTCCATCTTTTAGCTTTTTAAAAAATACCTGTTCCAATACCCAAGCCATCAGAATAGACAGAAAAATACTCAGAATCAGGACAATAATTATAGTAAAAATATCAATTACAATTCCCAGGATCAAACAGGCAATTAAAGCAAAGATCGCAATCAATAAACCAGAAGCCAATCTCAGTTGAAATAAATAAGTTTCAGTATCGAGACGGTAATCCTGACCCTTGAGACGGGTATAGCCTAAAGGTTTTAAGCTGCGATTGGCTGACTTTCTTGAGGCCGAAAAAAAGCTGAAAATTGATCCGGCTGCAGCCACAGGAATTAAGAAATCTAAACTGTCTTCCGCTGGCGTTGAACCCGTAGCAGGGCCAAAGGCTTCAGGCTCTAAAGCGTTAACTAGGGCATTTGTTCCAGCCAGAATCCCCGATTCATAGTCCCGTTGTTTGAGCTGGGGGATGACCTGTTCGTCTAGAATCCGCCCGGCCTTAGCATCATTTAAAACTGCCTCTGCACCGTAGCCCGTCTCAATTTCAACACGACCATCATTCACTGCAACTAAAAACAATACTCCATTGTCCTGACCTGCTTTTCCAATACCCCAGGCATTGAGTAAAGCCGTTGCGAAGGCTTTTGGAGATTCTGGTGCGGTAGAGGGGACTGTCACGACGGCAATTTCAGAACCGTTAGTGGCCTCAAGGTCTGAAATTGTTTGATTGAGTCGGGCTTCTGTCTCACTACTTAAGATGTCAGCTGTATCCGCGACCCATCCGCCATTCAGTTGTCGAGGATTGGGAATGTCCTGAACTGTCAGGGCGTGACTGATTATTGGTATCCAGAAGCACAAGCTGAAGCCCAGAATCAATGCCCAAATCAATCTTCTGCAACGGGGAAAGGCAGTGAACATGATTTAGACTTCCTTAGGATGAATCTGAAAAGTAATCGTTACCTGCTATGATCACCGCAGATAGGTAGTCTTGTCAAAGATTTTTTGATTTTATCTTTAATTTAATCATTTTGATGAGTAGTTTTGAGGCCGAGTTGGGAGGATCAATTTTGTAGTATTTGAAGCTTGTAGTACTTAAAGTTTGTAGGATACTGTTCAGATTAATGTTACAGATTACTATATATTTTAGTTTAAATATTTTAGTTTGAGTCGATTCTAATCAGGGGTTGATTCTATGTTAAAAGTTTCAGGCTAAAAGTAGCTTAAAACCCTGGCAAAAACGAAGTTAGAAAGTTGAAGGAAGAGTTAGAAAATGACGAACGAACACCACTAAAAAACCAACTAGAAAACCAATCAAAATTCAGGTTCTATTTCTATGAGTCAGCCCGATCCTAGAATTCCAGAAGATATTGCCGATGATGTCCTAGAAATTGCATCGCGACTTTATTCTGAGGCCAACAATAGCTACTCAATTCAGGAACTTCAAGAGGCCGGAAAAGAAGTCTCTATTCCCCCTGAATTTGTTGAACAAGCTGTTCGAGAAGTCAAAGAAAAGCGTCGTCAGGCAGAACTTGAACACCAGCAAACCGCAGAACGCCGGCAAACGTTCAAATGGGTTAGTCTTGGAGTTGGGGTCGCGGCTATTCTCTGGGGAATATTCAGCTACAATTCTCTTTCCCGTTCCGATCAAGCCGTAGATGCAGCTTGGGCGGAGATTGACAATCAACTTCAGCGTCGTTCGGATCTAATACCAAACCTGGTCAGCGTTGCCAAGAGTCAAGCCAATCAGGAACAACAATTGATCAACTCCCTATCTCAGGCGCGAGCAAGCTATCTGAATGCCGATTCTCCATCTGAAAAGATCCAGGCTTCAGACAACATAGATCGGGCCATCCAACAGTTTAATCAATCCATCCTGGGCAATCCTCAACTGTCTCAAGCCTATGTGGGTCTTCAGGATGAACTAGCAGGAACCCAAAACCGAATTGCTGTAGCTAAAAAGCGCTATAACGAAGCAGTCCAGAACTACAACCAGCAGCTTAGTTCATTTCCCACCTCTATGGTTGGAGCTGTTTTGGGCTTTGATCAGGCCGACTTTATTCAGGCTCAGAACACCGCTAATCCAAACGTCGAAGATTTGTTGAAATAGTCGCCAATCATACTCAGGCGAGTTGATATCACTTGATGCAAGCGGCAAACATCTGCTTGAGGGTTTGGGAGGCTCCCTGCCAGTTCTGGGGATTGGTTTCAGGACAACTCACCCCCACGGTCTTGACTCTGCCATCGGCATGAAAAGTGAAGGCAACTGGAACAGAACCCCGCTCAAAATTAGCTGTATAGTTTCCATTCCCTAAGGTTTGGACTCCCTGGTAAGTCCCCAAAATTGAGGGCAATTCTTTTAATACCCTTACCCGCTGCTGAATTCGAGGGGGCAGGGGTAAGCTTCGTCGTGACCGAAATACAGTGTCAATCATCACCTCGGGAGCTGGAAGTAAAGGGTTTCCCGCCAATAATTGAGGTTCAACCGTTACGGTTTCTAGAGTTAGAGACGGCGCGGTCACAACCAGCAGACTGGCAAACAAACTGGAAGAAATACCCATAGATAAATGGTCTCAAGTGCATCGGCATCAGCATAGCACTCCATCTCTTCAAGCTAAAAAAATCTTAGTACAAACTTTACAAAAACCTACGGGTTCATCCGGGTTCATTAAGTTGCTGATTTTTTCCGACACCACACCATCAAGGGCATCAGGGAATTCTGCCCATCATAGTAAAAACGGGGCAATCCCTAGACTGCCCCATTCACTGACCTGACTGAACTATTTCAGAACCATTTCAGAACTGTTTCAGAATCAGGAATTCTCTAAAACTAAAAATTGAGATACTTTTCAAGCCTGAGACGTTAAATTTCCAGAACCTCAATTAAGCCAATGCTGCCAAATTCTGCCACTGAGGTTGTCTGCAAGATTGCCAGGGTTTCACCGGTGGAAATCAGGTTAATCAACATGCTGCCATTATTAACTCCAGTTCCATCTACAAGGGCTACACTGGCTGCACTGATGCCATCACTGGCATCAAAGACAATGCTATCCCCAGCACTGTAGTTAATGATGATATCTGTGCCATCCCCAGGTCGGAAGACAAATCGATCATTGCCAGTTCCACCAAACAAAGTATCGTTTCCACCGTCCCCAAACAGCCAGTCATTACCCAGGCTGCCAGCGATACTGTCATTGCCCTGACCACCAAATAGGGTATCGTCACCGTTACCCCCATCTAAGGTATCTTCAGCTTGGTTCCCAAAGACCTGATCAGCCCCATCACCCCCAAAGGCTTCATCGTTACCAATGTCACCAAAGATCACGTCGTTGCCCCCAAGACCATCCAACCGATCATTGCCTTTGCCTGCAAAAAGATAATCATTACCTGCAAATCCAGTAACGTTATTGGCATTATTCCCAGTTAGAGCGTCATCTCCTGGGCCACCAAATAGGGTGTCATTTCCCCCGCCTCCCCGAATCACATCATTGCCATCTAAACCAAAGATAGAGTCTTCAAAGTCACTTCCGAGTAGATTGTCCTGGCCGTTTGTTCCTAATAAAGAAGTCATAAGTTCACTTTTCCTGGGATATCGTTGATACAATTGGAGATTTCAAAGATTTGAAGATTTCAAAGATTTGACATTTGCATCTTCAAATGAATCTTTGAATTTTCACGAATTACAGAGTAATATTTGCTCCCTGATTAAAGTTGTGAAAGCCAGCAACTTCAAACGGAGCCATTCACTCACAACCAAAACATAGGAAAAAGTTTTAGATATTATGCAGTGTGAGAATTCTTAGATGAGAATTACCAGATTGATCCAGATGAATACATTGCAGTAGACCCTGACAATCAAGCCCTAGTAGTATTTTTTCAAGGGGGAGGGCGATCTCACAGCAGAGGATGGCCACGCTAGAATACAACTGTCTAGCGGATTCAAAGACAGGACTAATGGCGAACAACCGGATCAAGCTGATGCTCCAAAGTCTAGCCCTGACAACGCTTCTCAGCACCCCATCTGGTTTGGCGATTCCCCCTGGATCCCGTCTAAGCGCTCAACAACCCCCGGCAAACTCTGCAGCCGAAACTCGCGCCCGAGCTGTACAACTGTTTGAACAAGGATTTCAGCTCTACCAACAGGGCACTGGGGAATCTCTCCCACAAGCACTAGAGAAATTACAAGCCGCTCTTCTCCTATTTCGGGAATTGGGGGACAAACAAGGGGAAGCTCCTACTCTGCTGGGTATAGGTCGAATCTACGAAGTTCTTGGAGATCCGCAGAAAGCTCTAGAATTTTACAACCTGGCTCTGCCGCTCCATCAGACCATCGGCGATAGTATTGGAGAAGCCGCAAATCTCAACAATATCGGTGGTCTCTACGATGCTCTAGGAGAATCGCAAAAGGCCCTGGAGTTTTACAACCAATCTTTGCGGTTATTTCAAGCCCTGGAAGACCGCGAAGGGGAAGCCACCACCCTCAATAATCTGGGCCACATCCATAGTGGCCTAGGAGAAAAGCAGAAGGCCCTAGAATTTTACAACCAATCTTTGCGGTTACTTCAAGCCCTGGGAGATTCCCAAGGAGAAGCCATCACTCTCAACAATATTGGCAATGTCTACAATGCCATCGGCGAAAAGCAAGATGCCCTAGAGTTTCTCTATCAATCCCTGGCCTTGAGTCGAGCGGTGGGCAATAGGACAGAAGCCGCCATCCTCAACAATATTGGTCTAGTCTACGCCTCCTTGGGAGAACGGCAAAAGGCTCTGGATTTTTACAATCAGGCCCTATCCGTGAAAAGAGCCTTGGGAGATTCCCGAGGCGAAGCCACCACCCTGAACAATATTGGGACTCTCTACGATGCTCTAGGAGAACCGCAAAAGGCTGTGGAATTCCATGATCAAGCCTTGTCTCTCAGAAGAGCCGTGGGAGACACCCGGGGAGAAGCTACCACCCTGAATAATCTTGGCCTGGTCTACGATACTCTGGGAGAGCCCCAAAAAGCTCTGGAATTTTACAATCAGGCCCTATCCCTCAGAAGAGCCGTAGGAGATCCTAGAGGCGAAGCCACCACCCTCAATAATATTGGGACTATCTACTTCTCTCTGGAAGAACAACAGAAAGCATTAGAATTCTTCTCTCAATCTCTGCCCTTGAGTCGGGCAGTGGGCGATCGCGCCCTGGAAGCCCTCAGCCTGACCAATATTGCTGTTCTAGAAAGGAGTCGGGGCAAGCTTGAAGCGGCGCTACAAAATATTGAAGCAGCGATCGCGATTTTGGAGGATTTACGGACAGAGGTAAACAGTCCAGAGTTAAAAACTGCCTTCTTTGCCACGACCCAGAACAAGTACGAGTTTTATATTGATCTGTTGATGGAACTGCACCAGCAACCCTCAAATCAAATGCCAGATCAGGGATTTGATGCCAGGGCATTGCATATTTCAGAGCGGTCGAAGGCGAGAACCTTGCTAGAGCTATTGCAGGAAGCCAATGCCAACATCCGTGAGGGCATTGATGCCCAACTGTTGGCCCAGGAGAAACTACTTCAGCAAAAGTTGGATGCAGTTGAAAAACGACGATTGGAGCTGTCCAGTCAGGCAGAATCTCTGGATGAACAACAGATCAGAATCCAGCAGCAACAGAAAACCTTAACAGAACAGTATCAAGCACTCCAATCAAAAATCCGAGCCACCAGTCCCAATTATGCGGCCCTGACTCAACCTGAACCGCTGACCTTAGCCCAGATTCAACAGCAGGTTTTGGATGAAGAGACGGTGCTATTGCAGTATGCTCTGGGCAAAAACCGTAGTTACCTGTGGGTCGTGGGGAAAAACAGCTTCAACAGCTATATCCTACCGCCTCGCCTAGAAATCGAAACTGCCATTCGTAGCTTCAGCACCGCTCTAAACAATCCCCGAGCTACAACCAGTGCTGAGTTGGCCGCAGCAAAAACCGCTGAAGACCTGAGTAATTTGATTCTGCAACCTGCGGCGGCTCAATTGGATAGAAAGCGATTGCTGGTGGTGGCCGACGGGGCTTTGCAATATATTCCCTTTGCCGCCTTGGCCCAACCTGAAAGTCCAGAATATCAGCCCTTGATCCTCAACCACGAAATTGTCAATTCGCCTTCGGCTTCTACCATTGCGATCCTGCGTCAGGAAACCCAAAATCGCCAATCTGGAGAGAAAACCATCGCCGTTCTGGCTGACCCGGTATTTAATATGGATGACGAACGAGTATCCACGCAGCAAACCATTGATCAGGATACCCTACCGATCGCAGCCCAACAAATCTCTCGCTCAGCACAAACGGCTGGAATTGATTGGAATCGTCTACCGGGAACCCGCCAGGAAGCCCAGGTAATCCTGGAGTTAGTGCCTGAAGCAGAACGAACTGAAGCCTTTGACTTCAATGCCAATCGCGACTGGACTCAGCAGGATTTGACCGATTATCAGATTATCCATCTGGCAACCCACGGATTTTTTGATGCCGCGAATCCGGCCTTGTCTGGGATTGTATTATCCCTAGTGGATCAACGGGGCAACTGGCAAAACGGTTATCTGCGATTGCATGAGATTTTCAACCTGAAGCTGCCAGCGGAGCTAATTGTACTCAGTGCTTGCCAAACGGCCTTAGGGGATAATATTCGGGGAGAGGGCTTGGTCGGAATTACCCGAGGATTCATGTATGCCGGTACGCCGCGAGTCATGTCAACCCTGTGGCAGGTAGATGATAAAGGGACAGCAGAATTGATTTCCAGGTTCTACCATAAGTTACTGATCGAAAACTTGTCTCCGGCGGCAGCGTTGCGTTCGGCTCAAATTGAGCTGTGGCAGATTGAAAGGTGGCGATCGCCCCACTTCTGGGCCAGTTTTACCCTGCAAGGGGAATGGCAATAGCAAGGCAAGTCTGACAGGTCGTAACCATAAAATCGACCTGTTTTAGGAGCATCAGTTCACAATCTCGGTCTAAAATCGAAGGTATAGCCCTAGGAATGTCTATCAAACAAGATCAATCTTGTGGTGCAGGCATCTTGCCTGCTGGCAAACAGCCGGGATGGCTATTCTACTCTGTATCAATCCATAATTCTTTTAACAGCACCTTCTTTATATTGCTGCCTTTGGGGAAGCCCGCAGAACTTTGGGCCACTGAGTTTCGCCTTGATCCGATTGGTTTTTCCTTGTCACTTTTAGTAGAGGTTTTGACCGTTGCCTTGACGTTCTGGGTCTATACCCAACGGCGGACTAGACCTATAGTTTTGGCTAGTGCTCAATCTGGCCATCCTAACCTGATCCCAAAGCTAGCACTTTTGCATAGAAAGGATTCTGGGGCTTCGTCCCAGGAAGGGGACAGCGCCCCCCATCAATCTTCTAGCTAATTGCGTCAAGCCACCTAACTATTCTCCAAAACTCCCCCGGCGATCGCTGTCAGGATGGCTACCCCAAAGGCCAGACGATACCAAACAAACACCCAGGTATTTTGGGTCTGAAGATAGCGCAGCAACCAGGCGATCGCCAGATAGGAAAATAGGGCTGAGGAAATCAAACTTACCACCAAGGGTAGGGCTCCGATATTACCCAATCCATTCTCTAGCATTCCTTTTAGCTCCACCAATCCCGCCAGGGTAATGGCCGGAATCCCCAAGAGAAAGGAGAATCTTGCGGCGGTGGCCCGTTGCAGCCCAGAAAACAATCCCGCTGTCAAGGTAGAACCTGAACGAGAAACCCCAGGAATCAAGGCCAGGGATTGGGCCAATCCCATAACCACCCCATCCTGAAGGGTCAACTGCTCATAGTCTCGCTTGCGAGTCCCCAACTTTTCGGCCAATCCCAAAAGAATTGCCATCACAATTGAAGCGAGGGCGATCGCCCCAATGCTCCTTAGAGGAGAATTATCAAAGTCAGGAATAAAAACTTTAATCAAAACCCCCAAACACAAAATGGGTAATGTCCCCAGGGCAATTCCGGCAGCGATCCGAAAATTTGGAGCCTGATAATCTGACTGACGAATAGCCTGAAAAGCACCGGAAAGCACCGTTGTGATATCGTTCCAGAAATACCAAAGTACTGCTGCAATACTTCCTAATTGAATTACCGCCGTGATAGCTACCCCCGGATCCCCCCACCCTAAGGCCACTGGAACCACTTTCAGATGAGCGGTGCTGCTGATGGGCAAAAACTCCGTCAGTCCCTGCACCATCCCCAAAATGATGGCCTGAAAAATATCAATATCCGCTGACGCTGCTACGGTTGATGTCTCCACAATAATCCTGCCAGTGAATGTAATGAGCATTTGCAACGAACTGAGGCAATATTATACGCCTTCCTGATGCTCTGCACCTGAACCTAGTCTAGCAAGCTGGTTTGGTTCATTAGCCAGTTATTTTGATTGGTTATTTTAATGAGTTGTTGTGGAGTAGGCATTTTGCCCATGGAGAAATCGTAATCTTGCTTGTTGAGAAACCTGTAGAACAGGTAGCTTGCCCATTGAGAAACAACAAGACGGCTATTCCACAATTTACTTTATGCTCTCCTGAGCCAACGATCCTGAGCCAATTTCCCAAAGCTTCTGAGAATTTCCTCTGAGAATTTATAGTGTTTCTCCAAAAAATCCCCCCAGGGGGGATACAAAACCCTATAATATTAAGATAGAAATACCCCAGGGGGGGATAAAAACGTGACTGAAAACCTTAGAGACTGTAAACTTAAGTAAATAAATCTTAATATAACCTTGTTAAATCTTATTCGACCAGAGTCTATTGTCAGTTCAATCCAGTCAGCATGGCCCAAAAGAGGGGCTGGTTTTCAGGTTTCCTGGCGTTCTATCAGTCAACCCTGGGGGGTATTTCTAGGGGCAGTATTCTTAGTATCGGTTCCTGTCTTTTTTCAAGCCCCCCTGGTCAGAATCTGGCCGGAACTCAGTTTGGTCTTTACAATCAACTGGTTCATTATTAGTTTTTTACTGCTGAGGAACCCTAAAACCCACGTCTGGGGCGACTTGCTTCTGGGCTTTACCTGGAGCTGGTTAGCAGGTTCCGTCTATTGGGGCTGGTTGCGCTGGGAACCCCTCTGGCATCTGCCGGTTGAGGCTATTGGCGTTCCCTTTGCCATCTGGTATCTCAGTCGAGGTCAAGGGAAAATTGGTCACTGGTTCTATCTGGGTTCCCTGTTTGGCACGGCGGTTACTGATGGCTATTTTTACCTGATGGATTTGATTCCCAATTGGCGACAATTGATGCAGGTGGATGCTTCCCTGGCCCTCCCAATATTCCAGAATGCCCTGGAAAAGATTAGCACTCCCTGGGGGGGACTATGGGCCATTGAATTTGTAGCCATTTTACTGGCGGTAGGGTTGGCCGGTTTGCAGTCTGACAGACTTCACTGGCGGGCTTTTAGCGGGGCGGTGCTGAGTACGATTTTAGTGGATTCGCTGTTTTTGGTTGCGGCCATGTTTGCCTGAGGGTTGGTCTGCGCCAACTGATACTTGCTCTAACACCTTCAAACTCCCTCAAGTGGTTGATCTGCTTTGATAACCCTTCAGTTATTTAAAGGTTCGTCTCTTTTTACTTCTGGCTTTTGCGGTTCTAGCTGCTTGACGCGATCGCGCAGTAGATTTAGCTGCCGCTGATTGGATTGTAATGCTTCTGATAGGCTGGTCAACTCCTCTGGAGTATCATTCTGGAGAGTTCGGAGTTGTTGCTGTTGACGCTGGAGTCGAGTTTCTATCTGTTCTAATTGTTCCAGGATTTTGGCATCAGTGGCCTGGGTCTGTTGGGTTTCTCGTTGGGCCACTTGTTTTTGTACCAGAAGTTGATAGGCAAACCAACCGACAACCCCCAGGGTCATCAGCACGGCGATCACCAAACCAATCACTAAGGTCTGAACCAGTCCCCGGATTTGATTAAATTTGCGAGTGAGTTCGTCAATATTAAGTCTGAGGCTATTTTGCTGATCCTCTAAGGTTTCCAGGGAGGGAACCCGCAGCGGAGTTTGCTCAGAATTTGGATTGAAGGTTGGATTGGAATTGGACTCAGGAGTATACATGATTCTGATTAAAGAGATGGGGTTAAAGCAGGTGGGGTCGGAGAGGCTTAGCAAAGAACTATTCAGAGAGATTGGCTTAAAAAAATTGGCTTAAAGAGATTGGTTAAAGAGACATGGGGGAGTCGATGTAGATGGTCGGTTCAGGCACGGCAAAGCGGAGGTCGTGGGTGACCAGTTTTTGGGCGATCGCCCGATTGACCAGGTCAAGTAAGCGTTTACGGAGTTCCAGGGAGTTTTCACTGGGACTGGTAATGAAGAAAAACACCCGAGCCCGAGTGTTAATAGCTTCTGTAGAGTATTGAATTCTGGTATTGGCCTTATCAAATCCCCAGAAAAATTTACTCTCCTGCTCTACGGTTTGGGTGACGAGGGCTTTTTCATCCTCCCTTAAGGGCTTGGGAAAATCCAGGCAGAGCATTGCCATAATTTTCTTGCCCCGGCTGACATTTTCGATATTTTTGCTAGCCATGGTGGAGTTAGGTACAATCATCATAGTATTTTGGGCCACAATCCGAATTTTAGTTGACCGTAAACCAATGGCTTCCACTCGACCATAAACATCCTCAGCATAGGGATTGAAGTTGACCCGGATGTATTCTCCGGCAATATAGGGTCGATCAAGATATAGCTCTAAAGTACCAAAAAGCCGTCCAAGGGTCTGCTGAGCGGCAAAGGCGATCGCCGCCCCCCCAATGCCAATACTGGTTCCCAAGGCCACTAGGTTCAGCTTCAGGCCAATGGCAAAAATTACCAGGCCCAGCAACACAATCACCACATAGATCAAGGTTTCAAAAATCAGCACCACTTCACTGACCTCCCCAAACCAGCGATGTACCAGGCTGAGGACAGACCGATGAATGATTTTTTGAGAGACCCTAGAGGCAAACCATCCCAGACTAATTGAGAGGGCGGAATAGACAAAAATTCCCACAAAGTTGTAGAGATCCTCGTAGCGGGTCAGTAAATTCAGACAGAGGGCAATGAAGGAGAACGTACCAATTAAGGACAGGGAGGTTTGAAACGGCTTTACGGTCTGACGGTAGACTACGGCATGGTTTTCAAATGCCCCACAACGCTCCAGCAATCGGAAGACTTGCTGCACCAGATACGGGAGAAATCGCCCGGCAAAGGGGGAAACTACCAGCACCAGGGCAAATAACCCCAGCCGCGCCATCAGTTCTACAACATATTGGAGGATTTCCTGATCCATGGGTATAGCGATTCTTAATCACGTGAGGTAAAGATTTGAGAGATGGCGGCACGGTGGGCTGCCACCTCTCGTACTCCAGCAGCATTGGAAATGCTGTAGGTTAAATAATCATGGGCTGACTGACATCGACAATACTTTCAGCCACCTCAAAGTTAATCCCATAGTTGTGAAGCTGCTGAATAATATTTTCTCGAGCCATTTCCAGTAAGCCTTTTCGCAGTTCCATGGATTTCCCCGTTGACCCTAGAATGAAAAAAATCACCTGGGCTTGGGCTCGATATTGACCGGATGGATCCACTAAGTCCTGAAAATTGACCTGGGTCAGTTGATGATCAATACCGAGAATATCTCGGGTACAGTCTAGAAGCTGTTGCTGGATCATGGCCTTTTCTTCATTGGACATGGAGCGGAAAAAGGTCAGGGTCACCATGGAAATCAGCCGCCGCGCCCCCGTGAGGTTTTCAATACTGGTTTGAGCCAGGTTGCTATTGGGGACGATAACCAGGGTATTTTTTCCCGAGAGCCGAATCTTGGTTGAGCGCCAACCGATGGACTCCACCCGGCCAATGGTGCGATCTGGAAGATGAATATAGTCTCCAATTGTAAAGGGACGGTCAATAAATAAAACGACACTCCAGAGAATTTGCTCAATCACTCTCTGGGAGGCAAAGGCGATCGCAAATCCTCCTACCCCAAGGCTAGCCACCAACCCGATTAAATTAATTTGATGGGCCTGGGCGAAACAAAAAATCACCACCAGAATCATTACAGCCTTAGTCAGGAACTTCCCCAGGGTCAGCAGTTCGCTGTTAATTTCGCTATCATCTCCCAGGACAATCCCCAATAAATACTGATCAAACAAGGTAGCAAATAGCTGAAAACCAAGCCAGATGATACTGACTGACAACCCCAAACTCAACGGAAATTCTAGAATACCCGACCCCCGAAGCTGAGGATTCTGCAAGAGAACTAAATCCAGCCCTGAGGCGATCGCAATCGCAATGAGTCCAATTTGATAAGGTTGAATCACACGTTGATAAATTTCTTGACTCTTGAACATGGCCAGGGAATGGGTTAGATCTCTCTTGAACTTAAAGTGTTTAAATGGTTGAGGATCAGATAGTTTGATATTGAGTTGTTTAATATTAAATAAACCCATAATCAACAAAACCATTAAAACAAAGATCATACTAAAGATCAGAATAATCACAGGGGTGACTCCATAGGTGGCTCAATAGCTGTGGTGAAAACGTCTACATAGTCAGTCATCGTTCAAGCTAGGGATAGAATTCGTTGAAAGCCCTGTTTGGGTCAATATTGATACTGTCCTGTAGGGAATTTTCCGATGGATTCAGCCATGATATTGTAACTTCCAGACTGAGATCAGGGTATTGTCAACTCCTAATGGAGTGATATAGATTTTGTACGGCTTGAACCCAAATACTCCAGTGACCTTTCTCCAAACCGTTGTGCAGCTCCATCACACCCCTTATTTAAAGCTGCTTGGTAAAGGCAGTAGCCAATTCTTACCGTTAACTTCAGGTAAGAACTATTGGACATTGGGCCGGAGTGAAGACAATAATTTTGTCCTGAAAGACCAATGGGCTTCGCGGAATCATGCAATGTTACAACGCATGGAGCACGGAGAATTCTTCCTAATTGATCTGGGTAGTCGAAATGGTTCTTTTATCAATGGCCGCCGATTAACAATTCCAGTGATTCTCAAGGATAGAGATCTGATTCTTCTGGGGCAAACTGAGTTTGAGTTTCATTCTCCGGTATTGACCGACATTGACCCAAATCCCTCCGGAGAGGATCAGGACTCTGAGTCAGACTTTACCGCCACCTTGACCGTCAGGCGGCTCATTTCGGTATTAGTCGTGGATATTCGGGATTTCACAGTATTGACTCGGCGGCTCGATGAGCGGATTCTTTCAGAAGTGATCGGGCGCTGGTTCCGTCATGCCGGTGAGATTATTCGGGATCATGGCAGTTGGGTAGACAAATACATTGGCGATGCCATAATGGCAGTCTGGTTTCATGGAACCCAGGGGGTTAGTCCCCAAGAGATGCTCCGAATTTGTCAAGCCTTACATGAAATGTATCGGATGACGATGGAACTGAGCGACGCTTATCCATTGCCCTTTCCCCTGAGGGTAGGAGCAGGACTGAATACCGGCTATGCGATGGTGGGCAATACCGGCAGTGGAGGAACCGCAGACTATACCGCTCTAGGGGACACGGTGAATGCGGCCTTTCGGTTAGAGTCTTCCACAAAACAGCTTGGGGTCGATGTTGCCCTGGGAGAAGCTACCTACAAATACTTATCCCGCCTGAAGCCAGAAAAAAATTTTGATCAGTACCGGGTGAACCTGAAGGGCTACGATATCCCAACTCTAACCTACACCACTACATTTGAGAGCTTGAAGATCTTCTTAGAAAAGACCAGTGAGTAAACTCGTTCTTTAGCTCCGTTGATTAGAGAGGGGTCTCTGGAAGAATCATCCCTCAAAGTTTTTTACAAGGTTCTCTAGAGGTTTTCCAGGGGTAGGGTTGGGGCTGCTGGGGGAACTACTGGCCGCTCCAACACAACTTTGCGGCTTTCTCGCTGGGTTTGCATTTCAACGGCGATCGCCTCAATTTGTACCTCCAGGCTGCCGTAGACAATCTCAATATTCGTAGTTGTTTCAATTTGATCCAGACCATTGGGAGAAAACTCAGTCAGCCACCGGGGGCCATCAATGATTTGACGAGATTGCCGATCGTAAACCCATACCTTGACATAGATGCGAGTCAATCCCTCGGGCAACTTGACCCGGACTGGCACTGACCGACCTGCCACCAGTTCTGTTTCAGTCACTTCCAGGATTGGCGCAGGAATGGGCTGATCCTCAGAGAGTTCATCGGCCTGGGTTTTCCCAGACCCTACTTGAGGGGGAGTCGATCCCCCCAAGGGTTGACGGGGGAAAGCTGAAGTTTGATGGGGCTCGGGCCGCTCATCCTCTACGACTACTTCCTGAGCATCGAACTCCTGAATGATTGAAGGGCTAAAAAACGAATGGTCTTCATGATCTAATACCAATCTAGACGGAGAAGTTGCTGGGATTGAGCTAGAGATAGGGGAAGAGTCCACAAAGGGAGTTTCTGGCAGGGGAGGGGTGGCTCGCTTCATCCATTGGGATAAGTCTTGATCCTCAGCGAGGGAAGTCAGTCTTGACCAAAAACGATTCTGTAAATTTAACTGATTGAAGGCATTCTGGGGCGGAGAAGCTGTCGAGGGTTCAGGTTGTCGGGGTTGATCAGGAGAGGGATTGAGCAATTCACCTCCTTCACTTTTTGCTGAGTCCAAAATGGCTTCTGCCGGAATCAACTGGGATGAGACCAGAGAGATTGAAACCTCAGATTCAGATTTTGCCGCGATCGCCGATTTGAGGGGTTGTGATTTTAGAGTTGGGGTGGGTAGGGGAGGGGGGGACAGTATGGGTCTACCGCCAGCAAAATCCCGCAGGCTCGGCAGGTTCAAAGAGGCTGCCGGGGGACGAAACTTCATCCGGGGCAAGGGAGGAGGGGCAGGAAACTCAGATTCAAGGGGGAGCTGAATCGCCTGTAGGTTTGATACCTCTGCCAATCCCTCTAAATCTTCTGGCTCATCTTCAAACTCTGGTCGGATCACCTCAAGCAAATGCTCCACCTGGGTGGCCACGGTGAAGGAAGATTTGGTCACTAAAACCTTGTCCCAGTAGAGATTGATCTCCCCCAAAATAGAGCGGGTCTGGCACTCAAAGGGCGTGTAAAGTAGGCAGGCAAATGGAAAGGGTAGAGCAATCTGAGGCAATGGCTGCTGTACCTGGGATAGGATTGCTGAAGTTTGGGGATCCCGCAACAGAATTTGGACTGAGAGCCCGAATTCTGAAATATCGTCTGGAACACCATCTGGAGAATTATTTGAAGTAGTTGAATCTAAAGTGTTATTGGTTGCCGACTCAGCGCCTGAAGAGTTAACAGCTCGAGACTCAGCCGGAGATTTAGTTGTTTGAACAACCCCTACTAGTACAAAAGACTGCCCTAACTTGGTGACGTAGGACGTTTGATCTAGGGTAAGTTTGAGCCTTTGCAACGCTTCGGGCAGGGGAGCGATCGCCGCCGCTTCAGTGACTCCATCAGGATTGTGATAGGACATGGGTCTAAAATTCGAGCTAGAAACAGATTTCGCAGTTAGATCCGCATTGAGTTGAGGAGGAGCAGATGGCTGAGAAATCGAACTCCGTTCTACAGGATCAACGGCAATGGGATGAACATACTCTGGGGACTCTGATTCCCCCAATAAAACCTGCAACTTTACTTTAGCTAGGGGGGTTTTCGGGATCTCCTGGACGGAAGCCCCGGGAAAACAGGAAATCTCCCAGATTCCTGACTTGAGGCGACTATAGGGCAGGATGCTGGCTAAACCTTCAGGATTAATCTCAACTACCCGAGTCTGTACCCGATGAACTGGAGGTATCTCATCGAGAGCATGATGGGTAATCCGAATCTCCAGTTTTCCATTGGGGGATTTTCCGCTGATCGCTCCAACCCGGGCAACAATTCGGTAACGCCCCTCCAGGATTTCTACATCAGGGGACTCTAGAGGCAGCCAAGTCGTATCACCCTCTTTTTGCAGTAGAAATTCCCAACTCTCCATCTACGTGTCCCGCCAGAGCCATTTACCCCTCTATAATAGCGGACAAAGGCAGCATCAAAAACGTGTTCTACTGGACTGCACCTGACATATTTCCCCGGCCATCCAAGAGCTAGCACGGGGAATCAAGCTACAGTAAACCAGTATTGGTTCCGGGTTTTCCGGTTGCCAATTCAACCTTAACGATTCTCCCCCCCATTTTCATAATTCGCTGCTGCTCACGGAACCAGCTATCGTAGGGAACCAATTTAGTAAAGTAAGTATTCTGCAATTCCCGCTGAGTCCGAATGCGAGTTTGACTAGGAACACAGGCAGTCACCTTAAACATTCTCATGATCAATCTTCTCCCAAGGGTAAAAAGAGTAGTTTTACATTAAGTTTCTTATAGACAGTGAAGGCCGGGAGTTTGGAATCCATACCAGTCCGCTGAAACCCATCATCAACTCCAACGAGCTTTGACGGCCTGGCATTTAACCCCAGACTTCCCGAACCTTACTGGATGGATCACTAACCAAGGAGGATAAACTTGATACCCATTTCCCAGCCCTTGATCCTGAGGAAATTCCCCAAACCGAGTTAGCTCAAGCCAGAGCAAATGTAGTCGAAGTAAACGCCCATTTCACGACCAGCATCAGAACCAACTAGACCAGCAGTAACCTCTTTCATGGCTTGAATAGCCTGAACGGTGGAACCGATGGGTACACCCAGAGAATTGTAAGTTTCCTTCAAGCCATTGAGTACGCGCTCATCCAAAATGGACGGATCCCCTGCCAACATGGCATAGGTGGCATAACGCAGGTAGTAATCGAGGTCGCGAATGCAAGCAGCATAGCGACGGGTGGTGTACATATTGCCACCGGGACGAGTCACATCGGAATAAAGCAGGGACTTAGCAACAGCTTCCTTAACGATGTTTGCGGCATTGGCGCTAATGGTTGTTGCCGCCCGAACCCGCAGTTCTCCGGTGGCGAAGTAAGCCTTGAGTCTGTCTAGAGAATTGGAGTCCAGGTATTTCCCTTGAACGTCAGAAGAGTTAATTACAGCAGTAATTGCGTCTTGCATGGTGATTTGATTTCCTTGCTAGAGGTCAATAAGTTAAAGAATCAGCTTGTGAGCACTAAATAAATCTAAAGGCAAGAACCCAGACTACGCTTATGACATCGCACCGATGACATAGTCGAAGTAAGCGGCAGCTTCTGCAGAATCTTCACCGGCGAGTAGGGAAGTGGCAACGCTCTTCATAGCGCGAACTCCTTCAACCACTGCATCAATAGGGGTGCCAAGAGACTTGTACATCTCGCGAACGCCCACAATCCCGATTTCTTCAATGGGAGTAATATCACCGGCAACAATTCCGTAGGTGACCAGACGGAGGTAGTAATCCAGGTCACGCAGGCAGGTCGCAGTCATTTCTTCACCGTAAGCATTTCCGCCGGGAGAAACAACATCAGGGCGCTTCTGGAACAGTTGGTTTCCAGCTTCCTTGATGATGCGATCGCGGGCAGCAGTCATGGTTTCAGCAATCCGAACCCGACGCTCACCGCTCGTAACAAAGGACTTGATCCGGTCTAGCTCACCGGGGCTGAGATAACGAGCCTCAGCGTCAGCATTCACGATGGATTTTGTGACGATACTCATTTTATACCAAAGAGTTTAGCTAACGTGTTCATATTCGAACTCTTCAGTCCTACTCGATCCACGGCAAAAAGGATTAACTGACCAGTCGAGAAAACTCAAAATGGTGGAAAATCTTTTGCTTTAGATCCTTTCTCAAGAGCTTTTGCAAACGCCCTGAAAGGTTGAGTAGTGCTGAAGTCCCAAAAAACCTTCGCTGATAAAAACTGAGAAAGTATTGGGGGCAGGTCGAGATTCACTGAATTTTACCATTGGGCTGGCTATTCACAACGGCATGAACTGCTGTTGATCCTGATCCAGGGCCATGGGTTTTATCCAGGGGTTTGATCAATAGATGGCCAGGAAATTTACCCGGCAAACAACTACTCATCAATCGTATTTTCAGGCATTAAGCTCCCTAGACTAGGGTTCTCGTAATAGTTTTTAACATTTTCTCTCATTCTGAATCCGGGTTCGGGGCTCAGGATCAGTTAAGGGATAGCCAGTCGCAACCCCCTGAATTGAATTCCAGAATTGAATTCCAGAATCGAGTAAGGGGCTTGACGCAATCAAAATTAATTAAAAGTTAAAAGATTGATATGGGGTGAAGAGGGGCAGTGCTTCCTTCCTGGGGCGAAGCCCATACCCCCTGCCATTGAACAATTAATTAATGGTAACCACCTACTGATCTATAGGCTGTTGGCTGAATTATGGCTGACTAGGCTATCTGGTGAGCCGAACTCGTTCCATGAGAATTTTGATTGAGCCGATTGAGTTCCCTGACTCAGGAACGTCGATCAAGTAAACTGATTAGCAAGCCAAAAGCCCTTCGGTGTGGGCACCTTGTCTGATGGGAAACACCCAAGCTGACTGTTCTGCTTGATTTACTCTATGATCCTAACCATAAACTTTTAGATGGCGGTTAAACAAATTTCTATCATGTTGAGATTCTGCATCCGTTTTTATTCAGGATGGATAACCCGTGGGCTTGCGATTGGGAGCCTAGTACTGGTCATGGTGATAGTCTGGTCGGGACTGGGGATGCCATCTGCCCTTGCAGGTCTGGAGGATGATGGATTTGATGGTAATATCTTTGCCCTCTATAGCGGCAATGGTTCTCTGGTTCCTCCTCGAGTCACCCTGACTGATTCCTTCAATCGTGCCAAACCCGCCTTATTGGTGTTTTATATCGATGACAGCCGGGATTGTAAAACCTTTGCTACCACAGTGTCTCAACTTCAGCAATTCTATGGTCGGGCGGCTGATTTTATTCCAATCAGCGCCGATGCGATCGCCCCTGAAACTGTAGACGATCCCAAAGAACCGGGTCATTACTATCGCGGACTCGTCCCCCAGACGGTGTTAATTAATCAGGCGGGAGAGGTCGTTCTTGATGAAGTCGGTCAGGTTTCCTTTGAAACGATTGATGATCAATTCCGGCAGGTATTTGATTTGCTGCCCCGGGCTGAGTCGAAGGAATTAAAGCGCAAGGCGATCAATGAGATCAACACAGAACTGGTGCGGGAGGAATAACCTGATACCAATTTTCTTTGATATTACTACAGATAGGCCCCTGGCACACAAGGCGCTTCGGCATGCTCTGGGTTTTGCGTCATGCCAATTTTAAGAATTGGTATCAGGTCATGGCCCAGAAGTAGATACAGGTAGATGTACAGAGGCTTGAGGTATGGCTATCAGCTCAAGCAAGAGAAACCGAAAGCAGCAATCAGGGAGTCGAACGAATCGGGATAAACCCTGCCCCTTGAATGAGTTGTTGACCTTGATTGGTCAAGAGCAAATCAGCATAGGCTTCTCCAACTCGCTGATCCACTGAGTTATCCTGTTTGATCACGACAAAGATTCGCCGGGTAATCGGGTATTGACCTTCTAAAAAAGCTTCCCCATTGAGTTGATTGCGCTTTTGGGGACATTCTCCGGGGGGAACCAGAGGTTCTTGATAGGGAGCAACCAAGGGACTAGTAGAATTGGCCTGGATCGCAAGGGGCTTAATCTGGCACTGAGAAACCACTTCTGAAGCCGTTGCGTAGTAGATTCCCCCCAGGTTTTGGCTGAGTTGGCTGATAGCCGTGGTGGTGGTGGAAATGGTTTTTACACCAGGGTCAAATTTAGCATTTCCCAGGATGTTTTCTTTGAAAAACTCGGTGGTTCCACTCTCAATCGGGCGGGAATAGGGAGTGATTTTTAAGTCGGGGCCCCCGACTTGATTCCAGTTGGTAATGGCTCCGGTGTAGATTTTTTGTAGTTGCTCAATGGTCAATCCTTTGATGTCTAAATTGGGATGAACGACAATGGCGATCGCATCAATTGCCACTGGAACTGACTTTAATAAAAAGCCCTGATTGGCCGCAGCCTGAATCTCCTCAGGCAGTAACGACCGGGAAGATTCGGCAAAAGAAATCTGATTTTTAATCAACATCTCAATCCCACTGCCGGAACCGGGAGCTTGATTGGAGGACTGTTGATAGGTGAGGCGATAGTTGGGATGAACCTGTTCGATTTGAGGATTGACCCGTTCTCGGATTGGAGCCCAGGTCGTGCTACCCCCATGCAAAACATTGCCACTGGGCACATCAATACCTGCAAAACATTCATCGCTTTTTGCCCCTTTTGCTGTTGCTGGAACAGCCTGGGTCGGGCAGTTTTCGGGGTTACTTGCAACTGAGTTGGTTTGATCCTGCAACGTTTGATAAATTTGCCAGCCCAAACCTGCAACTAAAATTCCAACCAGAATCGGGAGATATTTGGGGAGAAATTGAGATAGAGATTGAAATTTAGATTTGGTAGCCTTGGGGTCAGTAGGCTGAGATAGAAGTTTAGGTTCAATCAGTTTTTCCCAGAGTAACGGATCACTCAGGGCTGATTCTCGGATACACAATCTGGGGAGCCACATGACACCGGGATATTGTTTGGGATTGTCAAAGCTTTCCAGGGCAGTTCTGGCTTGATGCATGGCTGCAAACAACGATTTGTTGCGGATAAATTCATCAAAAAAGCTTTTGATAAACTTGACTGCTACTTCATCTGGAATGGGTTCTTGCATGACAATACATCGGGGCAAATTCAGTTCTGCCAATTGATGGGCTAACCCTAAACCATCGCAGGAATTAAACAGTGCCAGTTGTAGTCCTCGATTAATCGCAACCCTGAAGTTTCGCTTGAATTCATCAATGGATAATTCATCATCGTCCCGCAACCCAATCCAGCCAATTTTGCCTTCTGTATCGCTGTCAGTATCGCTGCGACTATGGCCCGAAAACACAAAAATATGATATCCCCGTTCATCGCGCAACGCTTCGGATAATTGCTCTCGGGTCGGTTGAGCCAGATACTTGACTTCGGCCCCTTTGGCTTCCAAATTTCTCACCACTTCTACATCAAGATGGGTATTCAACCCGCCGTTACCCCCTTCTACGAGCAAGATTCTGGCTTTTGGGGCTTTGATAATGGGCTTGATTGGGTCAGAGCCTTTGCCTCGAATTCGCAGGGCAATTTCAGTTTGGGGAAACCGGGATTCTAAGAGTTCCCATTCCTGCCAGGGGTAGAGACAGAGGTGCAAGTTTTCATCATCTAAAAGTAGTCTGATTTCTTCATCTGGCCCTTGTGAGCGGCTGAGCAACAGAATTAACTCTTCTCGCAGGCGTTGCCAGCGACTATCACTGCCAGAATTTAACCATTCATTCAGGCTTTGTTTGACCTGATTTCGAGCCTGAATGCTGGAATAACGGGTGACTACGGGCTGATCTGATTGGGGTTTGATCACAATTTCTTTGGGCTGGAGGCGGCTCATTCTCCGCACTGGCTCTAAATCACAATAATCCCCTCTCCAGGACTGAAATGATAAATTTAACTGAGGGGGTAATTCTGGTAGATTGGCTTTTTTAGACTCGAAGTGTTCGGCCCCAATGGCAGCCAAACTCAGTCGATAACCTTGTTCCGAATTACCATCAATTTCAAGTTTTGCAATTAGCATATTTAGGGTGATGTATTAAGGAATGATTGATCTGAGTAACAGTTCAGGAATCTGAATAGTTTTAATAGAATTGAAACGAGAATTCTCCGCCGCTGGGCTCCGAATCGGGGTAAATCCTGACTCCTGAATTAACCGTTGGCCTTCATCGGTGAGCAGAAGTTCTGTATAGATTTCCCCTGCCTTTTGATCTAGTTGACTATCCTGTTTGATAATCACAAATAGCCGCCGGGTCAGGGGATATTGCCCGATTCTAAAGGCTTGATGATTGATCTGATTGGGTTGCTCCAGACAGGTAGTTGGAGAGGCCATGGTTCCCAGGTAGGGGGTGACAAACTCTTGACCCGCCTGAAAGCTCAGAGGCAACGGTTTCACCAAACACTGACCCACCAGATTCGTAGCGGTTGCCATATAAATCCCCCCGCGACTCTGGCGATCGCGGCCAATTTTATTAATGGCTTCCGTTGGGGTATTGATCCGGATCAAATTGGGGCTGAAGGTTTCGCCGGGGGCAAATAAATTCTGTTGCATAAACATCGGAGAACCGCTCCCTTTCGGAGACGCATAGAGCACAATCGGCAGATCCGGGCCCCCAACCTCCCCCCAGTTGGTGATTTTGCCGGTGTAGATATTTGTAAGCTGTGCCAGGGTCAGCCCTTTCACCGCCAAGTCAGGGTGAACCACTACCACAATGCCATCAATAGCCACCGGAATTTGCTTGAGCTGGAATCCCCGCTGCTCGGCCATTTTGTATTCCTGATCCTCCAGGGGGCGGGAGGATTGGGCAAAGGACAGTTGCCCATTCAATACCATCTGAATCCCCATGCCTGAACCGGGGGGTTGGGTTGGATGGGAAATATAGGTCAGCTTGAAATCGGGATGGGCCTGCCGAATCGCCTGATCCACGGTCTTACGAATGGCAGCCCAGGCGGTACTGCCGCTGTAGCGCCAGACTCCAGGTAGAGTTTCTACGGATTTCAGGGTGGTGACTCCAGAGTCAGGGATCGACTCAACAAATCGGGCTGGGGAGCGATCGCACCGGGTCGGATTCCACTGGCAAATCAACCGATCAAGTCCCAAACCAATCCCCAGACCAAGTATCCCGATCAGCAGCAATCCCAACAGGGGATTGTACCAGTTGGCTCTCAGGCTGAAGACCTGGGCTAAAGCCTGACCCTGGCTTGATGAACGCAACGGCAGAGGCTGCATCGGTATCTGAACAGACATTCCAGATTGAGTCGAGGGCGGAGTGGCGAATGGAATAGCGGATTGATCCGGAAGCCGGGGTTGGGGGGGGAGAGGCGGAATCCGAGGCTTGGGCCTGGAATTGATCCCACTCCAGGTTACGGGAACCGTCCCCAGTTTCAAACATAAAATCGGCAACCATATAACCCCGGGATAGCTGGATTTAAAGGGTTCAAGTTGTCGCCTGGCCCGACGGACTGCCGTGAGCAACGAGTAATTTTGAGTAAATTCTTTGAAGAAATATTTGAAGAAATCCACGGCGACAGAATCAGGCACGGGTTCTCGCATCACAATGCATTGAGACAGGTTGAGTTCTGCCAGTTGATAAGCCAGTCCCAGGCCATCACAGGAATTAAAAATGGCCAGTTGTAACCCATTGCCAATAACTTCTTTTAAAGCATCCCGGAAGTCTTCAATGCTCAACCTTTCCTGACCATTCAGATCAATCCAGCCAATTTTTCCTGTTTGATCACTACTGCTATGGCCGGTATAAATCAAAATATGATATCCCCGATCATCCCAAAGGGCTTCACAGAGGGTCTGGCGACTGGGTTGAATCAAAGCCACCACCTCTGCCCCCGCCGTTTCCAACTTCTGAATCACCTGGAGATCGGCGGTCGTATTAATCCCGTCACTCTGACCCACAATCACTAAAATTCGGGCATGGCGGCTTTTGGGGTGGGGGGTTGCCTGGGTAGCTGAGGTGGTCTTGATCGCGCTCAAAACCACCTCAGCTTTGGGATAGTATTGCTCGAACAGGTTCCATTCCTGCCAGGGTAGGTGACGCAGTTCGGATTCCTTGGCATCTAGAATAATCGAAGTATCCTGGTGCTGAAACCGGGCCGAGATCTGCACCAGACAGTCTCGAATGGTTTGCCACCCGGAACTATTGGCATTGAGCCAGTGATTCAAATGGGTTTTGATGTCTTGAACGGCAGTTAACGAACAGCCAAACTCAATCTTCTGGGGAGTCAGGCGAAAATCGGCTTGCTGACGCACCGCTGATAGATCCCGATAGGCACATTGCCAGGAATCAAAGGAGATCTGCAGTGCTTTCGGAGGCAGGGGTAAAAACCCCTCAATTTCCTTATTTTGATAGTAGAGGGTGACTAGAAATCCTGTATTTAGAGAACGCCTAAGTTTGAGCCGGATGGTTTCCATACAAGATAGATGATAAGCATAGTAGAAGGTAGGTTTATAAGCCCGGAGTCAGTCAAAATCGACATTGGTCATCTTAGGGTTCCGGAAGCTTTTTCTGATCAACTTCCATTTCTAGTTTACTATGAAAATTCCTAGGAAAACTGATGTTTTTCCAAGCATTTTAAAAAAAATCTAACTTCCTAAAACAAACTTTACAGTTTACTTTTCTAATAATTCAAAGCTGTATCCATCGGCTGAATTTTCGGTTGAATCGGGCCGGACCTGGACTAATATCCCTAGCTGATGATCAGCAGTTAATTTGCGATCACCAGAAAGTTCAAATTCTACAGTTCCGGTAGCCCCTAGGGCTAAGAAATCAGGGCTCGAAAGTATGCGCTGTACCTGTCGCCGACTACAACTTTTTCCACATTGATTCAGAGCATTAATTAAAGCTTGGGCCGCATCATAAGTTGTAGCAGTACGCCAATTCACTGGGGCTTGCCAAAAAACTTGAGCTTGATTTGCAAATTCAGAATCCAGAGTACGATGCCAGGGAATAGAAATCACCAAGTCCCCCTTAATAGATTCCTTTCCGGCATCTTTGAGCACTCTCACGTTATAAACAGCATCCCCCCCTAACAGTTTGATATCGCCTTGGTTGTAGGTGATAATCCGAATAGCTGCTGAGAGCGTTTGATCCGTAGCTGGAACCAGTAAAAAAACTTCTGCACCATTTTTTTGAGCCATTTTAACGCATTCCGCAGCACTAAAATCTCCCCGACTTAAATCACATCGATAAACAAATGGAGTTGGTAAACTTCTCTCAAATTCTTGAACCAAAGATTCGCTATAAGAATTACCAGGAACATTAGCAACTGCAACATTTGAAAACTCCCCAGAATGGATTTTTAAATAATTGTAGAGATTTTCTGCAGCAAATTTGTCACTCGGAGCAGTCCGAAATACAAAGGAATTAAAGTTGGATAGCTGTACCGAGGTGCTAGTGGGAGAGATTGCAACGAGGCCATTTTTTCCATACAAATCCCCAGCTCTTAGGCTCATATCGCTGGAAAAATGACCCACAACCCCAAGAATACTAGAATCTTCGATAAAAGCTTGGGCGATTTTCTCAGCCGTTGCCGGAGTATATTGATCATCTCCAATGACAACCTGCAAAAATGTACCTCCATTTCCTCCAGAACAAGGAAGTGGGGTTTGAAATTTTCAATGGTTTGAATAAGTTCAGGGAGATTACAATTGAATCTACTTTGAGCTTGAGCGACTCCTCGCAATACTTCTTGGGCTGCATTAACCTCATCGGTAATTGGCACGCTGAGAGCAATTTTTTGCAACCTACCGATATTCATTGAAAATTTTTGCTCGGCGATCGCATTGTTTAAATAAATCCAGCTCTCCGGATCATTTCTATTCTCTAATAAAGCCTGTCTAAACTGTTCTATGGCCTTACCATAATCTCTGGCCAAATAGGCTTGTATACCGGCTTCTTTGGCGGGGTTGGTATTCTCTGAAATCAGCAATCTTTCTCCCTGACTGATCAGTTGATTAATCGTCTGGCTTGATTCTGGAGAAGAAATTGTAGTTGGCGCGATCAGAGACTTCGACCGCAATCCCCAATAGGCTAAACCCGACAAAGCCAGCGTTAAAATCCCGAATCCCAAAACCTTTAGCAATCTAAACGAGGACTTCTGCAGGATAAAATCCTTCCAGAATAGGGGCTGGGCTGCCACGGCATCCTGCATACAGAGCATTGGTAGCCAGGTGGCCCCAGGATAGGGACTATCGTAATGGCAGTCTGCTAGTTGTTCTCTCGCCTGATGAAACGCAGGGACAAGTCCCCGCTGTTTTCCGGCAAACTCCTGGAAAAAGTATTTCAAGAAACTGGCGGCAACTTCGTTGGGCACCACTTCCCGCATGACAATACTGCGGGGTAAGCCAATTTTTGCCAGTTGATTCGCCAGTCCAATCCCATCACAGGAATTAAAAATGGCCACCTGCAAACCCTGGGAAACTGCCCTGCTAAAGGCCCGAATAAAGGCATCACCCTGAATTTCCAGGGAACGATTTGGGCTGAGTTCCAACCAACCAATCCCACCGTGATCATCACTGCGGCTATGACCCGAAAACACAAACAGGTGATATCCCAGTTCGGATCGGAGCGCCTCGGATAGTTCATCGTAATCCGGTTGCTCCAGAAGTCTTACCTCGGCCCCCTGCTGTTTTAGAAGTTGAACCACCTGTCGATCTGGAGTCAGATCAATCCCTTCATTGTCCCCAAACACCACCAGAATTCTGGGCTTGGGCCAGGGCTGAGGGGATTTCAGGCCGCTATTATTCCCCTCAACTTGTAGAATTACCTCAGCCTGGGGAAAGTGCTGCTTGAACAGGTTCCACTCCTGCCACGGCAACCGTCGCAGCACTGGGGAAAGAGGTTGAAGCTGACCATTTTCATCTTGATCTTCGATTTCCACCAGTAAATGTACCGATTCTCCCAGTTGACCTGACGCTTTGATCAGGCTTTCTCGAATGGGTTGCCAAGTCGGATCATTACCCTCTAGCCAGAGATTCAGAATGGCTTTAATTTGAGTTGAATTAGCTTTTGCCTGATTGTTGGCATTAGCACAGGAACCATGAACTACGCCCTTCGTTTTGAGGCGGACTTGCGGAATATCGTAGTAAACCTGTCGCCAATTGCTCAAAACAGTTTCCAGTTCCGGGGGGATCCGGGGCAAAAAACCACTGCGAGAATTGAAACTGCCGTCATTGGTCATCAATCGAGCCCGAAACTGAGATTTATTACTGTTCCACAGCAGGACGAGTTTGATTATGGTTGGGGATGTATTGGATGGTGAGAGGGATGAACGAGATAAGATTGCCATGACCTCAAACCTCAAATTGCTCAGTGATTGTTTGGTCACCCAGATTCATCTGAACGCTAAATTTCTCTTGGGGCTTACAGCTAAACTCCAACTGCATCCAACTGTCAGCCTCCCGGGATGTTGCGGTCATTTGGGAGGTTCCAGTCTCATCAATGATGGCAATTTGCAGGCCAGAGGGCAGGTGTTCTATATTGCCATCGGGGCGGCAAACTCGCAGTCTAATATCAATCTCCTCAAAAGCCCGATCAATCACGCTCAAAGTCAGTATCAGATTTTGGTCATTCCTTACCAGAGTATCGGTGGAGGTCTCATCTGTAATCCTAGAGGCGGATGCTAGCGTGACTAATTTGCCTCGGGTAATACTGCGTTCAGCGGTAGCATCACGAGTCAATGCCGTCCGCACCGGAGAGAATGGGCCAGGGTTCAGTTGATTTCCCAGAGATTGCAGGGACTCTGGCGGTTGCCAATCCTTCAGGATATGCCAGAGTCTGGCCCAGCGTTTGTGCCAGTCAATAGTATCAATTAGTTCCTCTAAGGAAGATAAGTTTCCCAACGGCATGGATCTGGCCGTTTGGGAGAGCTTTCTAGCCGGAACAAACCCCAAAAGCTCCGCTTGATTTAAATCTTCACTGAATTGCACCGCCACATAGCCAATTCGATCTTCCCCCAATTCATCGATCACTAAGATTTCATTTCCAGACAAAACGGGGCAACATTCCAGCTTACCAATCTCGGGTAAGACCAAATCCGCAACATTAAAGGCGGCCCGCAACCCTGAATTCCAGCTATCTGCCTGATCTAAATTGGTTTTAATCTCTAACCATTTTAAATAGGAATGAACGGTGTAGACTGCCAGGGTATTCAGATAAACCTGCTTGCCTTTTTGAGGGTTGACCTGTTCCGCTGCAAACCGCTTTGCAAAGGTATGGGCGTGCTGGTCTAATAAAACAACTAGGGCCGGGGACTGGGTTGAGCTCATGGTTAAACATCTCCAACAGTTAACTAGGGTCAATGATCAAAAAACGTTACTTAAAAAAACGTTACTCAAGACGGTGCACAATCTCTTGCAGCAGGGGCAAGCATTTTTTCTTCCAATGGCTATAAAGGGTCTGATCACTCACCTCAAACTCCCGGGCAATGTCTCGGATCCGCTGGGGAGGATCCCGGAGCAACAGCCGAATGGCTAACACTTGAGCACTGCAATCAGGATGATTTCTCAGGTGGCAAGCTCTCAATTGGTGCTCTGGATCTCGCTCAATGTAGTCCCAGATGGTCTCTCCTAAACGATGGCGGTTTTCTTGTTGTTCCCGTTCCACCAGATCCTCGAGATCGTTCAAAAATCGACTGGGCAATAGATCACCCAAGGTGAGGGAATCGGTGGGTTCCCCTGCAATTGACTTATCCAGGGAAATCTCCCGCTGATACTTAGAATCAGGGAAAAACAAATCCCGAACTCGCCAGTAAAGATAACCGTTGATCCAGACGATAAAGCCCTTCACAATTGAGTCAGAATGAGTGTTGAGCTTATCGACATCAAACTGGTCAATATTTTTGAATGCCCATTCCCAAGTGAGGTTGAGGGCCTCAGGATAATCTTTGTGCTGGGAGCGATAAAGATTGGGATGCCGCTGAATCATTATGATCAGTCGGGTAAAGCATTTCCGACGGTGAGAACTGGCAGGTTCGGACTGAGATAATTCATGGATCAGTTTTAATAGTTGTTCATCCATACAGTTCCCCTTCCTGGAATACTCCGAGCATTGGTATTGAGACAAACTCACAATAGTTTGCCTTGAGTTTAACGGAAGCAGGGGAGAACTGCAGGGTTCTGGATTGGGGAACAGACGAGTCATAGAAAGGCATTTCCAATGCACTACTGTCCCTATCAGTGAGTATCGAAAATTTATGAAACGAATGCATTCTGAAGCTGGCCCCCATGGATGGAGGACGCATCATTACAAACTGCCATTCTTTACAGAAACTTTATAAGACCGGGTTTGAACTGACTGTTAGATCTGATTAAGATAAACTCCAGGTCATTTCTGGCTACTTAAAGTGCTGAAATAAGTGCCAGAATAAGCGTTAAAATAAGTGTGGTTTGTGGGTCAATTCCAGAGACTTATCCAGATTCAGGTGTAGCTATAGCTGTTGACTGGTAAGGATCACCTACGGTGCATAGCTTAAGAGATTATTCATGGTGACATTCTAAATGGCATTCTAGACAACGTTCTGAACCGTGAATGCTATTGGGAAGACTATAGGAATTTTTCAAGGGCTCTCTCGCCCCGGAAAATTGTTTTGATGTTTGGCCAATTGACGGGCTGACTGATGCGGTTTGTCTGAGAGTTTGTTATGGGTTATGAACGATGAAAACAACTAAGATTCTCAATGTTTCGATTGATGAAATCTCTCTAGGAGAACTCCTCGAGCAACTGGGCAGCCGAGGCGGGGTAGTTTTTACCCCCAATGTTGACCATGTGATGAAACTCCAAAAAGACCGGGAGTTTTATGACATCTATCAATATTCAGACTATCGAGTCTGTGATAGCAAAGTTTTATATTATGCGGCTCAGGTTTTGGGGCAGTCTATTCCGGAGAAAATCTCTGGCTCTGACTTATTTCCGGCGTTCTATCATTATTTTCGCAATTGCGAAAACACCAGGATTTTTCTCCTGGGTGCAGCGGAGGGAGTCGCCCCGAAAGCCCAACAAAAAATTAATCAATTGGTGGGTCGAGAGATGGTTGTGGACTGCTACTCTCCGCCCTTCGGATTTGAGCATGATAAAGCTGAATGTCAACGGATTATTGATCGGGTGAACCGCTCAGAGGCAACAGTTCTAGCAGTTGGGCTGGGATCGCCCAAGCAGGAAAAATGGATTATTCGGCATCGTAAATATTTGACTCGGATTAAGACGATTCTGGCAGTTGGGGCAACCATTGACTTTGAGGCCGGAGAAAAACCGCGATCGCCCAAATGGATCAGCGAGGCAGGATTAGAATGGTTATTTCGCCTATCCATTGAACCGGGACGGTTGTGGAGACGTTACCTGTTCGATGATTTGCCCTTTGTCTGGCTGATTTTGCAGCAAAAGCTCAATTGGTACGCTGTCCCTTACTTTTCTCAGAATTCCCCTCGGATTCCATCTGATCGTTTGGGACGTAAACCATTATTGGGTAATCTTCTGGAAGAAGCGGGTCTGATCACCTCAAAGCAGCTTGATTTAGCCCTAGTGACCCAAGCCCAAGCAGACATGCGACTAGGGGAAATTGTTGCAGGTCAGGGATGGCTTCCCCAAGAAACCATCGATTTTTTTGCCGATCAGTTACCCCAGCTTTCCAAAAATACGCAGACCTATCCCCTAGGGCACTATCTCAAAGCGGCGAAGCTCCTGAATGAAGCACAAATCAATACAATCCTGACAGAACAACCCCATCGAAAACTGAAATTTGGGGAGCTGGCCGTCCAGAAAGGATGGCTCAAGTCAGAAACCCTTGAGACGTTCTTACACTATCTCAAGCGGGATTCAGACTGCCTAGTTGCAAGCTAGCAGCCGCTTGAGAATAGTGACCTGAATCAATATGTGGTAAACTAAGACACAGTGTCGTTTTAAAGATTTTCCTGAATAGTTCAGGGTTCAAAGATGTTGAGACGGCCAAGAATTTTGGTTTTTCAAAGTTGTTGTCAGTTTAAAATTATCCAGAGAGGAAAAGATGCGTTCTATTCTGTCTATTGCTAAGCGAGTTGCTGTGAGCTTATCTGTGGTTCTACTGGTAGCCAGTAGCTTTTTGTTAAATGCTGCTCCAGCTTCAGCGGCAGACTACACGGTTAAAATGGGGAGTGATAAAGGAATGTTGGCGTTTGAGCCCAAAACCCTGACAGTCAAGCCCGGAGATACTGTTGACTTTGTCAATAACAAGCTCCCTCCCCACAATGTTGTCTTTGACAAGAGCAAGGCTCCTAGCGCAGAGGTTGCAGAGAGCCTCTCCCATCAGCAATTGCTGAATAGACCTGGTGAGGATTTCAAAGTAGCATTTACTGATGATATGCCAGCAGGAACCTATGAATATTATTGCCAGCCCCATCGGGGAGCTGGAATGGTAGCAAAGATTACCCTCGAAAAGTAATCCCCGCTGTTGATTGTGGGTTACTGCATCAGGCAAGATAATCTTAATGATAGAAGGGGGTGCGATGCACCCCCTTTTAGTGTCTGATCTGAACTACAAAATCTCATCTCATACCAACTCTTAACACTAAAAATGGGTTTGAGTTTCTGACTTTTCCTCTGGTTTTGAAAGTACCAGATCAAGAGGTTGATCAAGCTCTGTTAAGCTCAACTGTGGCAGAACCGTATAGGTTGCCGGGCCTTCAGAATCCTGTACTTCAGAGATTTGCCCTTCTAAAGTCTCAGTTGAGGCTAAAATATTGCCCAATCCCTTAATTAAATTTCGTAAACTGTCGCGAAATTGCGGATCTCCTGTGAGATCGTCTAGATCAGCGGTGATTTTTTCAATATTCTGGAGTGCGGCCCGGGCTGAATCCAGGGTTTGTTTTAGCAGGATCACATTGGCTGGGTCATTGACGGCCTTGGATAAATCCCGCAGATTGGAGGAGGCTTCTGCTGCGTTAGATGAAACAGTTTCCAGGTTAGATACTACATTGCTCTGTTCAATTTGAGTAATCAGAGGGGTTAAGCTGGCGATCGCCCGACCCAATTCCTGGGTTGTCTGGTTAATCCCGTCCAAGGTTGAAACGATACTGTCTCGATTGCTGACAATCAAAGATTCCACCTCATTGCCAATCTCCCCAGCTTGCATGGCGATCTGGTTGACGGATTTGCTCGATTCGACGGCAGCTTGAGTAATTTCCCCTGTAGATTGCTCCAGAGAGCTTGAAAGAGAAGTCACTTCAGTAGAAAAAACATTAATCCCGGCCTCGAGAGAACGACTGAGATCCTGAATTTCTGTCTGGGTGGTGTCTACAAAACCAGCGATTTTTCCAGTTAGCTTGGTAGCTTCCTGGGCGCGATCGCCGTATTATTGACTGCGGTATTGATACTGGCAAATAATTTTGGATCCCCATAGAGATCGCTAAATTCTTGCATGGATTGCAGCAGCCTCGTGATACTGACCCCGCTCTTTCCCTGCAATTGCGTTCCATCACAGATGATTGTTTCAGGACAGCTTGAGCTGAGGGGATTGGCGGCCAAACTGGCTTCAGGAAGGGGAGCTTCTGAGGGCATCAGATCAATAAACCCTTCACTCAAAAGTCCTGTTTGGTTAATTTGAATGTCTACGTCCCGAGGAATAACCAGATTTGCTGGGCTGACCTCTACGGAAACATCCACCGTATTGGTTTGGGGTCGAATTGCTACAACTCGACCCACATTAACACCCCGGTATCGCACTGGAGTGCCGATTTGCAGACCCGTAGCATCGCCAAATTCGAGTCTGAATTCATAGCTTTGACCTGAAAGACTTAAGCCTCTCAGCCAAAGCGCACCAAGACTAAATATACCAAAAGCGACCAAGGCAAGTAATCCCACTGATCCTTCTCGAACGGCTCGCGATCGCATGCTCCCATCCTTAATAACCTACTGTAAGCTTGAGACTCGGATGCTAACAATCTCCCATAACGATAAACCAAAACCAATTAACTGTTATCCCCTGCTGCAGGGATTAATTCCAGGATTCCAGAACTACGGCAAGCTGATTGAAATCGTCAATCTATCGATAACCCTTTACCATTAACTTGAATGGCCGTAACAAGTTTAAATTAGCAGATTTCGATTGAAACTCGAAGGACGACCATTGGGTTAATAGTGTGCTGGTTTGAGAGTTTCCTGAAGAACATTAGTCTGAAAGTTATTGCGGCAAGGGAGATCCAGATAACGGCCAGAAAAATGATGTCACTTGATTCTGGTTTTTTAAACTCAGTAATTCATTCTACAGTCAGAAAAAATTACGGCTTCGTTGACTTTACTGTGACTGAACCTCCTATTCTTATCATAGCCACTCTAATCCGCTGTTGATCGGAGAATTTTGCCTTAAGGGGGGATCTCAGGATTCAATCAATTTAACGATCTACCCCTCAAGGCCCCTAGGCATTAACAATCTGAATGGGCCCATTCAAACTGCCACTCATGAACTGTTGAACAATCGGGCTGTCCGTTGTTTCAATCTCCGCTGCTGTGCCACTCCATTGCACCTGACCCTGATATAGCAAAATCACCCTGTCAGCGGTACTGCGAATTGTACTGTGAACATGGGTAACGATGGCATAGGTTCCTCCTCCACCCCCTTCCTGCTGCAATTGGCGAATTAAATTTTCTACCACTGTTGAGGCA
Source organism: Oscillatoriales cyanobacterium RM2_1_1 (assembly GCA_012033335.1). GTDB lineage: Bacteria > Cyanobacteriota > Cyanobacteriia > Cyanobacteriales > Microcoleaceae > JBHJGO01. Next base: position 60,720 of record JAAURB010000013.1, read on the forward strand.
ATCGGATCAAGCCCCGCCGTGGGCTCATCGTAGAGAATCACAGCGGGATTGTCGGCAGGATTTTCTGGGTTGGGCATGATCGCTCGGGCAAAGCTAACCCGTTTTCGCATTCCGCCGGATAGTTCAGCGGGATAGCGATCGCTAATATCTTTGAGCCCCACCATCTCTAGATTTTTCTCAACGAGTTGCTGAATCACCGTGGGGGAGAGCCGGGTGTGTTGATCCAGGAGAAATCCAACATTTTCCCGAACCGTGAGGGAATCAAATAAAGCGGCATTCTGAAAGACCATACCAATCCCAATCGGATCCGATAAGTCATCTACCCATCCCGTCCGTTTTTTGCCCATAATATAGACTTCCCCTTCATCGGGGGGAAGTAGCCCTGCAATAATCCGGAGAATCGTTGACTTCCCAGTTCCAGAGGGGCCAATAATTCCCAGGGCTTGCTTGGGATAAATTTTCAGGTCAACCTTATTCAGAATCAGATTGCGACCAAAGGATTTACTCACCCCTTTCAATTCGATCAAAGGTTCGGTCAAGAACTGAACTGCTGGTTCAATTAAGGATTCATGATCATGGGACATAGCCTGATATGAAAGTAGCAACCATTCCGGCGGAGGTGGGGATGAGCAGCCAATATGAGCCGATCAGGAATCAGGACTGCTAGTCCTTTCATCATATCAAACCCGATTGCTCCCTCCCGTTTTCGTTTTCCCCAGGGTTCCCTGGGGAAAAATTCCCGCTCAAGGCGGAACAATTAAGTTAGTGGTTGTAATTAATTAATTAATAAATGAAAGGAGGCACTGCTCCTTCATCCCCCCATCAATCTTCTTAATTGCGTCCAGTAGTGATTGCATCGAGCTACCTACGTTAATACCCATGTTTTATGCAGCGTTTAACCCTGGGGTTGTCATATTAGTTGCCATATTCTGGGCCTGAATCGCAGTAATCGCTACGGTATTAACAATGTCAGGAATGGTACAGCCCCGGCTGAGATCATTCACAGGTTTCTTCAATCCCTGGAGTACTGGGCCGATAGCCACAGCATGGGCCGCCCGCTGCACCGCTTTATAGGTGTTGTTGCCCGTATTCAAGTCTGGGAAGATAAACACCGTGGCATGGCCCGCCACTTCACTGTCGGGGAGCTTGGTTCGAGCAACACTTTCATCAATGGCGGCATCATATTGGATTGGCCCCTCAATTTTGAGATCGGGTCTTTGGCGGCGGGCAATCTGGGTGGCTTCCCGAACTTTGTCCACATCTTCCCCATGACCTGACTCCCCGGTGGAATAGGACAATAGAGCAACGAAGGGCTCAACCCCAAAGGTTTTAGCAGTTTCAGCGGAACTGATAGCAATATCGGCGAGTTGTTGGGGATCGGGATTGGGATTCACGGCACAGTCTCCGTACACTAAAATGCGATCGCTCAAACACATCAAAAATACGCTGGATACAATCGAGCACCCGGGCTGGGTTCGAACAAATTCAAACGCAGGACGAATTGTATGGGCCGTGGTGTGTACCGAACCGGACACCATCCCGTCTGCGACTCCTTTGTAGACCATCATCGTGCCAAAATAGCTAACATCATGCATCACATCACGGGCACAGTCCAGGTTAATTCCCTTATGTTTTCGTAGCTCATAGTAGGTTTGGGCATAGTCCTCTAGCCAATCAGACTGGGCCGGATCGATGATCTGAGCCCCCTTCAGGTTCAGTCCCAACGCCGCAACTTTCTGGCGAATTTCATGGTCTGGCCCCAGTAAGGTCAAATTAACCACTCCTCGCTGTAGCAAAATTTCACTGGCCCGCAGAATCCGCTCCTCGGTGCCTTCCGGTAGAACAATATGTTTTTTATCCCCCTTAGCCCGCTCCACCAGAGCATACTCAAACATCAATGGGGTAACGCGACTGGAACAGGAAGCCGAAAGCCGATTTCCAAGTTTTTCGGCATCCACATGGGCTTCAAATAACCCCAAGGCCGCCGCAATTTTTCGGGGGGTTTCTGCGGTAATCTGGGCTTGAACTCGACTGGCCTGGGAGGCTACTCCATAGGTATCAGCTTTTACTGTAAAATGGGTACAGTCCACTGGGTAAAGCCATCCACGAGTTTCTGAACAGCAGGGTCGAGGGTCAGTCCCCCCGTGAGCACAATTCCAGCAACGTTTGGATAGGCATCGGATAGGAATGCCGTCAGGCAGGCTACTAAAATATCCGTGCGATCGCCTGGTGTGATCACTAGGCTGCCCTCCTCGATATGTTCGAGAAAGTGGGGCATTTGCATGGCGGCGACCTTAAAGTTCTGGACTTCCCGACTCAGATGAGCCTGATTTCCATGAATCAGTTCAGCATCCAGGGCTTGGGCAATTTCCCGGATGGTGGGTTTCCAGAGACTGGCCTCCTCTGGAATCACAAAGATTGGGTCTTCCTCTTGCCAGATGGCCCCAAGGGTTTGCTGGATTAATTCGACCTCTGCCGGATGGGCCCGGTTGATCAGGGTAGCAGAGATCGCGCAACCCTCCTCTATCAGAGCTTCCCGTCCGGCCCGTACCGTATCGACTACGTCTTCAGGAGTTTTTTCCTGACCACTGGCCACAATCAGAACGGGTGCACCCAGTTCCTTGGCAATCCGAGCATTAAAGTCAAACTCAAAGGCAGCGGTAATCTCTTCAGAATTTGTCCCTGCACACAAAACAAAATCGCATTGTTGCTCCAGGGCTTTGTACTTCTCTAGAACGATCTGGCTGAGTTCATCCTGTTTGCCTGCGGCGACAAAATGTTGAACTTCCTCATGGGTCAGGGCATATTGAGCTTCATAGGAAGCCGTCATCGGATAACGACTCTGGATTAATTCAATGGCTGGATCTTTGTGACTGGAATGGATGACTGGACGAAAAAATCCGAGTTTACCAATTCGTTTTGATAAAATTTCCATGACTCCCAAGAGAATTAGGGAGCGACCTCCTCCTGACTCAATCGCTGTAACGTAAAGATTCAAAACCATAGTTTTCTCCAGATCTTGAGTTCAGATGCCTGAGTGTTGAGGAATAGCGATTCTTAGTTAAGCACTGGTTTACAGGGAACCAGAAGAATTTAACTTGATCTTCAAGAGTGATTTAGACCCTGACGACAAACAGTCCTAAACCAGAGTATGGTCTGCCCTGTAGGACGTAATGGCCTTCATGTATTGGGCCCGTTCATAGGCGGATTCGTCCTGACAATGAAGCTGAGACATGGAACCGATCATCTGTTGAACTGATTCATATTCATGCTCCTCTAGCCAGTGATTCATCTCTGACTCCATTACCCGAATGTGGTCTACGCCATGGCGTAGCAGCGCAGAGCAAACATGGGTAACTTTAGCCCCAGCCATCAACATTTTGATCCCATCAATTCCCCGCTGAATCCCGCCGGTTGCCGCCAGATCCACCTCAACTCGACCGTATAAAATGGCAATCCAGCGCATGGGCAATCGCATATCGTGATGATTGCTGAGAACGGAAGCCGGGTGAGCAGTCAATTCCTCTGGATCAATATCGGGCTGGAGGAAGCGGTTAAACATGACCAATCCATTGGCTCCAGCCTCCGATAACTGTTTCGCCATATTAGCGGTATTGCTGAAAAAGGGACTGAGTTTGAGGGTAAGGGGAATTGTCACTTCCGCCCGCACCTCCCGAACGGTTGTCAGATAATCGTCTTCAATCTCGGCTCCAGTGCGATCAAAGTCTGTCGGAACATAGTAGAGGTTTAGCTCAATCGCATCGGCTCCAGCCTCCTGCATCAGCCGCCCATACTCAACCCACCCCCCAGGGGAAAATCCATTCAGACTGGCAATGATCGGAATATTGACTGCGGTTTTGGCCTGACGGATATGTTCCAGGTAAATCTCTGGCCCAGTATGAAGCTCGTCGGGTTCAGGAAAGTAAGACAGGGCTTCGGCAAAGCTTTCGGTGCCATACTCCATATGATGGTGGAGCTCAAATTTCTCCCGGAGCAGTTGCTCCTCAAATAGGGAGTGCAGGACAACGGCGGATGCCCCGACATCTTCAAGTCGCTTGATCATGTCCACTTCCTCAGACAGGGGAATTGCAGCGGAAGGAACGATAGGGGTGCGGAGGTTTAAGCCGAGGTAAGTAGTACTCAAGTCCATGGGTGTGCTCCAGGTTTAGATGTGAATGTGGAATGTGGAAATTGCCGGTTCTAGAGATTCCCCAAATCTGGCTAGAGGGGATGGCTTTGGTCAGGGCGATCGCGCCTATTCATCAGCATGACCATTACCTTGAAGGGCTTCTGGGGTGTCCAGGGTGCGGTTGGCCAGGTAGTGATACATGGCCCAACGATGGTCAACATCAGCTTGAGCTTGCTGAAGTAATTGTTTAGCCTCGGTGGGTTTGCTCTTGGTCAGCATCTTGAACCGATTTTCCTGATACATGAAGGACTCCACTGACTTTTTGGGGGAGCGACAATCCAATTGCAGGGGATTTTTTCCGGTTAGTGCCAGATCAGGATTGTAACGATAGAGCAACCAGTGACCGCTTTCAACCACATCTTTCTGATGGCTCATGGCGGTGGCCATATTGATTCCATGGGCAATGCAGTGGGAGTAGGCCAGAATCAATGACGGGCCATCATAGGCTTCCGCTTCCAGAAAGGCTTTCAAGGTGTGTTCGTCCCGAGCCCCCATGGCCACACTAGCAACATAAATATTTCCGTAGGTCATGGCAATTAATCCTAGATCTTTCTTCGGAGCGGGTTTGCCCCCGGCGGCGAACTTGGCTACAGCCGCTCGGGGGGTGGCTTTAGAAGCCTGACCTCCGGTATTGGAGTAGACTTCTGTGTCGAGAACCAGAACATTAACGTTGTGACCACTGGCCAGAACGTGATCTAGGCCGCCATAGCCAATGTCATAGGCCCAGCCATCTCCCCCCACGATCCAGACAGATTTTTTCACCAGGTAATCGGCGAGACTGAGCAATTGTTTAACCTCATTCCCCTCTACGTTTTGTAGTTGTTCCTTTTGTAGTTGTTCCTTGAGTTGGGCGACCCACTGCCGCTGTTCATAGATGTCCGCTTCTGACGTTTGAGGATTCTGGAGAATCTGGTTGATCAATTCATCCCCCAGAATTCCCCCAACTTTTTGTACCAGTTCCCGGGCAAACTCTGTCTGTTTGTTAATTGAAAGCCGGAATCCCAAACCAAACTCGGCGTTGTCCTCGAATAAACTATTCGACCAGGCAGGGCCACGGCCCTCGGCATTGACAGTATAGGGAGTTGTCGGCAGGTTGCCACCGTAGATGGAGGAACAGCCTGTGGCATTGGCAATCAACATGCGATCGCCAAACAATTGAGTGGCCAGCTTGATATAAGGGGTTTCTCCACATCCGGCACAGGCTCCCGAAAATTCAAATAAAGGCTCCTGCCACTGTTGCTGGCGCATCCGTTCCAGGTTCAGGCCTCGACGGTCGGGGTTGGGCAGGTTCAGGAAGAAGTCCCAATTGGTGCTTTCGGCTTCTCGCAGGGGAGTCTGGGGTTCCATGTTGATCGCTTTGCGGGAAGCCATGGATTTGTTTTTAGCCGGACAGACATCAACACAAATTCCACATCCCGTACAATCTTCCGGAGCCACCTGAATGGTAAATTTCTGACCCGAAAATTCCCGATCTTTGACATCAATAGACTTGAAGGTTTCGGGAGCGTTCTCCAGGGCACTGATATCGTAGGCTTTGCCCCGAATCACTGCATGGGGGCAGACCATAATGCACTTGCCACATTGCACACAGACTTCCGGATCCCAGACTGGAATCTCTTGGGCAATATTGCGCTTCTCCCAGCGGGCGGTTCCCGTGGGGAATGTGCCATCACAGGGCAATTGGCTCACAGGCAAATCATCTCCCCGTCCCATGATGATCGCCCCTTCCACCTCCCGAACAAAATCAGGGGCTCCCCCGGCAATGGCTGGACTCATTTGCCGGGCACTGTTAGCGAGGCCGAGATTGACTTCATGCAAATTCTCCAGGGTATTGTCCACCGCCACAATGTTCATCTGGACAATTTCCTTGCCCTTCTTGCCGTAGGTTTTTTCGATAGACTTCTTGATCTGGGCGATCGCTTCTTCCCGGGGCAAAACCCCTGCCAGGGCGAAGAAACAGGTCTGCATGATTGTATTAATTCGACCTCCCATGCCACTGTCCCGGGCCACCTGATTGGCATCAATCACATAGAACTTCAAGCCCTTGCGAATCATTTCTTCCTGAAATTCTAGAGGCAATTGCTCCCAAACCTCCTCCTTGCCATAGGGACTGTTGAGCAGGAAGGTTGAACCAGGAGCTACTGCTTTCAGGACTTCTAACCGTTCTACAAAGCTCCACTGGTGACACCCTGTAAAATTGGCCTGGTCGATTAAATAAGTCGAGCGAATCGGGTTGGGGCCAAACCGCAGGTGAGAGATGGTCACCGCCCCGGACTTCTTCGAGTCGTAGACAAAGTAGCCCTGGGCGTAGTTGTCCGTATCGTCTCCGATGATTTTGATGGAGTTTTTATTGGCCCCAACGGTTCCATCAGACCCTAAACCATAAAACATAGCCCGTACCACCTGTTCCGGTTCAATAGAAAATTCCGGATCGTAGGGAATAGAGGTTTGCGTAACATCATCATGAATCCCGACGGTGAAGTGATTCTTGGGCTTGTCCTGGGCCAGGTTCTCAAACACCCCCTTGACCATGGCGGGGGTAAATTCCTTGGAGGATAGGCCGTAGCGCCCCCCAACCACTTTGAGTTTTTCCCCCTCCCAGGCTTCACTTAAAGCCGTAATCACATCCAGATACAAGGGTTCTCCAGAAGCACCAGGTTCCTTGGTGCGATCTAACACGGCAAGGGCTTTTACCGTTTTTGGCAGGGCATCGACAAACATTGAATGACTCCAGGGGCGATAGAGCCGAACTTTGAGTACCCCTACTTTTTCTCCCTGGGCCATGAAAAAATCTACGGTTTCATTCACGGTTTCACAACCAGAACCCATCAAGATGATTACCCGTTCAGCATCGGGGGCTCCTTCATATTGGAAGGGTTGATAATGTCGTCCGGTTAATTCTCCGAACTGGTGCATGATTCGTTGCACCACCGCTGGGCAATTGTCATAGAAGCGGTTGACGGTTTCCCGAGCCTGGAAGTAGATATCGGGGTTCTGGGCTGTTCCCCGAAGAACTGGTGCATCAGGGGTCAGGGCTCGATGGCGGTGTTGATAAACCTGGTCATCCTGAATTAATGCTCGTAATACTTTATCATCCAACAGCTCAATCTTCTGCACTTCATGGGAGGTGCGGAACCCATCGAAAAAGTGCATAAATGGTACTCGGGTTTCTAAAGTAACCGCTTGAGCAATCAAGGCAAAATCATGGGTTTCCTGGACGGAATTGGAACAGAGCATGGCAAACCCTGTGGATCGGGCTGCCATCACATCACTGTGATCGCCAAAAATTGATAAACCCTGAGCTGCCAGGGATCGGGCCGCTACATGAATCACGTTGCAGGTGAGTTCCCCGGCAATCTTGTACATGTTGGGAATCATCAGTAACAAGCCCTGGGACGCTGTAAAGGTTGTGGTTAGAGCTCCTGCCTGCAAGGAACCATGGACAGCTCCGGCAGCACCCCCCTCGCTCTGCATCTCCACCACCAGTGGTACAGTTCCCCAGAGGTTCGGTCGGGTTTCGGCCATCCAGGCATCTGACCACTCTCCCATGGGAGATGAGGGAGTAATGGGATAGATGGCAATGACTTCGTTCAACTTGTAAGCCACCCGGGCAACGGCTTCGTTCCCGTCGATGGTGGCAAAGGCTTTGGTATTCATCCTTTAGAACCTCAGTTAAGACTCAATATTTTCGGTGCAGAATTTCTAGGGCAGAATTTTTAGCATAGAATTTCTGATACAAACTCAAGGGACAAGCTGCAGACACTGATCACTTTCTGATCAGTTTTTGACTGGCATTACCCGGTTTCAATCCCAACTTCCCGTTACTCTGTGCTGATACCTCAAATGTGCTGATACCTCAAAGGTGACTTCAGATCTAAGATTTCAGATCTAAAATTAAAATAATTTCCTGGCTGGAATCACCAAAATTTCCCTACAAATCAGGCATTCCAACTTTCGCAGTATTCCCCTGCAATACTCATACTTACTGCAAAGTTCTATTCATGTCTCCAGTATCAAAGACAAAAGACAGCAGAATCATGAGTTGTCTCTTAGAGTTGTCTCTTAGAGTGATCGATTCAATGTTTCCCAGGTACTAATCTGAATCTGTCTTTCTCTGATCTTCCAATATTTTTCTAGATTTGGGGACGGTAGCTTTACGCTTTTTGATAGTTTGTTACTTAAGCAAAACACTTGTAGTTTTTCGTAAGATCTCATTCAGAATTGATGGCTATAGCCATTGCCCCTGTTATACGCCGTTAGAAAAATTTAATCAGCCTGCTTGAACGATCCCTGCTCTAGCTTCCTGAATGACTTCTAAAGTCAACAGGATTACCGATATGCCCAGGGCAGTTTAGTTCAGTTGACTGACCCTAGGGGCTGTTCCTCAATACAGCAAGAAAATTATGGGCGGATGAAACGAGCAGGCAAAATTAGAACCAATGACCAGAGATGACAAGAGGTTCTAAGGGATGATAAGTAGATGGTTGTAATTAATTATCAAACAGAAGGGGGGTCTGGGGGCTTTGCCCCCAGGAA